>JAFQBT010000091.1 GCA_017399625.1 Oscillospiraceae bacterium
GGGCGGATAATATCCGCCCCTACGAAATCATTTCTCAATTTTCCACAATTCCTTTATAAATAATAATACATTTATTAATATATCGCCAAAAATATGTGGAAAACCTTTTCTTTTATTAAATTTTGTGCTATAATTTATCCTGTCCAAATTTATATTTCTCCTTTCTTCCATTAGAAAAATATAAAATTTTCATTAAAAACGGAGGAAAAAAATCAATGCATTATTTCTATGAAATATTCGATTTAGTAAAAGAATACTGCAAAACACAGATGACCGAAGTTGCCTTCAATCTGTGGATCAAGGATATCGAACCGGTGGAGCTCACCCCGGAAAAAGTTATCCTTAACGTGACGAACGAATTCAAACAGGATATCGTTTCAAAAAAATATAAGGAGCTCCTCGAAACCGGATTCGAAGGAGTTCTGGGCTTCCCGGTGGAAGTCGAAATCCAGAGCAAGGAGTTCAAGAGCAGAAGGGAGGAACTTGCCTTCCCTCCGGTTCCGGAACCTCCGGTAATGCTGGAACCGGGCGAATATGTCTATACCTTCGATACCTTCATCGTCGGTTCTTCGAATAAGTTCGCCCACGCAGCCGCAATGGCCGTTGCAACCCACGATATCCGGAACTATAACCCCCTCTTCATCCACGGCGATTCCGGTCTCGGAAAGACCCATCTCCTCTTCGCCATCATGAACGAGGTAAAAAGAAGAAAACCGGAAGCCGTTGTTGCCTATGTAAAAGGCGAACAGTTCACAAACGAACTCATCGCCGCAATCCGCAACCAGACAACAGAAAATTTCCGCGAAAAATACCGCAAGGTCGATTATCTCCTGGTGGACGACATCCAGTTCATCGCCGGAAGAGATTCCACCCAGGAAGAATTTTTCCATACCTTCAACGCCCTTTATGAAGCCGGAAAACAGATTGTTCTCGTTTCCGACCGTCCTCCGAAGGAGATCAAAACCCTTGAGGACCGCCTCCGCAACCGTTTTGAAAGCGGACTTATGGCGGATATCCAGCCGGCGGATTTTGAAACAAGAATCGCCATTGTCCAGCGCAAGGCCGACCTTTTAAAGATGGAAATGCCCAACGAAGTTGCGGAATATATCGCCAGCAACCTCAAAAGCAATATCCGCCAGCTTGAGGGTGCAGTAAAGAACATAAAGGCAAATTCCCTTATTTATGAAAACAAACCCATCACCATCATGATGGCGCAGAACGCCATCCGCGATATCCTCAACGACAGCCGGCCCATCCCGGTGACCATCAGCAAAATAATCACCGAAGTCAGCCGCACCTTCAATATCTCCGAACAGGATATAAAAGGCAAAAAGCGCGCCGCAAATATAAGCCGCGCACGCCAGGTTGCAATGTATGTCGTAAAGGATATCACCCAGATGAGCACCGAAGCCATCGGCGAGGAATTTGGCGGAAGGGACCATTCAACCGTTGTCTATTCCTTAAGCCAGACCGAAAAGATGATGAAAACCGATTCCCGCCTTCGGGAAATCATCGAAGACATCACAAAAAACGTAAAAGATAATTAAACTATTGAACTGTTGAAACTTTTCTGAAAGTTGTTGGTTCAACAGCTTTTAGACAATTAAACCCAAAATTTTCAACAGCCGGAAAATGCGTTTCTGCCCTTTCAACTTTTCAAAAAACTTTCAAGAACCGAAAGCTGAAAAAGCATGTCCGAAAAACCGCGCAAATAAAAGACCTTCCGGATTTTTCCACATTTTCCACACCCCCTACTATTATTACTGAATAATACTATTCTTTCTTTCTGTTTGGAGGGATTTTTTATGAAATTTTCCTGCAGCCGCCAGGAACTTTCCGAAGCGCTCAACAATGTGACCCGCGCCGTTGCCGCAAAGACCACCCATCCCGCAATGGAGGGCGTTCTTATTGTTGCGGAGGACGACCGCCTTACCCTGAGCTGCTATAACATGGAGCTGGGCATAACCACTTATATGGCCGCCAGAATTTCCGAAAACGGCGCCATCGTGCTCAACGCAAAACTTTTCTTTGATATGGTACGCCGCCTTGCTTCCGAAAAAATCGAAATCGAAAGCGACGAAAAATTCATCACAAAAATCCGCGGCGGCGCCGCAGAATATAACATCATCGGAATCGAAGCGGAGGAATTTCCCCAGCTTCCCGCAGTTGACGAAAAAATCAACTTCACCATAAAGCAGGATGTCCTCAAAAGTATGATCGACCAGACCATCTTTGCCGTTGCCGTGAACGATTTCAAACCCGTTCACACCGGTTCCAAGTTCATTATCAAGGATCACGTCCTTTCAGTAGTTTCCGTGGACGGTTTCCGACTTGCAATCCGCCAGGAGCAGGTTGGCTACGGCGACGAGCTTGATTTCATCGTTCCGGGAAAATCCCTTTCCGAAGTTGCAAAACTCCTTGAAGGCGACGAGGAAGTTCTCATAGCCCTTTCCCAGAAGCACATTATCTTCCGTGTCGGCAGATACGACGTTGTTTCCCGGCTTCTCGAGGGCGATTTCATTGATTTCCGCTCCTCCATCCCGGCAAATTCCAACACCGTTGTTGAGGTAAAAGTCCGCGACTTCCTCAACTCCATCGACAGAACAAGCCTTCTTATCAACGACAGGCTCAAAAGCCCCATCCGTCTTTCCATCGGCGGCGACGAAATCCGGATTTCCTGCTCCACCGCTCTCGGCAAAATCAGCGACGTGGTCGAATGCAGCGTAAAAGGCGATTCCGTCGATATGGGCTTCAATAACCGCTACCTGCTGGAGGCTCTCCGGGCCACCGGCTGTGACAAAGTCAAAATGATAATCAACAGCCCCCTTTCTCCGGTAAAAATCGTTCCCATGGAAGGCGAAAGCTTCCTATTCCTCGTTCTTCCCGTAAGAATGAAAGCGGATATCTGATAAAGCGCCCCTTGTCAAAGGGGAGAGGGCCACGAAGTGGCGAGGGGATTCTTTTCAATGCACAATGCATAGTGCAAAGTGCAGAATGATTAAAAAAACCGTAGGTGCGGATATTATCCGCCCGAAAAAAGGATTCCCGGAATAAAAGCCTCCCTTGTGTAAAGAGGATTCCCCTACCAGGGGAAATGTCGTCGAAGACGACAAAAGGGTTTATAAGGTGGCAAGGCGCAGCCTTGACGGAGGGATTGTTTAAAAAATAAAAATCCCCCGGTCTGCTTCGCAGACATCCCCCTTTAACAAGAGGGCTTATGAAGAAATGAGGTTTATTATGGCAAAAATTCAGCTTAAACTTGTGCGCCGTCCTGCTCCTTCCGCTCCGGTGGAAGTTGAGATCCGCGACGAATTTATAAAGCTCGATTCCTTCCTCAAGTTCGCAGGTGCGGTTATGACCGGCGGCGAAGCAAAGGAACTTATCCAGGGCGGAAAAGTTAAGGTAAACGGCGAAATCTGCGAAATGCGCGGAAAGAAAATGCGCCCCGGCGACGTTGCCGAAGTTTACGGAAAATCCTATATGGTAGCCGCCATGGAAGCGGAAGAAGAATGATTTTCCGGAAAATAAGCCTTTCGGATTTCCGCAACATCGAAAATCTCGAAATCATCCCCGGCGAAAAGGTGAACATAATCTGCGGCGAAAATGCCCAGGGCAAAACAAATCTTATGGAAGCTCTCTGGCTCTTCACCGGCGCAAAAAGCTTCCGCCAGACGAAGGATTCGGAATTTATCCGGTTCGGTGCGGAAAAAGCAAATCTCCGGGCGGATTTTTTTGCTGAGCACCGGGAACAGAATGCGGAAATTTCCTTTTCACCCAATAAGAGCATGAAGAAAAACGGAATCGATATCAAAAGTTCCGCCGAATATGCCGGAACAGTGGGCGGAGTTGTTTTTTCGCCCAGCCATATGAATCTTTTCCGTGACGGACCAAAGGAAAGGCGCCGTCTGCTGGATACCTCCCTCTGCCAGCTCTATCCGAAATATCTTTCGGTGCTCGCGGATTACAAAAAGGTGCTCGACCAGCGGAACACCGTGCTCAAGGATGCAAAATACCATTCCGGGCTCATTGATATGGTCGATATTTATGACGAACAGCTTGCCCGCCTTGGCGGAACAATAATCCGCACAAGGGTAAATTACTGCGAAAGCCTCAACAAAAAGGCCGCGGAAATTTATAAAGGCATGTCCGGCGGAAGGGAAAAATTCGCCGCGGAGTATCTTTCGACCGTCCTTTCGGAAAATGAGCACGCGGAATTTTCCATGAGCACCGCGGATTGGGCGCAGAAATTCTATGATGCTCTCCGCGAAAGCAGAAATTACGATTTTGAGCACGGCTCAACCTCCGTCGGTCCCCATAGGGACGACCTTGAGGTAACTCTTGACGGAATGCCGGTGCGTTCCTTCGGTTCGCAGGGACAGCAAAGGAGCTGCATCCTTTCCCTGAAGCTCGGCGAAGCAAAAATGCTCGGCGAAGCCATGGGCGAACCGCCGCTCATCCTCCTTGATGACGTTATGAGCGAACTGGATTCCCTCCGGCGTGATTATATTCTCAATTCCATCGGCGAAAGCCAGATTTTCCTCACCTGCTGCGATAAGGAACTTTTCTCCGGTCTTGCGGACGGAAAGGTCTTTATTATGGAAAAAGGCAGAATAGAAGGAATCTGATTGAAAATTTGTAGGGGCAATCCTGTGTGATCGCCCGAAAAAACGGTCGCACACATAGGTGCGACCCTACAAAATAAAATAAAAAAGGGTGATACTTAAAAATGTATCTCTTCCTCGGCGGCGATGTTTCCGTTTGGGAAAACGACATAATCGGCGTTTTCGATATGGATAACACAACCGTTGCAAAATCAACAAGGGAATTTCTTTCCCGGAACCAGAAAGCGGGTTCCGTAATAAACGTAACCTATGACCTTCCCCGAAGCTTTTGTGTGACAACCGAAAGCGGAAAGGAAAAGGTTTATATTTCCCAGCTTGCACCCGCAACTCTTAAAAAGCGTGGAGGAACATTATAAAAAAACAATGTAGGGGCGATCCTGTGTGATCGCCCGAAAAAACGGTCGCACACATAGGTGCGACCCTACAAAGAATTTTAAAAATTCACCGTTAAAAACGGAAAAATATTCAGGAGGTAAATTCGTGGAAAATACTCCGTTTGCCGTAGAACCCATGCAGGAAGCCTACGACGAAAATCAGATCCAGGTCCTTGAGGGACTTGAAGCAGTAAGAAAAAGACCCGGTATGTATATCGGTTCCACCGGACCGAAGGGTCTTCATCACCTTGTTTATGAAATTGTCGATAACGCCATCGACGAAGCCCTTGCGGGTTATTGCACTGATATCAACGTGGAACTCCTTCCCGGAAACCTTGTCCGTGTAACGGATAACGGCCGAGGAATCCCCGTCGGTATCCATGCAAAACTCGGAATCCCGGCGGTAACGGTTGTTTTCACCGTTCTCCATGCCGGCGGTAAATTCGGCGGATCCGGATATAAAGTTTCCGGCGGTCTTCATGGCGTCGGCGCTTCGGTAGTAAACGCCCTTTCCGAATGGCTCGAAGTCGAAGTCCGTGACGGCGAACATATCTATCGCCAGAGATTCCAGCGGGGCGTTGCTGACGGCGACCTTGAAATCGTCGGCGATACAACCGAAAAAGGAACCTCGGTCCTTTTCAAGGCAGATGATCAGATTTTTGAAACCCTTGAATATGAATACGATGTCCTTTCCATCCGTCTTCGGGAACAGGCTTTCCTCAATGCCGGCGTAAAAATCATCTTCACCGATAAGCGCGACCCGGAAAACGAAAGAAAGGAAATCCTCCATTACGAAGGCGGAATCAAATCTTTCGTCGAATATATCCATAAGAAAAAAGGTCTTGAAACGGTCCATCCGGAGGTTCTCTATTTCTCCGCCAAAAACGGAGATTCCACCGCCGAAGTTGCAATGCAGTATAACGACAGCTATAACGAGGTTATCCTCAGCTTTGCAAACAACATCCATACCATCGACGGCGGTATGCACGAAACCGGATTCAAAAATGCCCTTACAAAGGCATTCAACGATTACGGCAGGGAGCACAAAATCCTCAAAGATAACGATAAAAACCTTTCCGGCGAGGATGTCCGCGAAGGTCTTACCGCGGTTATCTCCGTAAAACTCACCAACGCGGAATTTGAAGGCCAGACAAAAACAAAACTCGGCAACACCGAAATGAAAACCATGGTCGATAAGATGCTTTATGAAAAGCTCAAGACCTATTTTGAGGAAAACCCCAACGTTGCAAAGGCGATTTTTGAAAAATCCCTCGGTGCCGCAAGAGCAAGAGAAGCAGCAAGAAGAGCGCGCGAAACCGCAAGAAGAAAATCCGCTCTTGAAAGCGCAACCCTTCCGGGAAAACTCGCCGACTGTTCCGACCGCGACAACGTCAACACCGAAATTTATATCGTCGAGGGTGACTCCGCAGGCGGCTCCGCAAAAATGGGACGCGACAGAACCTTCCAGGCGATTCTTCCCCTCTGGGGAAAAATGCTCAACGTCGAAAAAGCAAGAATCGATAAAGTTTATAACAACGATAAGCTTACCCCCGTTGTTCTTGCTCTCGGCTGCGGAATCGGCGATGAACTCGATATATCGAAGCTCCGTTACGGCAAGATAATCATCATGGCCGATGCGGACGTTGACGGTTCTCATATCAGAACCCTCCTTCTCACCTTCTTCTTCCGTTATATGCGTCCTCTTATCGAGGAAGGACATATATATATCGCCCAGCCCCCGCTTTATAAAATCATAATGGGAAAAACCGTGCGCTATGCCTATTCCGATGAGGAAAGGGACAGAATCCTTCTGGAACTCAACCCGGACGGAAGCAAAAAAACCGACGTCCAGCGCTATAAAGGTCTTGGTGAAATGGACCCGGAACAGCTTTGGGAAACAACCATGGACCCTGCCCGCAGAATCATGCTCCGTGTGGAACTTGAGGATGCCGCAGCAGCGGACGAAGTTTTCACAATCCTCATGGGCGATAAAGTTGAACCCAGAAGAGAATTTATCGAAACAAACGCAAAATACGTACAGAACCTTGACGTATAATTAACAGGAGGAAAATTAAAATGGCATTCAATATCTTCAGAAGAAAACCGAAACCGAAGCCCGAAATCAAGCGCCTTGAAGTTTCCGAATACGGCGAACCGAAATATGAATTCAGGCATGTTCCCACCCTTGAAGTTTACCGTGAATATAACGACACCGTTTCCGCTCCGGCAATCGCAAGGGATAAACAGCTCAAAAGAGCCTTCGGTCTTATCATGGGCGTTATCACCATTATTTTTGCCGTTCTTTCCGTCCTGAATTTCGACTATTTTGATCCGAAATACGCCGGAAGAGGTATCTTTGTATGGATGAGCTACACTGGATTCATGTTCTATTTCATCGTTTTCCTGATGTCCGCCTTCCTTACCTATCATTTCCTCACCTTCTACCAGAAGTTCCCGAAACGCCTTGAAAAAGCAACCGCGGATTATTATAAATCCAGCAAATACCTCACCAACGAAATCGTCCTTGCCTGCTATGAGGACGGCGTTCTTGAAAAAGCGGAACCCCGTGATGAATTTTTCGAATGGGGAATGTTCAACCGCTGCTGGGAATCCGCAAACGTTGTTTATCTTGAATTTACCCTTGCAAACCAGCTCTTCGTTGCAAAGGAAGTTATGCTCGAAGCCGGAGTAAATATCGAAGAATTTATGGCATGGGCAAACGCAAAAATCGAAGAGGGCAAAGCAATCATGGCGGAACGCGAAGCAGCCGAGGAAGCTGCCGAAGAAGCCGAAGACGAGGAATTTGAAGAAATCGAAAAAGAAATCGAAGCCCTCGAAGCCGAACTCGACGAAGAGGAAGAATAAATAAACAAAAAAGGCCCCCTTGTCAAAGGGGGCTGTCACCGAAGGTGACTGGGGGATTCCTTTTAAAAATCATCGGAAGCCAGATGATGAATCCCTCCACCATTGCTTCGCAATGGTCCCCCTCCCTTTAACAAGGGAGGCATTTAAAAAGAACGGAGGAAACCGTTTTGGAAGAAAACGAAAAGAAATTACCCGAAGAGGCAGTTGAAAAAGAAGATCTGCCCAAGGCAAAACTTATAAGCGTTGATATCGAGCGCGAAATGAAAAAATCCTTCCTGGATTATTCCATGTCCGTAATCGTTTCCCGCGCTCTTCCGGATGTACGCGACGGACTTAAGCCCGTACACAGAAGAATCCTCTATACAATGTATGAAAACGGTCTTGAACCGAACAAGCCCTATCGAAAATGCGCGGATACCGTTGGTTCCGTTCTCGGAAAATACCATCCCCACGGCGACGCTTCCGTTTATGACGCAATGGTCCGCCTTGCCCAGGATTTTTCCATGAGAGCAACCCTTGTTGACGGTCACGGAAACTTCGGTTCCATCGACGGCGACCCGCCTGCTGCATACCGTTATACCGAAAGCCGAATGAGCAGAATGGCGACCAAAATGCTCACCGATATCGATAAGGATACCGTTGATTTTATGGGAAACTATGATGACCGCCTTAAGGAACCGGTGGTCCTTCCCGCAAGATACCCGAACCTTCTGGTAAACGGTTCCGTCGGTATCGCCGTAGGTATGGCAACCAATATTCCGCCCCATAACCTTCGTGAAACTGTCGAAGCAGCCTGCTGCCTTATCGATAACCCGGAGGCAACCCTTGATGACCTTATGGAACATATCAAGGGACCCGATTTCCCCACCGGCGGAATCATAATGGGAAGAGCGGGAATCCGAGCAGCTTATGCCACCGGCAGAGCGAAGCTCATCGTCCGTTCCAGAACTGAAATTCAGGAATGGAAAAACGACCGCTACCGCATTGTTGTAACCGAAATTCCCTATATGGTCAACAAGGCAAGACTTATCGAAAGCATTGCCGACCTTGTTAAGGAAAAACGAATCGAAGGCATTTCCGACCTTCGTGATGAATCCGGAAGAGAGGACCCGGTCCGCATTGTAATCGAGCTCAAGCGCGACGCCAATGCCCAGGTCGTGCTCAACCAGCTTTTCACCTATACCCAGCTCCAGGATACCTGCGGCGTAATCATGCTTGCACTTGTGAACGGAGTTCCGAAGGTTCTTCCCCTCAGGGAAATGCTTCAGCATTATATCGACTTCCAGCGTGAAGTCATCATCCGCAGAACAAAATTCGACCTCGGAAAACTCCGTGAACGTGAACATATCCTCGAAGGTCTCAAAATCGCCCAGGATAACATCGACGAAGTCATCCGCATCATCAGAAGCGGCAAGGACGATAACGAAAACCGCCCAAGACTTATGGAGCGCTTCGGCCTTTCCGAAATCCAGGCGAACGCAATTCTCCAGATGCGCCTCGGCCGTCTTTCCGCTCTCAACAGAGAAGCCATCGAAAACGAACTTGCCGAAATCCGCGCAAAAATCGCTGAATTGGAAGAAGTTCTCGGCAACATCCATCTCGTCGATGAGATCATCAAAACCGAAATGCGTGAAATTGCCGAAAAATTCGGCGACGACCGCCGCACCGGAATCGAAACCATCAGCGGCGAAATGGATCTTGAGGACCTTATCCCCGTTGAGGACAGAGTTATCACCCTCACCCATTTCGGATATATCAAGAGCCAGCCGGTGGATGCTTATAAGGCACAGCGCCGCGGCGGAAGAGGAATTTCCGGCATGACCCGCCGTGACGAGGACTATGTTGAAAATCTCTTCACCGTTTCCACCCATGACTATATCCTCTTCTTCACCGATAAGGGCAAGGTTTTCCGCATCAAAGGCTACGAAATTCCCGAAAGCCAGCGCGCCGCAAGGGGTACAAACATCGTCAACGTCCTCCCTCTTGAGCAGGACGAAAAGGTTTCCACCCTCATCAAGCTCAGCGGAATCATCGACGAGGAAAACACCTTCCTCTCCATGGTCACCAAAAACGGCGTTATCAAGAGAACCCGCCTTTCCCAGTATAAAAACGTCCGCAAGAGCGGTCTTATCGCAATCAACCTTGACGAAGGCGACGAACTCAAATGGGTACGTCTTACCGGCGGCGAAGATGAGCTTATCGTTGCGACCAGAGAGGGCAAATCCATCCACTTCAAGGAAAGCGACGCACGCGAACTTGGAAGAACCACCCGCGGCGTAAGAGCAATCGAACTTGCGGAAGGCGACGAAGTAGTCGGCATGGAAATTGTTGAGGAGGGCAAAAAGCTCCTTACCATCAGCGAAGGCGGCAAAGGACGCAGAAGCGAATTTTCCGATTACAGCCTCCAGGGACGCGGCGGAAAAGGTATTCTCAACTATAAAACCGACCGTGTTGCCGGAATCAAGGCCGTTGCGGATGACGACGATATCATCGCCATCAGCTCCGACGGCATCATCATCCGCCTTTCCGTTGCGGAAGTCAATGTCCAGCAGCGCGGCGCTTCCGGCGTAAAGGTAATGCGCCTTGCAAACGAGGATTCCCGCGTCGTTTCCTTCACCGTTGCACCCAAAGGCGACGAGGACGAAGAAGAGGGTGAAATTTCTGAATCCGAAGCACCCGAAACCGAAACCACCGAGGAATAATAAAGCCCCCCTTGTCAAAGGGGGTGGTTCTGACCTTTGGTCAAAACCGGGGGGATTCTTCCTCCGCCTTCCATCGAGGTAATCAGCCTTCCCAGAGGGGAAGGTGTCAGCCGAAGGCTGACGGAAGAGGGATTAACAGGTAACCCGGAGGGCATAGCCTTCCCCTTGAGGGGAAGGTGGATTTTGCCGAAGGCAAAAGACGGATGAGGTGTTCCTCCGCCTTCTACCGAGGCAATTACCTCCCCTTGAGGGGAGGTGTCCGCAACGCGGACGGAAGGGTGTCAATACCATCCTGTTAAAATAGGACGAACAGCCTCCCTTGTGTAAAGGGAGGTGTCACCGAAGGTGACGGAGGGATTGTAATCCCATCCCGCCAAAATCCAGCCGTATTTTTTTCGGAACGGTCAAGACCGTTCCCTACGGTAATGCGGCGATTTTCAATAAAACCGGGCGAAAAACCTCCGCCCGTTTTTCAAAAAAGGAGGCATCCCGATGCATCGAAACAGAAGAAACAGCGAACCCCAATCTCCGGCGGCGGCAATGCTCGTCGGAATCTTTGTGGTCTGCTTCGGAATTTTCTGGACAATAATGGCGGGTTCAATGTTTCCGCCAATGGCGATTTTCGGAATCCTTTTCACCGCAATCGGCGCGGTGAACGCATATAATACATATAAAAATCTCAAATCAAATGGCGAAAAACCGCATGAGCATCAGGATTTTTCTGAACCGGAAGATTTTGAGCATCCCCGTGCTCAAAAGGTGGAACTCCGTTGTCCCTATTGCGGCGCACCGATCCACCAGAGCGATTCCGAATGCGAATACTGCGGCTCCAGATTATGAAAAAACAAAAAAGCACCCGCAAGGGTGCTTTTTCTTTTGCAATAGCCCCCCTTGTCAAAGGGGGGTGGTTTTTACCATTGGTCAAAACCGGGGGGATTCTTCCTCCGCCTTCCACCGAGCCAATCAGCCTTCCCAGAGGGGAAGGTGGATTCGCTGCTTGCGGCGAAGACGGAAGAGGGATTCACAGGTAACCCTGAGGAATAGCCTTCCCCTTGAGGGGAAGGTGGATTTTGCCGAAGGCAAAAGACGGATGAGGTGTTCCTCCGCAAACCACCGTTTTTTAAACGGGCGGATAATATCCGCCCCTACGGTGATTGTGATGATGTTCCTCCTCTTATGAGGTGATCAAATTCCGCAAAATTGCTTTAATCTGTAAAATCGCTGAAGTTTCGCCGCCGGAAAAACCTGAAATTGCAGCGGGAGCAAAAAGAAAGCGATAAACCCGAAAAAATGTATATAATTTTGCAGGATGCATAAAGATTTTCCTGCAAAACGTTCTTTTTAGGATATCAACTGTCCGCCAATCACGCACATAATTAAAAAAAAAAGAAGCCGCCTGATGGCGGCTTCTTTTTTTGATGTTTACATTTATCCAATGATGGAAAGAATAAGAGTAGAAATAAGGGTTTCGAGTTTTCCGGCTTTTTTTACGGAAACAAGAGCGGAAAAACCTTCGCAATAAGCCATATTCTCGTGTTTTGCCCATTCCGGAGCAGTGGGAATGCGGCTTTCGAGCTGGCAGCGATAATCATTAAAAGAAATGTTGGTGAACATAAAAATCAGATCCTTTCGTTGTAGATAAGGCGCAGGATCATCTCCCGCTGCCAACAGTTTTATTAATGAACTGTCCGTTCATCGAGTACATTATAACGCAACAAATCCTGCAAATGCAATAGTTGGCAATGGAGAAAACTGACGAAATAGAGCTTCTGAAATTATGCAATCTGCACAAAAATGTAAATCTATAATATTTTAGCCCGGTGTATATACATTTTATCCTGCGTAAAATGTATAAAAATCCAAAAATCGCATAAAAATTTTTTCGCAATTTTCAAAAAAATTCTAAAAAAACCGCATAAATCCGCGCTTTTTTGCTTTATCATATTAAAATATTCCATGCATAAAAAACACCTGTCCGCGAAAGGGAGGATTGCGTTCCTCCGCCTTCCACCGAGCCAATTATCTCCCCTTGAGGGGAGGTGTCACCGAAGGTGACGGAAGGGTGTCAATCCCATCCCGCTAAAATAGGACGAACAGCCTCCCTTGTGCAAAGGGAGGTGTCACCGAAGGTGACGGAGGGATTGTAATCCCATCCCGTTAAATTCAGCCGGTAATTTCAACAGAATCCCCCCGGTTTTGTCAAAGCCAAAACCACCCCCCTTTAACAAGGGGGGCTTTCAACAAAAATATGCGGATGATATCCGCCCCTGCATTTTCAACTTTCAATTTGCAAAGAATCCCCCCGTCTGCTTCGCAGACACCCCCCTTTGACAAGGGGGGTTTTTCAGGCAAAAAAACCGGGCAATGCCCGGTTTTTTATCACTTATTCTTATTCATTATCATACCGCATCGCCAGCAAAACCTTTTTCATAAGCTCGATGGGTCGCTCGGCGGTTCTGAGCGTGACCGAAAGATGCGGCTTCTGCCCTTTGAGGTCCATGGTCAGCCTGCCCTGCATTTTTTGCGTAGCCATGCTGATTCGCTCAAGGTCAAGCTCCTTCGGATAGAACCGCATTTCCGAATCGAACTGGCGGATATCCGTGATTCCAAGGTGGGAAGCCATGTTCCGGAGCGTCGCCACTTCGATAAGTCCCATGACGGAAACCGGCGGATCGCCGAAACGGTCGATGAGCTCATCAATAACGTCCGCCGCATCGTCCTGGTTGCGGATCGCCGCAATGCGCTTATACATATCGACCCGCTGGTTGAGGGAGCTGATATATTTTTCCGGAATGTGAGCATCAAGTGCAATGTCGATGGCGCAGTCCTCGGAAGAAGGAGGCGGCGCTTCGCCTTTTTCCTCCGCAATTGCCTCCGAAAGAAGCCGGACGTACATTTCGTAACCGACGGATTCCATGTGTCCGTGCTGGTTTGCGCCGAGGATGTTGCCCGCTCCTCTTATCTCAAGGTCACGCATGGCGATTCTGAAACCGGAGCCGAACTGGGTGAAATCCCGGATTGCGGAAAGGCGCTTCTGGGCAACGTCGCTGATGGATTTTCCCCTCGTAAAGGTGAAATAGGCGAAAGCGTGCCGGCTGGAACGCCCTACCCTTCCCCTTAACTGGTAAAGCTGGGAAAGACCCAGATGGTCCGCGTTTTCGATGATAAGTGTGTTGCAGGAAGGCACGTCAACTCCCGTTTCGATGATGGTGGTGCAGACCAGGATATCCGTTTCGTGGTCAAGAAGGCTCTGCCATATATCCGAAAGCTGCTCCTCGCTCATCTTTCCGTGGGCATAAGCAATTCTCGCATCGGGAAGATCCTCCTGAAGCCTTGCGGCGCAGCCGATTATTGTTTCGGTGTTGTTGTGGAGATAAAAAACCTGTCCTCCTCTGCGGAGCTCCTTCTTTATTGCCTCAAGAATGACTCCCCTGTCGTATTCCATAACGTAGGTCTGAACCGGATGGCGGTCGGTGGGAGCTTCCTCAATGGTGGACATATCCCGGATTCCGCTCATGGCCATGTTGAGGGTTCTCGGAATGGGCGTCGCGGAAAGAGTGAGAACGTCAACGGAGGCCTTCATCTCCTTCATTTTTTCCTTATGTGCAACGCCGAAGCGCTGTTCCTCGTCGATGATGCAAAGTCCCAGGTCCTTGAAAAGAACGTCCTTCTGCAAAATCCGGTGCGTTCCGATTATAATATCGATTTCGCCGCTCCGGAGCCGGGTGAGGATTTTTTCCTGCTGCTTCGGTGTCCGGAAACGGGAAAGAAGTTCAACCGTAATGGGGAAACCGTCCATCCTCTGGAGGAAGGTCTGGTAATGCTGCCATGCAAGAATGGTGGTCGGAACAAGAACCGCAACCTGCTTTCCGTCCATGACCGCCTTAAAGGCCGCACGGATTGCAACCTCCGTTTTGCCGAATCCAACGTCGCCGCAAAGAAGGCGGTCCATGGGTCTTGCGGTTTCCATATCCTTTTTGATTTCCTCGATGCAGCGGAGCTGGTCGTCCGTTTCCTCATAGGGAAAACGTTCCTCAAAATCCCTCTGCCAGTCCGTATCTTCCGAAAAAGCGTAACCTTCGGTCCTCATTCGCTTTGAATAAAGGGCGATGAGCTCCTTCGCCATATCCTTTACCGCGGCTTTTACCCTGCTTCGGGTTTTCTGCCATTCGGCGGAGTTCAGCTTGTTGAGCTTGACCGCCTTTTCGTCTTTCGGACCGACATATTTTGAAACAAGGTCAAGCTGGGTTACCGGAACATAGAGCATATCCGTTCCGGCGTAGCGGATGGAAATATAGTCCTTGACAACGCCGCGGATATCCTGCTTGACTATGCCCTGAAAAATTCCGATGCCGTTGGTGACGTGAACAACGTAATCTCCCGGGGTGATATCCGAAAGGGATTTGAGCGGATTTTCCGCCTTTTTGAATTTCCTGCGGCGCTTTTCGGAAACGTTGGAGCGTCCCTGGCTGATGACGGCGATTTTTCCGAGAGGAATCTCAAAACCGGTGGAAAGGCTTCCCTCAAGAACAAAAACCGTTCCGGGGGAAATTTTCGCTTCGGAAGCAAAAGCCGCGTTTATCCCGTTGTTGATAAGGTCGGTTGTAAGAGCATGGGCTGCCCTTTCGGTTCCGCAAAGAACAGCAACGCTGTATTTCCGAAGGGTGTAATCCCGCAGATCCTCCAGGAGGGATTCAAGATCGCCGCCCCAGAGGGAAAGGCTCATTGCGCCGAAATCCGCAACGGTGCGGATATGAAGATCGTTGACGCTCCGGATAAAGGAATCCATGAGCACCGTTGTTCCCTCGTCGAGAATCGAGCAGTATTCGTCGAAATCAAGGCTGAATTTATCGCAGCCGGAAAAGAGGATTCCCTCCTCGAAGAGCATGGAGATATCCTCATTCTGCTGGACGGAAAGGGTTCTGAGCACCTCTTTCTGCTTGATGAATTCGGAAACGAGCACCGCTCCTTCGGAAAAATAATCAAAAAGGCTTGCCGGGAACTTATAAATAAGCGGAATATACCGGTCCAAAGCGGAAACGCCCAGTCCGGAATCGATTCTTTCAAGGTCCTTTTCGATATTCTGCTTCACGAGCACGCCGTGTTTTCCCTTCTGCCTTGCGTGAGCATCTTTGAGCACGCGGATGAGCATCTCGCTGGAATCCGGAAGAACTTCCCTTGCGGGAGCAATTGCTGCTTCGTCGGTTTCCTTCGTTCTGCGCTGGGTTTCAAGGTCGAAGAAGGCGACGGAATCCGCTTCGTCCCCCCAGAATTCGATTCGGACGGGATTCGGAGATTGGGGCGAGAAAAAATCAAGGATTCCTCCGCGGATTGAAAACTGGCAAGGTCCGTCAACCTGGCTCCGCCGTTCATAACCCGCTCTTGAAAGGCGGTTCGAAAGCTCCTCAAGGTCATAGGTTTCGCCGCGCTTTATGGAAAAGGTGTTGAATTTAAAAGTCCCGGGCGGAACGGTGAACTGCAAGGCCGCCTCGATGGACGAAACAACGATTCTGCAGGAACCGTTGAGCACTCTTCCGAGCACCGAAAGCCGCCGCTGTTCATATTCGGCGGAAGAACCCTCCGCGCTCCGGAACCGAAGGTCGCGTATCGGATAAAGCGCAACCGAATCCGCAGGGCAAAGCTGGGCAATATCCTCCGAAAGCCGGGTTGCGGAAGCTTCGTCCGGGGTGATTATGAGCACGGGTTTTCCGTATTTTTCGGAAATGCCGAAAGCGAGCAATGCCCTTTCCGCTCCGGAAACTCCTGCGGCAAAAACGGGCATGGCAAAACTCCGCCCAAGTGCATCGACCACCTGTCGGAACTGCGGCACGCTTTCGAGAAACTTCAGTAACATAGCACACCTCTTTATTTTAAAGTGTAATGTAGGGCGGGGGCTTGCTCCCGCCGTCGAAAAACCTCCCTTGCCTAAAGGGAGGGAAACCATCGAAGATGGTGGGGGGGATTCCTCCTCCGCCTTCCACCGAGGCAATCAGCCTTCCCTTGGGGGAAGGTGGCACGCCACAGGTAACAGAGGCGTGACGGATGAGGGGAAAACCCTGTCCAATTAAAAACGAGCGGATTTTCTGCGGAACGGTCAAGACCGTTCCCTACGGTGGCACGGCAATGTCATTTTGAGCGAAGCGAAGAATCCGCATCCCTTAAAAAGGATTCCCGGAGGGTTGCCTCCCTTGTCAAAGTGAGGGAGACCACCGCAGGTGGTGGAGGGATTCTTTATATGGAATCCCCCAGTCTGCTTCGCAGACAGCCCCCTTTAGGCAAGGGGGCCTTTTTTTTCAGTTGAATTTATTCATCGCCTCGTCGGTTTTGCCGTCCATAATGAGCTTTGCGGCCTCGAAGGAATTTTCATACATCCCCTGAAGAGTTTTAAGATCCTCCTCGGAATATTTTCCCAAAACCCAGTCCGCAAGGTCCCAGCCCTCCGGCTTTTTGCCGATTCCGATTTTGACCCGGGGAAAATCGTCCCCGCCGCAATTGGCAATAATGCTTTTAAGACCGTTGTGGCCGCCGGCGCTTCCCTTTTTGCGGATGCGCATTTTTCCGACTTCAAGGGTGGTGTCGTCAAAAACAACGATGACCTTATTAAGAGGGATTTTATAAAAATCCATGGCGGCAAAAACCGCTTCGCCGGAAAGGTTCATAAAAGTCTGGGGCTTCATCAGAAGAACCTGGTGTCCGCCGATTTCGGAAACGGTTGTAAGCGCCTTGAACTTAAGGCGGTCGATGTGGGTTCCGATTTTGTCGGAAATAAGGTCAAGCGCCATAAACCCGGTGTTGTGGCGGGTTTTTTCATAGTCTTTTCCCGGATTCCCAAGCCCGACTATAATATATTCCGGCGGACCTGAAACCTTTTCGGTCTTTTTAATTTTATCAAACAAACTCCAGATGTCGCTCATTAAAATAACTCCTTTATATGGTAGGGAACGGTCTTGACCGTTCCGCAAATTAATGCGCCAAAAGCCAGGTTTTGCCTTGTTTTAAAATAAAAACGGTCGGGCAAAAAATGCTGATTAAGAACCGTCATCGGTGTGAATGATGCTTTCACCTCCTCGGAGGAGGAGAGGGACCATTGCGTCGGCAAAGGTGGAGGAGGGATTTTTACAAAACACCTCATCCGTCTTTTCTGCAACAAGTTGCAGAAAATCCACCTTCCCCTCAAGGGGAAGGCTTTTTATCAATGCGCAATAAGCCATGTTTTTCCGATTCCCACGTCAACTTCCATGGGAACGGAAAGGCTTGCCGCGTTTTCCATTTCATATTTAAGAATCTCCGCGGCTTTTTCCGCGCAGTCCTCCGATGCTTCAACAATAAGTTCGTCGTGAACCTGCATGATAAGCTTTGCGTCAAGTTTTTCCGCCGCAAGCCGGTTTTCAACCCTTACCATCGCAAGTTTTATGATGTCCGCGGCGGTGCCCTGAATGGGCATATTTCTTGCAACGCGCTCGCCGAAGGAACGGAGATTATAGTTGCTGCTGGAAAGTTCCGGAAGATATCTTCTGCGTCCATAGGAAGTCACAGCAAATCCGCATTTCTTCGCGGTTTCAATGCTCTCCTTCATAAAGCGGTCAACGCCGCTGTAATGGGAAAGATAGCTGTCAATATACTGCTGAGCCTCCTTGGTTGGAACGCCGATGTTTTCTCCAAGGCTCCATGCGCCGATTCCGTAAACGATTCCGAAGTTGACCGCCTTTGCCCTGCTTCGCATCTGGGAGGTGACGTAATCCTCCGGAACGCCGAAAACCTGGGAAGCGGTTTGTGTATGGATATCGGTGCCGCCGGTGAAAGCGGAAATCATATTTTCGTCCCCGGAAAGATGGGCAAGAACCCGCAGTTCGATCTGGGAATAGTCCGCGTCGATAAGGGTGTAACCCTCCTTTGCAACGAAAAATCCGCGCATCCTGCTGCCCAGTTCGGTGCGTATCGGAATATTCTGAAGGTTCGGTTCAAGGGAGCTGATTCTTCCGGTGCGGGTTTCCTTCTGATTAAAGCGGGTGTGAACCCTTCCGTCGGTCGCAAGAGCATTGAGAAGCCCCTCAACGTATGTGGAATTGAGCTTCGTCAGCTTCCGGTATTCGAGAATTTCGTCAATGGCGGGATGATATGTGCGTAAATCTTCGAGAACGTCCGCGCTGGTGGAATAACCGCTTTTGGTCTTTTTCTTCGCCGGAAGTCCGAGATGCTCAAAAAGCACAACGCCCAGCTGTTTCGGCGAAAGGATGTTGAATTCCTCGCCGCAAAGTTCAAAAATCCTCTGCTCCGTTTCGCCGATGGTGCTCATAAGTTCCGCACCGAAACTGCGGATGCCCTCCGGGTCGATTCTGAATCCCCGGAGCTCCATTGAAGCAAGGATTTTTGCAAGGGGAAGTTCGATTTCGTCAAGGATTTTTTCCTCGCCGTGGTTTCGGAGTTCCGCCCGGAGCTTTTCGCAAAGGTCGGAAAAAACCGCCGCCTTTTCAAAAATCTCCTGATGAGCACCGATTTCCTCCGGATTTCCGGAAAGTTCGCAGCTTTGAGCATGATAAAGCGCCCCAAGCCTTCCGGCGGAATAATCATCCCCGGAAACGTTGAGGATATATCCTGCAAGGGAGGAATCCATGGTGCAGTTTTTAACTTCGCTTCCGTGGTTTTCCGCCCAGCGGCAAAGGAATTTAAGGTCATCGGTGCGTTTTTCGGTGGCTGAGCACAGGAAATTCGCCAGCGCCGCATCAAAAAAGAACCCGTCGTTCTCGATGAGCACCGCTTTTCCGCCAAAAACAAGGCAAACCGCGGTAAGGTCATCCCCGTCGCTTTCAAAAAGCACCTCCGCGTGCTCGTTTTCACCGATTCCGCCGAAAGCGGAAACGTCGCCGATTTCCGCTTCCATTTTCCTCTTCGGTTCGGTGCTCAGGCTGTCCTCCTCCGGGATTTTCGAAGGATCAAGCCCGAGCCGCTCGATCATTTTATACATTTCGAGTTTGCTGAGGAGAGCAGCAGCCGCCGCTTCGTCCCGGTTTCTGAGCATGTAATCCTCAAGATTTTCCGAAATGGGAGCAAAGCGGTTTATCTCGCCGAGCCTTCTGCTCAGATAGGCGGAATCTTTTCCTTCCTCAAGCTTTCTTCGCTGGGCGGGCTTGAGCTCAAGCTCATCGAAATGCTCATAAATATAATCAACGGTCTTATATCGCTGGATTAAATCAAGGGCAGTTTTTTCGCCGATTCCCGGAACGCCGGGAATATTGTCGCTTGTGTCGCCCATAAGCGCCTTTACCTCAATAAGATCCCTCGGCGCAACGCCGTATTTTTCAAGAACCGCCGGAATATCCATCATGGTGGAAACCGGAGCACCCATCTTTGTTGTTGCAAGGCGGACTGTGGTATGCTCGCCGATAAGCTGAAGGCTGTCCCGGTCACCGGTGGAAATAACGCATTCCGCGCCCTGCTCTTCGCAGATTCTGGAGATGGTTCCGAGGATATCGTCCGCTTCCCAGCCTTCGATGGCGATGACCGGATAGCCCAGATATCCCAGAAGCTCCTTCATAACCGGGAACTGGTCGATAAGTTCCTGTGGGGTTGCGTGCCTTCCGGCCTTATATTCCCTGAAAAATTCATGGCGGAAAGTGGGCGCATGAACATCGAAAGCAAAAACAATGGCGTCGGGCTTTGTTTCCGAAACAGCCGTCAGCAGAATCGAAAGAAAGCCGTAAATGGCGTTTGTGAAAAATCCGTCCTTCGTCGTAAGGACCTTTATTCCGTAAAAAGCACGGTTCATAATGCTGTTGGAATCCACAGCAAGAATTTTCATGGGCGAACCCTCCAATTTTATGATTAATCGGAATATTTTGCGCTATTATATTAACTTATTATAGCATATAAAATTTCCTTATGCTATAATATTGTAATAAAAACATTTCAGCCTTCCCTTGGGGGAAGGTGGCAAAACCGAAGGTTTTGCCGGATGAGGGGAAAATCCCATCCCGTTAGAAAACGGGGGGATTCTTCCTCCGCCTTCCACCGAGGCAATCAGCCTTCCCAGAGGGGAAGGTGTCAGCCGAAGGCTGACGGAAGAGGGATTTCCAAGCAACCCGGAGGGCAGCCTCCCTTGTGCAAAGGGAGGTGTCACCGAAGGTGACGGAGGGATTGTAATCCCATCCCGCCAAATTCAGCCGGAAACAACCGGGCGGCAGATGCAGAATGAAAACCGCCGTCGGCCTGAACGATGGCGGTCGGGAATCGGAATCTCCGTTCTTACGGTGGAGCGTTTTAGTCCCCTTATGAAGGGGACAGCGTTTGCGGGAGCAAACAGCAGGGGTTGGAAAGCGTTTCTTTGACGGGTACCGCCGTTTCTTTGCGCCGTCAAAGAAATGGGGGTACATATCGAATGAAAACGGCGGATTTTGCGGAACCATCGCAATCTGTCGGAGATAATCCCTCCTCCGAGGAGGTATTACAATCCAGCAGGTAATTTCAACAGAATCCCCCCGGTTTTGGCAAAGCCAAAACCACCCCCCTTTAGGCAAGGGGGGCTTTCAACAAAACCTGGCGGATAATATCCGCCCCCACCCGATTTACGTTTATAATTCATCAAAAATAAATTTTCCCGGAGGGCAAAACTTGAAAAACTTCAAAAGAACATTAACGGCAATAATCCTTGCGGCGCTGGTCGCATCCCTTTCCGGATGTGAAAACGGGGAAATCCCCGTTTCCGTAAATCCGGAATCCTCTTCCGAAAGCTCTTCCGTTTCCGAATCTGTTCCGGAAATTTCCGAACCGGAACAGGAATCCGAACCGGAATCCGAACCGGAACCCATCCCGGAACCTGTTATCACCCTTTCAAAAACCGAGGTGGAGCGCGGTTCCTATACCGTTCTCCGGGCGGAAAATATCGACCTTTCCGGCGTTTCCTTCACGGATTTTCTCGGCTATGAACGCTCCTTCTTCGAAAAAGACGGCGCATTCTATTGCTTCATCCCGGTAAAAGTCGCCTCCGAAGCCGGGGAATACGTTCTTTCCTTCTCCGCCGGGGATTTTGAATATTCCGGAAATATTGTGATACTCGACCGCAGTTTCTATACCCAGTATCTCACCATTGCGGAAAAAACCCTTGAGGAAACCCTCGAGGACGAAAACGTCCGCGCCGCCTTCGATTATTTCTATCAGAATCACCGCTGGTATTTTTCCGAAGAACCCCTCTGGAACGGCGGATTTGTTCTTCCCCTGGGCGAAGCATATTATAAGGAAACAACCCCCTTCGGAACCTTCCGCACCTTCTCCAACGGAGATACGGAATACCATAACGCAACGGATATGGCTGCTCCCGGCGGAACTCCCGTTTATGCCACCAACAGCGGAAAAATCCTTTTTGCCGGCTGGCTTGGTCTTACCGGAAACACCATTCTCATCGACCACGGCTGCGGAGTTATAAGCTGGCATTACCACCTCAGCGCAATTGATATTGCCGAGGGCGATTTTGTTGAAAAGGGCGTGCTCATCGGAAAAGTGGGCACCACCGGTCTTTCCACCGGAAACCATCTCCATTTCGGTCTTTCCGTTGGCGGAATTTTTGTTGACCCTATGCAGATGATCGGAACCGAACCGGATTTTGATTTCGGAAAGGCGGCGGAAGAATGAAAATCGGAAGTATCGAGCTCCCGAAATATGCCGCTCTTGCGCCAATGGCGGGAGTTGGTGACAGAGCAATGCGCGAAATCTGCCGGGAATACGGCGCAGTCTGGACCGTCGGCGAAATGACAAGCTCAAAAGGTCTTTCCTACGGAAGCAAAAAATCCGCCGAGCTCCTGGAAATAAACGAAGCGGAGCGTCCCTGCGCCGTCCAGCTTTTCGGAAGCGAACCGGAAGTCATGGCGGAAGCTGCGCAGATGGCTCTTCAGTATAAACCGGACGCCATTGACATCAACTTCGGCTGTCCCGTTCCGAAAATTGCCGGAAACGGCGGCGGCTCCGCACTTATGAAGGATCCGGAACTTGCCGGAAGAATAGTCCGTGCGGTGGTCGATGCTGTCGATATCCCCGTAACGGTAAAATTCCGCGCCGGATGGGATAACGAACACCTCAATGCCGTTGAATTTGCCTGCATCTGCGAAGCAAACGGCGCTTCTGCACTCACAGTCCACGGAAGGACCCGCACCCAGATGTATGCCCCTCCGGTGAACTGGGATATTATAAGACAGGTTAAAGAGGCGGTTTCCGTCCCGGTGATCGGAAACGGCGACGTCGTTTCGCCGGAAAGCGCAAAGGCGCTTTATGAACAGACCGGCTGCGACCTTGTTATGGTCGGCCGCGGCGCCATGGGAAATCCATGGATTTTCAAAAGAATCGCCCACTATATGGAAACCGGCGAGCTTCTTCCGGAACCCACCGCCGAAGAGAGAATGGCGGTTCTCAAAAAGCATATCGAACTCCTCTGCAAATACAAAGGGGAATATACCGGCATGCGGGAAGCAAGGAAACATTCCTCCTGGTATATTAAAGGAATGCGCGGCGCGGCGGAATTTCGAAGGGAATGCGGCGAACTTACCACACCGGAGGATCTCGAAAATCTCATCGACCGGGTGCTGCTCGCTTCGGAAAATGAAGGGGAATTCTGAGCATCTTTCATGGCATACTGCATAGAAAAAACACCCTATGCAGGTTTTCCAGAATTTTCCAATTAACCGAAAAAATATACCCCAAAGTATCAAAAACAAGCTTTCAACAATAAAAAAATTCAAAAACGGCATATTTAAGCCATTCGGTGCAGAACTCGGTGGAAAACGTTGAAAACTTATGATTTTCATAAGATTTCATAACAAAAACCGAAGTTTTCAACAACGCCGCTGTGGAAAATGTTGAAAAGTGCTCATAAAAACCGCATAAAAAGGCGGTTAAAAGCCGAAAGTTTTCCATGTGGATAAAAAAGTATCAACGGAAATTGAAAAATGAGCACCGTTTTCCGTCGAAAAAACAAAAAAACGAGGGAGGGAGCACCATGAATAAAAAAACCCCCGCGGGGCTGTATATTCACGTTCCCTTCTGCATGCAAAAATGCAGGTACTGCGATTTTTATTCCTTTCCGAAGGGTGATGAATATTTCGAAATCTATAAAAACCGGGTCATCGAAGCCATCGGTTTTTACGGAAAAAGGTATGCAAGGTGCTATAACTCTTTGTATTTCGGCGGGGGAACTCCCCTTCTTCTGGGCGAAAAGCGCCTTTGCGAAATCATGGAAGCGGCAAAACACTTCCTCACTTCCGATGCGGAAGTGACAGCGGAAGGAAATCCGGGAGCTGCGGAGCGGATTGATTTCAGAAAGCTCCGTGCCGCCGGAATAAACCGCCTTTCCTTCGGACTTCAAAGCGCGGATGAGCGGGAACTTTCCGCCCTCGGAAGAATCCATTCTCCGAAAGAGGCGGCGGAAACAGTAAAAGCCGCCCAAAGCGCCGGTTTTGATAATATTTCCCTCGACCTGATGCTGGGAATCCCTTACCAGACGGAGGATTCCATTATAAAAAGCATTGATTTCTGTAATTCTCTGGGCGTTCAGCACATATCATCTTATATGCTCAAAATCGAGGAGGGCACTCCCCTTTCGAAAAGCGAACTGCGTTTTCTCTGCGCGGACGAGGAAAAAATGGCGGATTTTTATCTCCTTGCCTGCTCGGAACTGAAAAAGCGCGGTTTTGAGCAGTACGAAATCTCGAATTTCGCCAAAGGCGGCAAAAAATCCTTCCATAACCTCCGTTACTGGCTGGACGACGAATATATCGGAATCGGTCCTTCCGCCCATTCCTTCATGGAAGGGCGCAGGTTTTATTTTGACCGGAACATAAAGGATTTTCTCGGAAAGCCTTTCGATGAAACGGAGCGGGAGGAATCTTCCGGAGGCGGCTGGGAAGAATATGCAATGCTGCGGCTCCGGCTTTCGGAAGGACTTGATGTTTCGGAACTGGAGCGCCGCTTTCCGGAAATTTCCGCCGGGGAAATCCTTGAAAAAGCAAGGCCTTTTGAAAAACCCGGTCTTTTAAAAATCTCCGGAAGCCGGATTTCGTTTACCCCGAAGGGCTTCCTCCTTTCAAACGCCCTCACCGCGGAAATTTTATATTAGCCCCCTTGTCAAAGGTGGTATTCCCGCATCCCATCGAGCGAATCAGCCTTCCCCTTGAGGGGAAGGTGGATTCGCCGCTTGCGGCGAAGACGGAAGAGGGATTACCAGGAACCCGGAGGGCAGCCTCCCTTGTGCAAAGGGAGGTGTCGCCAACGGCGACGGAGGGATTGTAATCCCATCCCGTTAAATCCAGCCGGTAATTTCAACAGAATCCCCCCGGTTTTGGCAAAGCCAAAACCACCCCCCTTTAACAAGGGGGGCTTTCAGCAAAAATGTGCGGATAATATCCGCCCCTGCATTTTCCACTTTCAACTATCAACTTTCAATTTGAAAAGAATCCCCCCGTCTGCTTCGCAGATACCCCCTTTTAACAATGAAGGCAACAAAAAAGGAGCGCAAAATGAAAAAAATCAGAAATCTCGGAATAATAACAATGGTTTTTCTGCTGCTGATAATTTCGGTTTTTGCCGTGCTGGCGGCGCTCGGAATTTTCGGAAAGGAATCCGGCGGCGAAATAATCCTTTCCCCGGAGCAGAATGAAAGCAAGTGGCTCGTTCCGGAAGGCGGAAAAACCGTGCTCATAAAAACCGAAGCGGGCGAAATGGAAATTCTTCTTTCGGATTCCGCCGCGGCGGAAAAATTCACCGAGTTTGTCTCCTCCGGTTCCCTCGAGGGAGCCGCTTTCGAGATCCTTGCGGAAAATATGTTTATCCAGACCGGGGTTTCCGGCGAAAATTTCCCCGCGGAAAAAACAGATTTTGCCTGCGTAAACGGCGCAGTGGGCTTTGTTCTTGACGGAAAAACCGCCGCACCAAGTATTTTTATAATCACAAACACCGCGCTTTCCGGTTTTTCAAAGGCATATATGACCGAAAAAGCTTTTGACGAGGATAAAATCGCCCTTTATGAAAAAATGGGCGGCGTTCCGGAATATGAAGGCCGGGTGCTCGTTTTCGGAATGGTCGTTTCCGGAATGGAAACCGCTGAAAAAATTGCCGCCGGCGCAAATTCCGGCTATACCGGCGGATATTCCGCCGCCGAACCGCAAAAAATAATCTCCGCGGAAATTTTAAATTAGCCCCCCTTGTCAAAGGGGGGTGGTTCTGACCTTTGGTCAGAACCGGGGGGATTCCTCCTCCGCAAACCATCGAGCGAATCAGCCTTCCCAGAGGAGACTCCCCTGTTAGGGGAGATGTCTGCGTAGCAGACAGAGGGGTCTGCCGTCTGCGGCTGAGCAAAAGGTGGCATTTGCGAAGCAAATGACGGAAGAGGGATTCCTAAGCAACCCGGAGGGCAGCCTCCCTTGTGCA
>JAFQBT010000011.1 GCA_017399625.1 Oscillospiraceae bacterium
CAAGGGGGCTTTCAGCAAAAATGTGCGAATAAAAATCCTCCCATGACAGGTGAGGCTGAATAACAAAAAAAGCCGCCCCCGGGCGGCTTTTTATTTTAAATTTTCAATCAAACTCTCAGCTCGTCGGAAACAACAAGACCGGGGTTGTTTTTCATCATATAGTTGAGCGCCCAGATACCGCTGAAAACAAGAACGTTGTGACCGCGGTAATCCTCAAGAACCTTGGTTCCGTTGGCAAGGTCAAGCTGGCTGACCGGAACGGGGCATTCAAGAATGAAGCGGAGATGTTCATAGGGCAGGGGGCTCATATAAAGTTCAACGCCGTATTCGCTCTGCATTCTGTAACGGAAAACGTCGAACTGAAGTGTGCCCACTACGCCGATGATGGCTTCCTCAAGACCGTAGCCCGGAACCTTGAAAATCTGGATGGCACCTTCCTGAGCGATCTGCTCAATGCCCTTGATGAACTGTTTGCGCTTCATGGTGTCCTTGGGACGGACGGACATGAAATGCTCCGGTTCAAAAGTGGGGATTCCGGAATAGCGGAATTTTTTGCCCGGAACGGTGATGGTGTCGCCGATGGAGAAAACACCCGGATCAAAAACACCGATGATGTCACCGGCATAAGCCTCCTCAACAATTTCGCGTTCAGCCGCCATAATCTGCTGAGGCTGGGAAAGACGCATTTTCTTTCCGCCCTGAACGTGATAAACCTCCGCGTCGCGTTCGAATTTGCCGGAGCAGATTCTCATAAAAGCAAGGCGGTCGCGGTGGGCTTTGTTCATGTTTGCCTGAATTTTGAAAACGAAAGCGGAAAAATCTTCGCTCATGGGGTCAACAACACCCTCGTCGGAAGTTCTTGCAAGGGGAGAAGTGGTCATTCTGAGGAATGCTTCGAGGAAGGGCTCGACGCCGAAAGTTGTGAGAGCGGAACCGAAGAAAACAGGGCTGAGGGTTCCGTTGCGGACAGCGTCCATATCAAAATCCCTTCCTGCGCCCAGGAGTTCAACGTCGTCGCGGATCTGTTCCCAGCTTTTTTCGCCGAGGTAATCCGCAACAGCCGGGTCGTCCAGCTCGATTTCAACGGAGGAAGATTTTCTGCCTTTGCCCTCGTCGCCGAAGAAAAGAATGTTGCGTTTTTCGCGGTCATAAACTCCCTGGAATTCCTTTCCGCAGCCGATGGGCCAGTTCATTGCATAGGTGTCGATTCCCAGTTCGCGTTCAACTTCCTCGCAAAGGTCGAAAGGATCCTTGGTTTCACGGTCCATTTTGTTGATGAAGGTGAAAATCGGGATATGGCGCATGGAGCAGACCTTGAAGAGCTTTCTGGTCTGGGGCTCAACGCCCTTTGCGCCGTCGATTACCATAACTGCGGAGTCCGCCGCCATAAGGGTTCTGTAAGTGTCCTCGGAAAAGTCCTGGTGTCCGGGGGTATCAAGAATATTGATGCAAAAACCGCTGTGCTGGAACTGCATTACGGAGGAGGTTACGGAGATTCCGCGCTGTTTTTCTATTTCCATCCAGTCGGAAGTTGCGGCTTTGGCTTTTTTGCCTTTGACTTCGCCGGCCTGTGCAATTGCGCCGCCATAGAGCAGGAATTTTTCGGTAAGGGTTGTTTTACCTGCGTCGGGGTGGGAAATTATCGCAAAAGTTCTGCGGCGTGAAATTTCTTCTTGTAAAGTGGGCATTAAAATTCCTCCAATTGTAATTTAAGACAATTTATTATTTTACCATAAAAACCGCATTATTACAAGAGAAAATAATAGCCTTCCCGAAGAGATAGCCCCCCTTGTCAAAGGGGGGTGGTTCTGACCTTTGGTCAGAACCGGGGGGATTCCTTCTCAGCAGCCTGCTGAGGTAATGACCTCTCCTTGAAGGGAGGTGTCACCGAAGGTGACGGAAAGGGTGTCAATCCCATCCCGCCAATCCAGCCAAAAATAGCCGGGCGGCAGATGGAGAATAAAAACCGCCGTCG
>JAFQBT010000092.1 GCA_017399625.1 Oscillospiraceae bacterium
CTCCGGGATACCTGTGAATCCCTCTTCCGTCAGCCTTCGGCTGACACCTTTTGCTCAGCCGCAGACGGCAGACCCCTCTGTCTGCTACGCAGACATCTCCCCTAACAGGGGAGTCTCCTCTGGGAAGGCTGATTACCTCGGTGGAAGGCGGAGGAACACCCTCCTTTTAACAAGGGGGGCTTTTACAGCACAAACATCACGCCGAAGCCTTTTTCCTCCATTGCGGCGGCAAAATCCGCGGACATTTCCTCCGGGACGATAGCCTGGGCGGTTCCGGCAAAACCTCCGCCATGAACCCTTGCAGCACCTTTTTCTCCGAGAAATTCCCTTGCGGCGGAAATTGCCTTCCAAAGTTTCTGCTCCGGTTCGTTTTCGGAGATGATATTTTTCAGTTTTTCCTCGGAACTTTTTGCGGATTCCCGGTAAAGACGGAGAAATTCGCCGAAATTTCCGTTTTCAAGGGCTTCGGTTTCTTCCTTTGCCCTTCTGGTTTCATCAAAATAATGGAGCGCGCGCATGACCGCCCTTTCGCCGCATTTCTGGCGCAGAATCGGGAATTGGGCGATAAATTCCGCTTCCTCCGCTTCGGAAAGGACGGTATATCCCATATTCCAGGCCACAAGCCCCATATCCCGGACTATTCCGGCATAATCGTCGGTAAGGTCCGCATGGCTTGCTTTGCAGTCAATAACGGCAACGGAATATCCGCTTTCTGCGAAATCAAAATCGATTTTTCTGTATTGCGGCATTTCCGGATCCGAAAAATCCGCAAAAACCGTTCCGCCCACTGCGCAGACAAGCTGGTCCATAAGTCCGCAGGGTTTTCCGAAATAATCGTTTTCGGCGATTTTTCCGAACTGGGCAAGGCGCAATTCCGGAACGCTGTTTTCGAAGAAAAGACCGCTGATGATTTTTCCGATGAGAATTTCGAAGGCCGCGGAGGAGGAAAGTCCGCTTCCGGAAGGGATTTCGGAAGTGATTTTTGCATCAAATCCGCCGAAGATGTTTCCGCTTTCGATGAAACAGTTCATGATTCCGCGCACCAGCGCCGCGGAAGTTTCCGCTTCCTCCGCCCGGGGATCGCAATCTCCGATTTCGATATCAAAACTTCCGAAACCTTCGGATTCGATATGTATCGCATCCGTTCCGTTGGGGAAAGCTTCCGCCCGGATTCCCTGTTCCGTTGCGGCGCAGAGGATGCAACCGCCCTGGTGGTCGGTGTGATTTCCGCCGATTTCCGTTCTTCCGCCTGCGAAAAATTCCAAAATTCCGCGCCGCCTTTCGTTCTTTCGTTACGGATTCATTTTATCACAAAGGGCGGGATGAGTAAAGAGAGGAACGGCGTGACGGAGGAGGGATAATCCCCGACAGATTGTGATGGATTCATAAAATAAATGCAGGGGCGGATATTATCCGCCCGGTTTTTTATTGGATTGGATTACAATCCCTCCGTCATTTGCTTCGCAAATGCCACCTCCCTTTGCACAAGGGAGGCTATCCGCCCTGCGTTTTCAACTTTCCGCTTTCAACTTTCAACTTAAAAAGAATCCCCCCGTCTGCTTCGCAGACACCCCCCTTTGACAAGGGGGGCTGTTGGCTCGGCGGAATGCAAAGGCTTTTGGGGAAGGCTTTTATTTTCGGGGGATTTGTGATATTATATTTCCGTAAAAAATTCGCCTTTCCGGAGGAAAACATGTACGAAATCATCACAACCTGCGGCAGAGCCCGCAGAGCAAGGCTCGAAACTCCCCATGGCGTTATTGAAACGCCGGTTTTTATGAATGTCGGAACTGCCGCCGCAATCCGCGGAGGAGCTTCCACCGATGACCTTCGGGAGATAAAGACCCTTGTTGAACTTTCCAACACCTACCATCTTCATATGCAGCCCGGCGAAGACCTTATTGCAAGGCTCGGCGGACTTCATAAATTCATGAACTGGGATAAGCCGATTCTTACGGATTCCGGCGGTTTCCAGGTTTTTTCCCTCCATAACCTCCGCAGAATCAAGGAGGAGGGCGCATATTTCACCTCCTATATCGACGGACGGAAGATTTTTATGGGTCCGGAGGAATCCATGCAGATTCAGTCGAAGCTGGGCAGCGACATTGCCATGGCTTTTGATGAATGCATCGAAAACCCCGCTCCCCGGGATTATGTTGAAAAATCCGTTGCAAGAACAACCCGCTGGCTCCACAGATGTATTGCGGAACACAAAAAGCTCGCCGGAAATCCGGAAACAATAAACCCGGGGCAGCTCCTTTTCGGAATCAACCAGGGCGGAACCTATGACGATATCCGGGTTGAGCACATGAAGGAAATCGCGAAAATCGAAGGGCTTGACGGCTATGCCATCGGCGGACTTTCCGTCGGCGAAAGTGCGGAGGAAATGTACCGTATCATCGATGCCGTTGAACCCCACATGCCCTCCGATAAACCGAGATACCTTATGGGAGTGGGAACTCCGCTCAACATTCTCGAAGGCGTTCACCGGGGAATCGACTTTTTTGACTGCGTTCTGCCGCTTAGGAACGCCCAGCACGGCAACGTTTTTACATGGAACGGAAAAGTCCGCATTCTTGCGGAAAAATTCAAATATGACGGCACGCCCATCGACGAAAACTGCGGATGCCCTGCCTGCAGAAGTTACAGCAAAGGCTATATCCGCCACCTTCTCAAGGCGGATGAGCGCCTTGGAATGCGTCTCTGCGTTCTCCACAACCTCTGGTTCTACAACGAGATGATGGCAAAAATCCGTGAAGAAATTGAAAACGGAACCTTTGAGGAATTCTATCTGAAATACAGGGAAATTCTGGACAAGCAGGTTTAAAAAAAGCTCCGCCCGGTTTTGCTGAAAGCCCCCCTTGTTAAAGGGGGGTGGTTCCGACCAGGGTCGGAACCGGGGGGATTCTTTATATATTGCCGGCTGGATTTAACGGGATGGGATTACAATCCCTCCGGGTTACCTGTGAATCCCTCTTCCGTCTTTTTCGGCAAAGCCGAAAAATCCACCTTTTGCTCAGCCGCAGACGGCAGACCCCTCTGTCTGCTACGCAGACATCTCCCCTAACAGGGGAGTCTCCTCTGGGAAGGCTGCCCTCCGGGAATCCTTTTTCGGGCGGATAATATCCGCCCC
>JAFQBT010000093.1 GCA_017399625.1 Oscillospiraceae bacterium
TCCTGACTGAAAAGAGCAGAAAGATAACTTGGACTCAAATTTTGCGAAGATGCAAGAGCGTTAAGTGTAAGATTTGCGGTAAGGTCGGAATCAATGGTGGTGATTGCCCGCTGAACAGGAGGGGAATAGTGCTTCATTGTATGTTTTCTTACAAGACGGCAATATGAACGGAACATATCCGCCATAAATTCCTGGGCGGCGGAAGTTGTTGTAAGCTGTTCGATTTTTAAAGCAAAATCGGAAGATATACGGTCAAGATAGAAAGGGTGAACGCCGCCTTCCTGTGCCGCTTTTCTTAAAAGAGTGTTGGTTATAATGCAATAGTTTTTTATGTTTCGAACCGGGTCCGCAAGCCTTCTTTCAAAACTCAGCTGGTTAAGGCTTGAAAGAAAAAGAGCAGCCTTCTGATATTGCCCCTGAGAAACGGCATGGAACATTTCCGTTTCATAATTGTATCTGGTTTCGATCATCCGGACGTTCCAGGAAGTTTTTTCGGAATCCACGGCGTCTTTTTTTATAACAGGCGCAAAAGATGCCTGTTCAAGATTTTTGTTGCTTATTTCACGGAAAACGAAATTATCGCTTCCGCCCCAGATCAGTTCACCAAAAGAATCCAGAAGGGCAAAAAGATGACTGTTTTCCGGAAGATGAGGAATTCCTATATAAAAATTTTCAAAATCCTTAAACAATGCAGGAGAAATTCCGAGTGCTTCGGCTTTTTCAAGAATCTGTTTTCTTGAAGGGACTTCGGGAATATAGGGACCGATTAAAAGAACTGTTTTTTCGGTTTCCGGAAGAAGCATGAACATATATGAACAATCGAAAATATCCTTAAGTTCAAAAATTGTGTTTTTTTCAATTGAAGAAAGAATGTTTTTGTGTTCTTTTTCGAAATCAACGGTTAAGTTCAAAAACTTTCTGAAACCGGTGTCTATTTCTTCATAAGGAACATTATCATAATCAAAGACAAAGGTTCTTATATGACATTTTGTAAAAACAGCACGCAGAAAATCAAGTTCCGCTTCATAAAACATGAAAGTTCCCCCTTGGAAAATGAATGGAATTATGCAAAATTCCGTCAGCATTAACAAAACAAATAAACTTTCAGCATAATTATAGTACAAGATATTTATGTTTTCAATGTTATCAAGACTTTAATTGAAAGATTTTACCCATTTATCTAAAAATTGTTCTAATAGAATAATCGGATAATTGATATACTCTAATTAACGTCATGCACGTCTATTTTGTGCACGATAATTTTTGAAAAGAGGTAACGCTATGGAAACCAAAAACACCGTCCGTCCTTTTGGCTGGCGCGATAAAGTTGCTTATGCACTGGGCGATTTCGGCTGCAACATGAGCTTCTCGCTCAAAGGAACAGTACAGACCTTCTGGCTCGTTTATATGATGCTTGAAACTGGTCTTCTTTCCCTCCTTCTTCTCCTTGTTCAGATTTGGGACGCAATCAACGACCCGATTATCGGTTCCATGATCGACGCAGACAGAAGAAATTATAAACACGGAAAATTCAAAACCTATATTTTCATCGGCGCTTGCGGACTCCTTGTTGCCGGCGCTCTCGTATTCATTCCTGCTCCCAATGCATCCACCTGGGTAAAGGCAATGCTCTTTATTGTTGGTTACATAATCTGGGATGCATGCTACACCACAGCAAACGTTCCTTATGGTTCCATGCTTTCCCTCATCACCGAAAACCCCGGCGAAAGAGCACAGCTTTCCACCTGGCGTTCCGTCGGTTCCATGTTCGGCAACATGGCTCCTATGATGATCCTTCCTATGCTTATCTGGGAAAAAGTTTTTGACGAAAACGGTAATCCTGTTATCAACGAAGAAACCGGCGTTCAGGCCGAAACTCTTCTTGGCGAACGCGTTTTCATCGCCGCTCTTATCATGGGCGTTCTCGGATTTGTTGCATTCATCATCATGCTCAAAATGACTAAATTCCGCGTTGATGAAAACTCCGTTAAAACAAATGATATGCAGAAATTCAACGTAATTAAAGCATTCGGAAACTTCTTCAAAAACCGTGCGGCAATGGGTGCAACCGTTGGCGCAATGGCAATGTTCCTCGGAATGCAGTCCGCTTCCACCGCAACCACCATTATGTTTGCTACATATTTCGGTCAGGCACAGCTTTCCGGTATCGTTCAGCTTATCGGTTTCCTTCCGATGTTTATTTTCATGCCTTTCATCAAAAAACTTGTTAATAAATACGGTAAAAAAGAAGCAGCTTCCTACGGCGCATTTGCTTCCATGCTCGGAAGCATTCTTATGTTCATCTTCCCGCTTGTTCCGAGCAAAGGTCTTGCTCTCGGAATCTATATGATTTCCCTCAGCATCTTCGGAATGGGTATGGGTATTTATACCTGCGTTTCCTGGGCATTCATGGCTGACGCAATCGATTACAACGAATGGAAATTCGGAACCAGAGAAGAAGGCACCGTTTATTCCATCCATTCTTTCTTCAGAAAACTTGCACAGGGCATCGGACCTTCCATCGTTCTTCTTGTTATGGGAGCTCTCGGTTATGTTTCTGAACTCGGAACCGAAGGCCAGAGCCTTGCAACCGCAACCAATATGTGCTGGCTTGTTGCAGGTCTTTACTGTTTCAGCGGTGTTGTAATGTGGGTAGCAATCAAATATATCTATAACCTTGATAAAGCAACCCTTGAAATTATGACCAAGGAACTTGCCGAAAGAAAAGCGGCACAGGCTTGATTTTTCAATAAAATTTTATAAGCAAGGCGGTTGTAATAACCGCCTTGTCTGTATTATAATTGTTTAGTAATTTTTTAAAATAAAAGGAAAAACACCTATGAGAAACATTCTTAACATCAATAACGAATGGATTTTTTCCAAGCCCGGATGTGAGGCAGAAAACGTAAACCTTCCTCACAGCTGGAACAGTGTTGACGGTCAGGACGGCGGAAACGATTATTTCCGAGGAACCTGCCGCTATACCAAAACCATTGCAAAATCCGAAATTCCCGAAAGCGACCGTGTTTATCTCGAAATCAACGGTGCAAACTCTTCCGCAACCGTTTTTGTAAACGGAAAAGAAGTCGCAAACCATGACGGCGGCTATTCCACCTGGAGAGTTGATATCACCGATGAACTTTCCGAAGAGAACAAAATCGAAATCGACGTTGACAACAGCCCCAACGAAAGAGTTTATCCTCAGATGGCGGACTTCACTTTCTACGGCGGTCTTTACAGAGACGTTAACCTTATCTGCGTTTCCGAAAGCCACTTTGACCTTGATTTCTACGGCACCCACGGAATGAAGGTAACTCCCGAAATCGAAGGCGACGATGCAGAAGTTGAAATCGAAGTTTTCCTTACCAACATGAAGGAAGGCCAGAAAATCAGATATACCATTCTTGATAAAGAGGGCAATGTTGTTGCGGAAAAAGTAACCGATGATGACGAAGCCGAACTCGATATCAAGAATGTACACAGATGGCACGGACGTAAAGATCCCTACCTTTACACTGCAAAAGCGGAGCTTCTTGACGGCGAAACCGTTCTTGATAACATTTCTGAACGTTTCGGCTGCAGAACCTTTGTAATCGACCCTGAAAACGGATTTATCCTCAACGGCGAAGAATATCCTCTTCGTGGCGTTTCCCGTCATCAGGACAGATGGGGACTCGGCAACGCACTTAAACCCGAACATCATAAAGAGGATATGGACCTTATTTATGAAATGGGCGCAACAACCATCCGCCTTGCTCATTATCAGCACAACCAGTATTTCTACGACCTCTGCGATGAATACGGTATGGTAGTATGGGTAGAGATTCCTTATATCTCCAAACATATGACTGACGGACGCGAAAACACCATCAGTCAGATGAAAGAACTCATCGTTCAGAACTATAATCATCCTTCCATCGTTGTATGGGGACTTTCCAATGAAATCACCATGAGCGGCGAGGACGAGGACCTTCTTGAAAACCATAGAATCCTCAACGAACTCTGCCATGATTGGGACGAAACCAGAAAAACCGTTGTTGCCTGCGTTTCCATGTGCAGCATGGATGCAAAATATAACAAGATTCCGGACGTTGTTTCCTATAACCATTATTTCGGTTGGTACGGCGGCGACACCACTATGAACGGACCCTGGTTTGATGAATTCCATGCAAAATATCCCGATATTCCGATCGGCTGCTCCGAATACGGCTGCGAAGCTCTTAACTGGCATACTTCCAATCCTCAGCAGGGTGACTATACTGAGGAATATCAGGCATATTACCATGAGGAACTCATCAAACAGCTCTTCACCCGCAAATATATGTGGGCAACCCATGTATGGAATATGTTTGACTTCGGCGCAGACGCAAGAAACGAAGGCGGCGAAAACGGACAGAACCACAAAGGTCTTATCACCTTCGACCGTTCCTATAAAAAGGATTCCTTCTATGCTTATAAAGCATGGCTCTCCGATGATCCTTTCGTACATCTCTGCGGAAAACGCTATATCGACAGGGTTGAAGACGTTACCAAAGTAACCGTTTATTCCAATCTTCCGGAAGTTGAACTCTTTGCAAACGGCGTAAGCCTTGGCAAGAAATCCAGCCCGGAACATTTCTTCTATTTTGATGTTCCCAACGTCGGCGAAACCGAACTTGTTGCAGTTGCAGGCGAATTCAAAGACGAAGGCAAGATCCGCAAAGTCGACACCATGAATGAAAGCTATGTCCTTAAAGAAAAAGGCGCAGTTCTCAACTGGTTTGATATCGATGCTCCCGAAGGCAGACTTTCCCTCAACAGCAAAATGAGCGAAATCATGGATACTTTCTGGGGCAAACTTGTTCTTATGAGCGTATTCAAAAAGGTCAAGAAGGGTATGTCCGGCGGCAAAAAAGCTGCAGGTTTTGATATTCCGAAGGATGCAATGATGAAGATGATGGGTTCCTTCACTCTTCTCCGTCTTACCAGCATGCTTGGAATGGCAAACGTAAGCTTTACCAAGGAAGAACTTCTCAGCCTTAACAAGAAACTCAACAGAATCAAAAAGAAAAA
>JAFQBT010000094.1 GCA_017399625.1 Oscillospiraceae bacterium
GCTCAGTTGGTAGAGCAGGGGACTGAAAATCCCCGTGTCGTTGGTTCGATTCCGACCGAAGGCACCATTTGCGGGTTTAGCTCATCTGGTAGAGCGCGACCTTGCCAAGGTCGAGGTAGCGAGTTCGAGCCTCGTAACCCGCTCCAGATTTTGAGCCCCATAATTTTGTGGGGCTTAAAATATATGGCGACATAGCCAAGTGGTAAGGCAGAGGTCTGCAAAACCTCGATTCACCAGTCCGAATCTGGTTGTCGCCTCCAGAAAACAAGCGCTGTTTCTTTTCGAAGCAGCGCTTGTTTTTTTATATTTATAATTCAGAAAGGCAGTGATTTTTATGATTATTGAAGTTTCAAAGCAGAACTTAAGCGATGCTGCGTTTGTTTATATGTGCTCCTGGAAGGAATCCCATATGGAAATCTGTTCCGCAGATTTTATCGAAAAGCATGACATTGATTATATGACTGTCTTTCTTTCGGAAAAAATCGAACGCGGATATAAAATATATATTAAATATTCCGAAGATGTTCCCGTCGGAATAATCGGGATCAATCCATCTGATGAAGAAATCTGCCTTTTATATGTTTTGCCGGAAAAGCAGGGGAATGGCTTCGGAAACGAACTTCTCCGATTTGCACTTGCGAAATGTGAAAATCCTTATATTACCGTTCTTGATTCCAATAAAAAAGCCATTGATTTTTATACGAAGCATGGTTTTGTTCCGGCGGAAAAACAACAGGAAAACAGCGGAGAAAAGAAGATTTTTGAACGCAAATATGTTTACCAAAAACAAAATTTGTGATAATATAATCGTATAAAAACAAAGCGGGGGAACTGCATGAAAAGAATCTGCATCATCTATACCGGCGGCACCATCGGAATGGAAAAGGGCGAAAACGGATATGAACCCGGGAAAAAACCTTTTGCCGAAATCATGGCTGAAATAAGCGATTTTTCTTCTCCGGAACTTCCGGAATATGAGGTAATAGAATTTTCGCCGCTTCTGGATTCTTCCGACGTCACGGTAAGCGAATGGAACCTTATTGCAAGGACCATCCGCGATAATATGGATAAATATGACGGATTTGTTGTACTTCACGGAACGGATACCATGGCATACACCGCATCCGCGCTTTCCTTCATTTTGCAGAACCTTTCAAAACCGGTTATAGTCACCGGTTCCCAGATTCCGCTTTGCGAAATCCGAAGCGACGGCAAAGATAATATTCTTGCTTCGATGATGATCGCCGCTTCCGGAAAAGTTTTCGAAGTCTGCATTTTCTTTGCCGGAAAACTCATCCGCGGAAACCGCTCCATAAAAATGTCCGCGGACAGCCTTATTGCTTTTGATTCCCCGAACTATCCGAAACTCGCCGACGCGGGAATCGGAATCCGCTACCGGGAAAACGTTCTTCTTAAAAAGAGCGAAAAGCCTTTTGAAATGCGCGAATTCATGGAAGAACCCATCGGCGTAATAAAGATTTTTCCGGGTATTCAGATCGACCTTTTCGAACCTATCATCACCCAGAAGCTCCGGGGAGTTGTTCTTGAAACTTTCGGCGCAGGAAACGTTCCGAATTACTGCGAGGAACTTTCCGGAATCATAAAAAAAGCCTATGAACACGGCAATATTGTTGTTGTGTGCTCACAATGTCCAACCGGTACCGTAAGTCTTGGTCACTATGCTGCAAGCAGTCCGCTTAAAAAAGCCGGCGCAGTAAGCGGAAAAAATATGACGACCGAAGCCGCTGTTGCAAAGCTTTATTATCTGCTCAGCTGTGGATATTCGAAGGAAAAGGTAAAGGAACTTATGGAGAAGGACCTTTGCGGAGAACTTGATGAATAACGGTGCACAATATGTTTGCTGAAGGAATGTTTTATTTTGAAAAAGGAGAAGGGAAACCGCTTATCCTTCTCCACGGAAACGGAGAAGATTCTTCGATTTTCGAAAAATTTGCGGAACGTTTTTCAAAAGATTATCGTATTATCGCAATCGACACCCGCGGTCACGGAAAAACTCCCATGGGGGAAGAGCCTTTTTTCTATTTATCAGTTTGCGGAAGACCTTAAGGATTTTATGGATTATCATAAAATCGAAAAGGCGGATATTCTCGGTTTCAGCGACGGCGGAAATATCGCGATGATATTCGCTTCTAAATATCCCGAAAGGGTAGAAAAGCTTATCCTCAACGGCGCGAACACAAAACCTTCCGGAATGAAAACCGCCGTGCATTTTGCAATGCGGATTTCCTATATTTTCTACTGTGTTTTCGATTCTTTTTCCGTAAAAATCGCAAGGGAAAAAGCGCTTTATTCCCTTATGCTTAATGAACCGAACGTTACTTCGGATGAACTCAAAAAAATTTCCGCCCCGACACTTGTTCTGGTCGGAACCGAAGATATGATCAAGGAAAGCGAAACCCGTTTTATTGCAAAAAATATTCCGGATTCGGAACTTTGCTTTGTCCTCGGCGGACATTTTATTCTTAAGGATAATTTTAAAGATTACTGCTTTGCAGTCAAAAAATTTCTTGATAAATAAAGGAGAATTACCATGAAAAAACTTCTTGTTGTTGTTGACTATCAGAACGATTTCGTTAACGGAAGCCTTGGTTTTGAAGGTGCGGAGCTTCTTGATGAGCGTATTGCCGCAAAAGTTGAAGCATACAGAGCCGAAGGCGCGGATATTATGTACACAATGGATACCCACGGCTCCGGTTATCTTGAAATGCAGGAAGGAAGAAAACTTCCGGTTGTTCATTGCCAGAACGGCACCGAAGGCTGGAAACTTTTCGGTGAAACCGGAAAAGCATGCAAAGACGCAATGACCATCAGCAAGCACACTTTCGGAAGCCTCGACCTTGCAATGCTTGTTCTTCACAAAGATTATAATTATGACGTAATCGAAATCTGCGGCGTTGTAACCAACATCTGCGTTATGGCAAATGCCGTTCTTCTCAAAACCGCCCAGCCGGAAGCAGAAATCATCATTGATGCTCTCTGTGTCGGAAGCAACGACAAATCACTTAATGACAAAGCTCTTGATGTTCTTGAAAGCATGCAGTTCACTGTAATTAACAGATAATACAAAAACATCAAAAGGCGCGGGTTTTCCGCGCTTTTTTGTTTATTTATTTTTCAAAAAGTGATATAATAATTCCATAAATTTGTTTTCCGGAGGATTTTTATGGACAGAACAGCCGCCGAAAAAAGAATTGCGGAACTTTGCGACCTTGTGCGCTATCACAGCAGGCTTTATTATGAGCTTGACGCGCCGGAACTTGATGACTACGAATACGATCTGCTTTATCATGAACTGCTTGACCTTGAAACAGAATTTCCGGAACTTGCAACTCCGGATTCGCCGACACAGAAGGTCGGCGGAGCCGCTTCGATGAAATTTGAGCCCGTTCAGCACGCCGTTCAGATGGGAAGCCTCCAGGACGTTTTCAGCTTTGAGGAGCTTTATGAGTTCGATAACCGCGTCAGAAGTGTTATTGAAAAGCCCGAATACGTTGTTGAAACAAAAATCGACGGTCTTTCCGTTTCGCTTGAATACCGAAACGGAATGTTTGTCCGGGGTTCGACCCGCGGAGACGGTTTTGTGGGCGAGGACGTTACCCATAACCTCCTGACCATTGCATCCATTCCGAAAAAAATTGACTGCCCGGAAGTTTCCTATCTTGAACTTCGCGGCGAGGTTTATATTTCCAAAGAAACTTTTAAAAAGCTTGTTGACGCGCAGGAACTTGCAGGCGAAAAGCCTTTCAAGAATCCGAGAAACGCCGCAGCAGGTTCTCTTCGCCAGAAAGATCCGAAAATAAGCGCAAAGCGCGGACTTGATATTTTCATTTTCAACATTCAGCAGTGCGAAGGAAAAACTTTTGAAAGCCACAGCGAAAGCCTTGATTTTGTAAAAAGCCTCGGTTTCCCGGTTTCCGTTCTCTATAACCGCTATACCGACATCAACGATGCAGTTGAGAACATAAAATACATCGGAGAAAACCGCGATAATTTCACCTTTGATATCGACGGCGCGGTAATCAAGGTGAATAACCTTGCGGACAGGGAACAGCTCGGTTCCACCGCAAAATATCCGAAATGGGCGGTTGCTTTCAAATATCCGCCGGAAGAAAAAGTTACAACTCTCCTCGATATCGAAGTACAGGTCGGAAGAACCGGTGCTCTTACACCGACAGCGGTTTTTGAACCCATTCAGCTTGCGGGAACAAGTGTTTCAAGGGCGGTTCTTCACAACCAGGACTTCATCGATTCCAAAAACATCAACATCGGCGACAGCATAATAGTCCGCAAGGCAGGGGAAATCATCCCGGAAGTTGTTGCTCTGGCGGCAAAAGGACCGAATGAAGGCACTTTTAAATTGCCGGAATTCTGTCCGGCCTGCGGAACAAAAGCTGTAAGAGAAGCCGATGAGGCGGTTCTGCGCTGTCCCAATCCGGATTGCCCCGCACAGCTTCTCCGCAATCTTATCCATTTTGCAAGCCGCGACGCTATGGATATCGACGGAATGGGTCCTGCAGTGCTCACTGCGCTTGTTGAAAACAAAATTATAAAATCCCAGCCGGATATTTACGGAATCATTCCGACGGATATTTCATCCATCGACCGCATGGGCATAAAATCAGCCGCAAATCTTATTGCCGCAATAGAAAAATCCAAATCAGCAGGTCTTTCAAGGGTCATTTATGCACTTGGAATCCGCAATATCGGCCAGAAAACCGCCGATATCCTTGCGGAAAGATTCGGCGATATAGATTCGCTTATGGCCGCCGATTTTGATGAGCTTTGCTCCATTGAAGGATTCGGCGAAGTTATGGCAAAATCCGTTGTTGATTATTTTGCGCTTGAACAGTCAAAAAATCTTATTGACAGACTTAAAGCATACGGCGTTGATATGACCGCGGAAAAGAAGGAGAAAACCGATATTTTTGCCGGTCTGACCTTTGTTCTCACCGGAACGCTCCCGACCATGACAAGGAACGAGGCTTCGGATATAATCACCGCCAACGGCGGAAAGGTTTCTTCCTCCGTCTCGAAAAAAACAAGCTTTGTTCTTGCGGGAGAGGAAGCGGGAAGCAAACTTACGAAAGCCCAAAGCCTTGGAATAAAAATTATCGATGAAAACGAATTCCTCGAAATGGTAAAATAAAATTCAGAAACCCCGGAAAATCCGGGGTTTTATTTTTTTGCATATTTTTGGACTTGCCTTCATATGAATTGGACAAAAGAAGGTGAAAAGAATTGGAAAAACGTTTTGAAAAGCTTCTTTCCTGCCTTGGAAAAGAACTTTCCGCCGAAATAAAATCCGGATTTAATGATTTTGAAAGCATTAACGAAATCCTGATTCTTTCGGAAAAGCCTGTTCGGATATATTCCAAAAATAAAAAAATAATTGAAAGCAGAAAAATCATTTCGGCGGAGGAAACCCGCGAAATTTTTGCAAACCTCTGTGAAAATTCCGTACATGCTTACAAAAACGAAATCTGCGAAGGTTTTATCACTGCCGAAGGCGGAATCCGCATCGGAATCTGCGGAACGGCGATTTATGAAAACGGAAAAATAAATGGTATAAAGGATATTTCCGCGCTTAATATCCGGATTCCGCACGAAATTTTTGGAATTGCAGAAAGAATCATCCCTCTGTCTGATGAAGGTGGAATATTGATTATCGGTCCGCCATGCAGCGGAAAAACAACTCTTCTGCGGGATTTTTCACGTATTGCAAGCCTGAGAAATCATCTGACGATTGTGGACGAGCGGAAAGAAATTTCCGGCACATACCGGGGAAAAGCATCTTTTGATGTTGGGAATGCATCCGTGCTCAACGGTTTTATAAAATCCGACGGAATCAGGAGTGCGGTGCGCTCAATGGCACCGGATATAATAGTCTGTGATGAATTCGGCGACGAAAACGACGTAAATTCCGCCGTTTTTGCAATGAAAAGCGGCGTAAAAATCGTTGCGAGCATGCATGCTCTTGATCCGGAAGATTTTTTGAGCAAACCCCTTGCGGAAGAAATTATCCGGAAAGGAATTTTCCGGAATCTCATCTTTCTGAACAAGGAATTTAAAATATTTAAAACCATCGGAGCAGGGGAGCTGAATTTTTGAAAATCGCAGGTCTTTTATTTTTGTTCTGCTCAGTTTCGGCGTTGGGATTTGAAATCGGAAGCAGATATATTTCCATGCTCAAAGACGCAAAGAGGGCGGAGCTTTTTATTAAAAACATAATCCTCTGCCTTGAAAACGAAAACATGACGCTCGGCGAGATTTTTGAAAACTGCGGAAAAACCTGCGACGAAAAAACGGGAAAATTTATATTTTCTCTTTCGGAAAGAAATATTAAAGATATAGGTAAAACGGCTTTGGAATGCGGTTTTTGCCGGAATATAGATGTGATTCCGGCTCTGGAAGAAGCCTTTTTTGTCCTCGGAAAATATTCAGCCGCCGAACAGATCCGGGAACTCACGTTCTGCCGGAGCAGGATAAGCAATATTATCCTTGAGCACGAAAAGCCGCTTTTATTGAAAGCAAAACTTTCGGGATATTCAGGAGTTCTTGCAGGAGCTTTTCTTTCGATTCTCCTTGCCTGAAAAACAAAACGGAGGTGCATTATTTTTGGACGTTGATATGATTTTTAAAATTGCCGCAATCGGTATTATCGTCGCGGTGCTCAACCAGGTGCTCATTCGTTCCGGAAGGGAGGAACAGGCAATGATGACGACTCTTGCAGGGCTCATTGCCGTACTCATGATGCTCATCGGTGAAATCAGCAGCCTTTTTGAAACGGTAAAATCGGTGTTCGGACTATGAACGAGGTTTTTACGATAGCCGGAATCGGCATTGTTTCCACTTCCTTCGTGCTCATACTGAAGCAATACCGGCCGGAATTTGCCTTTGCTGCGGCGCTTGCTGCAGGGATTTTTATCTTCGGATATGCTGTTCTGACCTCATCGGAAATTTTTGAGCACGCAAAAAATCTTGTTGATATTTCCGGAATCGATTCGGAAAAATATGCTATTCTCTTCCGCTGTTTCGGGATAAGTATCGTTACAAAAATTGCTTCGGAAACATGCAAGGACTGCGGACAAGGTTCCATTTCATCAAAAATTGATTTTGCCGGAAAAATCTCGATTCTTCTTTCCGCGGTTCCGCTTTATTCCGAAATTATCGGAATTATAAAAAATCTTATTGACTTATGAAAAGAAAAATACTTATTATACTGCTTGTTTTTTCCTTTTTTCTTTCCGGTTCGTATTATGAGGAAAACATCGAAAAACAGCTTGATTATGCGGAAAATAGCGGTTTTATGGATGAAATTTCCGATGAAGCAAAAGCAATTCTTGAAAGAATCGGAATCAATGGACTTGATCCGGAAAAACTCGGCGAAATTTCCGCAAAAGATATTTTTGTTCTTATATATGAAAGCTTCGTTTCAAAAATAAAGGAGCCTTTTTATTCCGTGCTCACTGTCACAGCCGCGGCGATGATATGTTCCGTTGCCGGAAGTTTCTGCGAAAATTTCTCCCTTACCGGAAACGTCATAAACATTGTTTCGGCTCTTTCTTCCGCGGCGATTTTTCTTGTTCCGGTAAAAAACCTTATTTCTTCCGCTTCTGCCGTAATTGACGAATGCTCGGATTTTATTCTTGGATTTGTTCCGGTCTATACTTCCGCAATTATCGCTTCCGGATATGTTTCCTCCGGTGCGGGATTCCGGACGATGATGCTCGGAACGGTCACGGTTATTTCAAAACTTTCGGACGAAATCATCGTTCCGCTCATCTGCATCTATCTTGCTCTCTGTGTTGCCGGTTCCGTTTCGGATATGAACATCGGCGAAATATCAAAAACTATCAAAAATTTTGCGGTCTGGCTTCTTGGAATAACAATGACTGTTTTTTCCGGCATAATGGGGCTTGGAACTCTTATTTCGTCCTCCGCAGACAGCGCTTTTTCAAAAACCGCAAAGTTCCTTATAGGTTCAGCAGTTCCGATAGTGGGAAGCACTGTTTCCGACGCGCTTTCTACTGTTAAAAGCTGCCTTGGAGTTACCAGAACCGTTCTCGGAACATACGCAGTAATCGTTATTGCGGCGATTTTTCTTCCGCCGATAATAAGCCTTCTCAGCTGGAAAATCTGCCTTTCGGTTTCATCCGGAATCGGAAATTTTTTCGGAAATAAAAGCCTCTCCGGTCTGCTTTCAGCCGTTTCGTCGGTGGTCGGAATAATGCTTGCGCTTGTTGTTGTAACGGCGGTGATGTTCATTTTTGCAGTTTCGATAATGCTTATGACCGGAGGAGGGTAACTTAATGGAAGCGGTAAAAAACTGGGCTTTTTCGGTATGCTGTGCATCGGTTTTCTGCGGGATTCTGAATCTGCTTCTTCCGGAAGGGAGTACACAGAAGATTTTCCGGGCAGTTATTTATGTGTTTTTTCTTTCGGTGGTTGTTTCAACTTTTTCCGGTTTCGATTTTTCTGATTTTGGGTTCGCTTTAAAAGATAAAACAGAAGAAATAACCCTTGAGGATAATAAATTCAGCGATATTTCCGGGGAATATATCGAATATGAAATAAAAAGTTCCGCAATGGAAATTCTGGAATCCGAAGGAATTGAGCCGGAAGATATTTCGCTGAAAGTTAATATTTCCGCCGAAGGGAGCATAGATATTATTGATTTCACCGTAACCCTTCCGGAAGGAATCATTCCGGAAGAACTGTCCGCAAAAATTTATAAAAAAACAGGCATTGAACCGGAAATAATCATTTCGGGAGAAAACTGAACATGGAAATTTTTAAAAACACAGGCGAAAAAATCAAAAAATTATTCAGGGATAATCATAACAAAAAAGCTGCTCTGATTTTTGCCCTCGGAGCAATCGGGATAATCCTTATCCTTCTTTCGGAAATGATTCCGGAAAAAGAAGCGGAAAACAAAGCCGAAAAATCCGTTTTTTCTTCGGAACTTTCCGGAAGGGAAGCGGTTCTTGAAGAAAGAATCGCCGAAGCGGTCTCAAAAATTAACGGAGCAGGAAAAACCCACGTTACCATCACTTTTGATTCATCGGAGGAATACGTTTTTGCGGAAAATTTTTCCGAAAACAATGCCGAAAGCGAAACCGAAAGAGAATCGGAAATTGTGATAATCGAAGGGGAAAATGGCGACCTTCCGGTGACGATAAGGACGAACGAGGCAAAAATCCGCGGAGTTCTAATTATCTGCGAAGGCGGAAAAAATCCTTTGGTAAAGGAAAAAATAATCGAAGGGGTGTGCGCTCTTCTGGATATCCCTTCCAACAAAATCAGCGTTGCCGAAATGGCTCGATGAATAAAGGAGGAAAACCAATGACAAGTATCAGCAATTATGAAAGCGTGGAGCTTCCGGTTGAAAACATAAAGGAAAAACGGAACTTTATGGACTTTTTCAAAAAATTCAGCGGCAAAAAAATCAATTTTGCCCTTAAAAAGAAACATATCGCCGTTGCTTCAATGGTGCTTATGCTTTCCGCGGCGGTTTATGTGAATTATCTTTATGCCGCGGGAGATATTGAAAATTTCCTTGCGACGGGCAAAAATTACGGTGATTCAATCCTTGTTGAAGGTTCCGCGGATGAGGAAATTTTTGATCTTGCTTCGTTCTTCAGCGAAGCCCGGGTTTCCCGTCAGCAATCAAGAGATGAAGCGGTAGCCACCATCGAAAATCTTTACGGAGTTGCGGAAGAAGATTCGGAGGAGGTTTCGGTCCTTGCGGAAAAGGCTGGACAGATCGCCGCGAATATGGAGCTGGAAAACAAAATCGAAAGCATCATTAAGGCAAAGGGGTTTGAGGACTGCATTGTTTATATTTCCGGAAATTATGCGGACGTGATGGTTGCAACGGAAGGGCTTCTTCCGACGGAAGCGGCGGTCATCAAGGAGGCGATTATCCAGGAAACTTCGGTTCCGGTGGAAAACATTTCCATTGTTGAAGTGAATAAATAATTACCAAAGCGCGGCGGAAAATTTTCCGCCGCTTTTTCTTTCCGGAAAAATGTATATTCATAAAAATTTTGCATAAAATTTATTTTTTTCTATTGTAAATATAATAAATACTTGTTATAATTATAAAGAAAATTTTTGTTGTTTGAAAATTTAAAGCGAGTTTTCCCTCCTCGTCAAAAACGGGGAGGTTTTTTATTGGAGGATTGTTAAAATGACAAGAAAAGAAGCCAGAGAAATCGCGTTTGCAATCGTTTTTGAAAGCAGCTTCCACAGTGAAGGACTTGATTATATCCTTGAAAACGCTGCGGACGGAAGAGATCTTTCACTTCCGGAAGGTTCCTTTGCAAAGGAACTTGCAAGAATCACCATTGAAAAACGCGACGAAATCGACGAAATCATTGCATCCTGTTCCAACCATTGGAAACCGGGCAGAATTGCAAGGGCAACTCTTGCAATTCTCAGAATCTCCGTTTGCGAAATGTACTATTTCAGCGAGGAAGTTCCTGCAAGCGTTTCCATCAACGAAGCTGTTGAACTTGCAAAGGTTTACTGCGGTGACGATGACCCCGGTTTTGTAAACGGCGTTCTCGGCGCTGTTTATAAAAAGAAAAACGGAAGCAGCGAAGAATAATGTTTCTCGGAATCGATACAAGCAACTATACCACCTCCGCGGCGCTTTTTGACAAAGAAAAATTCGAGGTTATCCAGCGCAAAAAACTCCTTCCTGTAAAGGAAGGGGAACTCGGTCTTCGCCAGTCGGATGCGGTTTTTGCCCATGTAAAACAGCTGGGCGGAATAGTTGAGGAGCTTTTTTCCTGCGAAAAATATAATATTGATGCCATCGGCGTTTCCACAAGACCGAGGGATATCGAAGGTTCCTATATGCCTTGCTTTATGGTGGGGGATATGGTGACAAAAACCCTTTCCGCGGCGCTCTGCGTTCCGAGATATGAGTTTTCCCATCAGCAGGGACATATTGCGGCGGCGCTTTTTTCCGCAGGAAGGCTTGACCTTATGAACGAAAAATTCATCGCGTTCCATCTTTCCGGCGGAACGACCGAAGCTCTTCTTGTAACACCCGACGAAAACCGCATTATTAAATGCGAAAAAATCGCAGGCTCCGCGGATTTAAAAGCAGGGCAGGCAGTTGACAGAGTCGGTGTGATGCTCGGACTTCCGTTTCCGGCGGGAAAATATCTTGAGGAACTTGCTCTTTCGAGCAATGCAAAGTTCAGAATCAAACCCACCATGAAAGGCGCGGAGTGCTGTCTTTCCGGAATCGAAAACAAATGCAGAAAAATGCTTGATTCCGGCGAAAAACCGGAGGATATTGCGCTTTTCTGTCTTAAATCCGTTGAAGCCGCTCTTTGCGGAATGACCGATGCGCTTATCGAAGAATACGGAAAACTTCCGCTTATTTATGCAGGCGGGGTTATGTCCAACAAAATAATCCGCAGGACCATCGAAGAAAAATACGGCGGAATTTTTGCTCTTCCGGAATTTTCTTCCGATAACGCAGCGGGAATTGCCGTTCTCGCTTCCATTGCAGCAAAAAAATAACCAGAAAGGAGGGCGTTTTGTGGCCGGTTTCAATATACTTACCGTTACGCAGATAACCTCCTATCTCAAATCATATATCGACGAAAACAAAAAGCTTTCCGGAATTTATATCAAAGGCGAAATAACCGATTTCAAGGCGAATTTTTATTCAGGACACTTTTATTTTTCGCTCAAGGATGCCGGCGCGGAAATAAACTGCGTGATGTTCCGGAGCTATGCCGAGCGCATTCGTTTTATGCCGGAAAACGGAATGTCCGTAATCGTCCGGTGCGATCTTTCGGTTTATCAGAAAGCGTGCTCATGCCAGCTTTATGTTTATGACATCCAGCCGGAAGGAATAGGTTCAAAACACCTTGCTTTTGAACAGCTTAAGGCAAAACTTGAATCCGAAGGGCTTTTCGATGCTCAGAACAAAAAAGCCCTTCCGAAATATCCGGAAAAAATCGGCGTTGTTACTTCCGGAAGCGGAGCGGCTTTGCAGGATATCATCAACGTGCTCACAAGAAGATGGCCGGTTGCAGAAATCATGCTCACACCGGTTTCGGTCCAGGGCGAAGATGTTCCCGCACAGCTTCTCAGGGCGATTCAGAAACAGGATAACGAAATCCGACCGGACGTTATAATAATCGGAAGGGGAGGCGGAAGTTCTGAAGATCTTTCCGCGTTCAATGATGAAGCCCTTGCAAGAGCGATTTTTGCCTGCGAAACTCCAATTATTTCCGCAGTCGGACACGAAACGGATTTTTCCATCTGCGATTTTGTCGCAGATATGCGTGCACCGACTCCTTCCGCAGCGGCTGAACTTGCAAGTCCGGATATAAACGCTCTCCGCCAGAATATTGACGGAAATATGGAATGGATGCGCGATTTTATCCGCAGAAAATGCGATAAATATGCGGAAATTCTTGATAAATTCGCATCTGTCAAGTCTGAAAGCTTTACAGATAGTTTTATAAATAAACGTCAGCAGAAGCTTGATTCTGCAAAAGAAAAACTTGATTATATCGGCAAAAATATTGTTCTGAACAAAGAAATAAGATTTTCCGTTGCTCTTGCAAAGCTTGATTCCAACAACCCGGCAAAGATTCTCAAACGGAGCATCTGCAGGGTTGAACTTTACGGAAAACCGATAAAATCCGCCGCAGAAGCAAAAAGCGGCGACAAAATTGATATTATTTTCAGCGACGGCGTGCTCAGAGCAACCGTTGATGAGAAAACAGAGGGAGGTTTTGATTTTTGAAAAAAGAACTTAATTTTGAGGAAGCTCTTGAAAAGCTTGCTGAGATAAACGAAAAACTCGAATCCGAAGAAATTTCCCTTGATGAATCCGTAAAACTTTTTAAAGAAGGTCTTGAACTGAGCAGGCTTTGCCAGAAAAAGCTTGATGAAGCAAAACTTGAAATACAGAAAATCGAAATTGACTGACCGGAGGAAAACAATGTCCTTTCTTGCTGATGACAAAAATCTCATAGATTCCGCCATGAGCACGGAACTTGTTTCCGCCTCTCCGGAATTTGATAAAATCGTAGAGGCAATGCGCTATTCCGCACTTGGAGGAAAACGTCTCCGCGGAATACTGACTCTTGAATTTGCAAAAATGTTCGGATGCGGTTCTGATGATGCAATGCCCTATGCGGTTGCGGTTGAATGCATCCAGGCGTATTCTCTTATCCACGACGACCTTCCCTGCATGGACGACGATGATATGAGAAGGGGAAAGCCTTCCTGCCACATCGCATTCGGCGAGGCAAACGCCCTTCTTGCGGGAGATGCCCTTTTAACCCATGCATTCAGCGCAATTTCCGAAAGCGATTCCGCAAAAAATCACCCGGAAAGAGCAATAAAAGCTGTTAAGATCCTTTCCGGATTTGCAGGTTTCCGGGGAATGGTAGGCGGACAGGTTCTTGACCTTGAAGCCGCGGAAAAAGAAACCGACCCGGAAACGATTTTCCTCATCCACAAACTCAAAACCGGCGCGCTCATAAAAGCATCCGTGCTCATGGGATGCGCAGCTGCAGGCGCAGATGATGAACTTTGCAAACTTTCCGAAAAATACGCCTCAGATTTTGGATTTGCGTTCCAGATAATCGACGATATTCTTGATTTTGACGGAAATTACGAAACCTGCGAACTCAATTCCTACGTAAAAATCAACGGACTTGAAAAAGCAAGGGAAGACGCATCCGCATATATTGACGATGCACGCAAAGTCCTCGGCTTTTTTGCGGAAAAAGGCTTTGATATAACCAATTTCAGCAAGCTGCTTGATTTTCTGGTCAACAGAATGAAATAAACGGAGAAAAACTATGAAACACGAAATTCTTGAAAGCATAAAGCTTGCGGGCGATGTTAAAAAACTGAATAAAGAACAGCTCGAAGGGCTTTGCGCTGAACTTCGTGATGAAATCATCGAAAAAGTTTCGGAAACCGGCGGACATCTTGCTTCCAATCTCGGCGCAGTCGAGCTTACTGTCGCCCTGCACTACGTTTTTGATTCACCGAATGAACCCATAATCTGGGACGTCGGTCACCAGTGCTACAGCCATAAAATCCTTACAGGACGCGATATTACCGGAATCCGCACCGAAGGCGGACTTTCCGGATTCCCCAAATCTTCCGAAAGCGAGCACGATCTTTTTGTTGCCGGCCATGCGAGCACTTCCATTTCCGCCGCATTGGGAATTGCGGAAGCAAAAAAGATTTCCGGCGATGGAAATTCCGTTGTTGCGATGGTCGGAGACGGAGCCTGTTCCGGCGGAATGATCTATGAAGCGCTCAATAACGCCGGAAGAAGCGGAACGAATCTTGTTGTCGTGCTCAACGATAACGAAATGAGCATTTCACCCAACGTCGGCGCAATGGCAAAATATCTTGCGAATATCCGTTCTAAAGAGGGATATTTCCGTTTTAAAGACAAAATGGAGCATTTTCTGCTTGGTATTCCGGCTATCGGCAAAGGAATTTTCAATATTCTGCGCCATATAAAAACCTTTTTCAAGGATTATTTTTATTCCAGCAACACTTTTGAGCATTTTGGTTTCACATATCTCGGTCCGGTTGACGGACATGATATCCAGATGCTCATCCGAACCCTTCACCGTGCTCAGAGCATAAAAAGGCCCGTTCTTGTGCATATCAACACCGTTAAAGGAAAAGGATACGGACCCGCGGAAAAGAATCCTTCAAAATTCCACGGCGTTGCGCCTTTTGATAAAGAAACCGGCGAACTGAAAAAAGAATCCGGAGATTCTTTTTCTTCCGCCTTCGGCAGAACCATCTGCAGACTTGCGGAAAAAGACGATAAAATCTGCGCGATAACAGCCGCAATGGCCGACGGAACAGGTCTTCGTGAGTTTTCCGAAAGATTCCGCGATCGCTTTTTCGACGTAGGAATCGCGGAAGAGCATGCAATGACCTTTGCCGCAGGTCTTTCCGCCGGCGGAATGAAACCTGTTTTCGCCGTTTATTCCACCTTTCTCCAGAGGGTTTATGACCAGATTCTCCACGATGCTTCCATTGAACCGAAGCATGTTGTCATCGGTATTGACCGTGCAGGAATTGTCGGCGGAGACGGGGAGACCCATCAGGGAACTTTTGATATCCCGATTCTCACAACTATTCCCGGAACGACGATTTACTGTCCTTCGGACTATGCTGAACTTGAAAAAGATCTTGAAGCCGCTTTTGATTCCGAAGGCGTTCAGGCTGTTCGCTATCCGCGCGACTGCGAAAAAGCTGTTCCGGAAAAATTCACCGCGGAATACGGCGATTTTGATTATTTTGAAGGAAATTCCGACTGTTTAATCGTCGCTTACGGAAGACTTTTTATCGAAGCAGCTTTTGCTGCAAACGAAACCGGAGCTTCCGTGCTCAAAATCGGAAAAGTTTTTCCCCTTGAGCATAAGCTCATCGAAATCGCAAAAAAATATAAAAATATATTTTTCTTCGAGGAATCCGTTGAATTCGGAAGTATTGCCGAGCATTTCGGAAACGAACTTTCCAAATCCGGATTTGATGGAAACTATAAAATCCATTGCGTAAGCGGCTTTGTTCCGCATATGAAAGTTGAAAATGCGATGAAAAAACACGGTCTTGACCGCGAATCCATGATAAATGCCGTTAAGGAGACTTTGAAATGAGCGAAAAACAGCGTCTTGACGCAGAACTTGTTGCAAGAGGAATAATTCAGAGCCGCGAACAGGCAAAAGCGGCAATTATGGCGGGACAGGTTTATGTCAACAACCAGAAGGCCGATAAAGCCGGTGAATCCGTTTCTCCCGAAGATAAAATTGAATTCCGCGGCGAAAAACTTGCTTATGTAAGCCGCGGCGGTCTTAAACTTGAAAAAGCAATGGAGCTTTACGGCTTCAAGCTTGATAACAAAATCTGTATGGACGTAGGCGCTTCCACCGGAGGTTTTACCGACTGCATGCTCCAGAAAGGCGCAACAAAGGTTTATTCCATCGACGTTGGCTACGGTCAGCTCGCATGGAAGCTCCGCCAGGACGAAAGAGTTGTTAATCTTGAACGCACCAACGTCCGCTATATCACCAAAGAACAGGTTCCGGATATTGTTGATTTCGTCAGCATCGACGTTTCTTTTATCTCCCTTGGACTTGTTATTCCTGTTCTCGTTCCGTTTCTTTCCGACGAAGCGATGATGGTCTGCCTTGTCAAACCCCAGTTTGAGGCAGGCAAGGATAAGGTCGGAAAACATGGCGTAGTGCGCGATCCCGCAACCCATATTGAGGTTCTTGAACGGGCAGTCGGATTTGCAAAAAACGCAGGATTCGGCATCGTCGGACTTGAATTTTCTCCTATCAAGGGACCCCAGGGCAACATTGAATATCTTATGGTGCTCACCAGAAAAGAACCTGAACTCAGCGTAACTTCCGAAGAGATAAAAACTCTTGTGGAATCTTCCCATAACGAACTTGACTGAACCGAAAGGAGGATTTCCGGTTTTGAAAAAAAGCGAAAAAATAAAGCTTCGCCGGGGAAAATCGAAGGCATTCGTCTTTGCAAATCTTATAAGACCGAACGTGTTTCCCTGCGCAGAAAAGCTTGTTGAAATACTTGTAAAAAACAGAATCGAAACCTATATGGATCCCGGCGCGGAAAGCTATCTTTCCGTTCCGGAAATAATCTATTCCGAACCGGATAAAGTTCTTCCGGAGGTTGATATCGTCTTTATTGTGGGCGGCGACGGAACTATTCTCCGCGCTGCAAAAAACGCAATAGTTTACGATAAGCCTATAATCGGAATCAATGCCGGAAGGCTTGGTTTCCTTTCGGATATCGAAGCTGAAAGCCTTTCCGAAATCGGAAAACTTTTCAAGGAAGGCTGCCCGGTTGAAAAAAGGACCGTTCTCGATATAAATATCGGCGAACACAGCACTTTTGCCATCAACGACGTTTTTGTAAGCAAATCCGAACCGGGAAAAATCGCCGAACTTTTTGTTGAATGCAACGGTCACGAAGTCTGCCGTTACCGCGCAGACGCAATCGTTCTTTCAACTCCGGATGGTTCCACCGCATATTCAATGTCCGCAGGCGGTCCGGTACTTGATACAAACCTCAATGCGATTATAATGACTCCGGTATGTCCGCATTCGCTGATTTCCTGCTCGGTTGTTTTTTCTCCGGAAAAAGTTATAACCGTCGGTTCCTCTCTTAACGGAGGGGAAAAGGATCTTGACGTTGTGGTTGACGGCGAAAAGATGTTCACACTCAAAAAAGACGAAAAACTTTCGGTAAAATGCTCCGAAAAATCTGTAAAGTTTATTAACTTGTCAGGAAGAGGATTTTACGAAGTTCTCAACCAGAAAATTATTGGAAGAAGATAAAAGGGGACAGAAAAATGAAAACAAAAAGACATTCCAAAATTCTTGAACTTATTTCCGAAAAAGATATTGCAACCCAGGAAGATCTCCTTGTTTATCTTCGCGAAAGCGGTTTTGACGTAACCCAGGCAACTGTTTCCCGCGATATCAAAGAACTCCGCCTTGTCAAAACAATGGTAAGCGACGGAAAATACCGCTATTCTCCCGCTTCTTCCGACAGCAATTCCGACGTCAGCACCAAATATGCGGTTTTCAGCCAGTCCGCAAAAAGCGTTGATTACGCAAACAACATGATCGTCATCAAATGCTATACCGGCATGGCAAGCGCCGCCTGCGCAGTTCTTGACGCAATGAACCACGAAGGCGTAGTCGGAACTCTTGCCGGCGACGACACTATCTTTGTGCTCATGCGCGACGAAAAAATGGCGGTTTCTCTTGTTGATACCGTAAGAAAACTCATCGACTGATAAATCCACGCTGAAAGGAGGGACCTGCGAAAAATGCTTTCCCAGCTTTTCATTAAAAATATTGCGGTTATCGAAAGCGCATCCATAGATTTTGAAAACGGATTCAACGTTTTTACCGGCGAAACCGGCGCAGGTAAATCCATTCTCATCGACTCAATCAATGCGGTGCTCGGCGGAAGAACAAGCCGTGATTTAGTCCGAAACGGCGAAGGAAAAGCAATTGTTTCCGCTGTTTTCACCGATATCTCAAAAGACGCCGAGGCTGTTCTTGAGGAACTCGGCTATGATATTGAGGACGAACTTCTGATTTCCCGGGAAATTTCCGCGGAAGGAAAAAGCATCTGCAAAGTAAATATGCGTCCTGCAACCGCAGGCGTGCTCAAGCAGCTTTCCTCCGTGCTCATCGACGTTCACGGACAGCACGACAGCGCCGTTCTGCAGAATCCGGAACTCCACATCGGTTACATAGATTCCTTCGGAAATACCGGAAACGAGATTTCCGAATACCGGGAATCCTATAAAAAGCTCAGATCCGTTGAGCGTGAAATCAAAAAAATCATCAATGACGATTCCGATAAAACCGCAAGAATCGATATGCTTAAATTCCAGATCGGCGAAATCGAAGCGGCTGCAATCGAGGAAGGCGAGGAGGACGAGCTCCTTGCACTGAGCAAGCGCATCAAAAGCGCCGAAAACATCATGGAGCTTATTTCCGAAACCATCGGCGCACTTGACGGAAACTGCGAAAACGAAGGCGCTCTCGAGGGTCTTTCCACAGCAATTGAAAACTGCGCAAGGCTTGCGGAATTTTTTCCGCAGTACGAAGGTCTTTCCGAAAAGTTCAAGGAAATGTACTATGAATTCGAGGAATTCGCAAACGATGTGAAAGATAATGCAGACGAGCTGGATTTTGACCCCGCTCTCCAGAACAGAACGGAGCGCCGCCTTGACCAGATTTTCCGCCTTAAACGCAAATACGGCGGAAGCGTCGAGGAGATGTTCAGGTATTATCAGAAGGCTGTAAGCGAACTTGAAAATATAGAATTTTCCGAAGAACGCCTTGAAAAGCTCCAAAAGGAGCAGAAAGAGCTTTTTGCCGAAACCGCAGAACTTGCCGAAGTTCTTTCAAAAAAGCGCCGCAAAGCCGCAGAGGCTTTTGAAACGGCGGTTGCCGGCGAACTTTCTTACCTCAATATGCCCAACGTCCGTTTCAAGGTCAATTTTGAGGAAAATGAATTCACCGATTCCGGCAAGGATAATCTTGAATTTTATATTGCAACAAACGCAGGCGACCCGCTCAAGCCTCTTACAAAAATCGCTTCCGGCGGCGAACTTTCAAGAATCATGCTCAGCATAAAGAACGTTCTTGCGGATAACGATAACGTTGATACCCTTATTTTTGACGAGGTCGATACCGGAATTTCCGGTTCCGCCGCGCAGAAAGTCGGACAGAAACTTAAACAGGTTTCCGGCGGAAGGCAGATTATCTGCGTGACCCATCTTGCGCAGGTTGCGGCTTTTGCCGATAACCACCTTCTTATTTCCAAGAGCACCGAAGGCGGAAAAACCTTCACTTCCGTTGAAAGCCTTGGAAAAGAGGGCAGGATCAACGAACTTGCAAGAATCATGGGCGGAACCATGACCGATGCTCTCCGAAAGAGTGCTGAGGAACTTCTCGAGCTTTCAAAATAAGGTTGACAAAGCCGTTTTTATGCGTTATAATTCGAACATATTGCAAAAAGCTATGAAGGAAAAAAGTAGCCTTGTTCCATGCGGCAAAGAGAGCTTTCGGCTGGTGTAAGAAAGCAGGCAGAACAAACGCGAATACATTCCCGAGCCATAATTCCGAAAAAGATAAAGTAGGTTTTATCCGGTGCGCCGGTTACAGCGCTTTAAAGGTCAGCTTTTGCTGACGAACCAGAGGTGGTACCGCGCTAATTCGCCCTCTGTCGGTTTTTGCCGACGGAGGGATTTTTTTATCCGAAAGAAGATGACCATATGGGTACATACAGAATACTCGGTGATGTCATGGGCTCTCCGACGCATGACGGTGATAAAAGATATAGAGGACTTTACCGTTCCGAACCTTTTCCGGAAAATTCACCAGATAAAAGAATGCTTGAACTTTGGTACAAATATTGCAATAGTGAAAATGGTATCACGGATGAACTTTCTCTTGATGAATTGAAAGAACTTGCAAAACTTTCTTCAGAAATTTCCGGAGAGGAATTTGAAGTTGTTTATGTAAGCCATGAAGGAACTTGCCCGCATAATTCCGTTTTTTATGGAATTGACGTTTATCTAACATATGAAGATTCCTATCTCTGGTCTGGAATAGATTACATCCTCAAGATACATGAAAAATCCGCCAGCAAAATCAATTCAAATCTCCTTTTTGATAACATTGAAGATGCAAAAGAATTTTTTGATGAGGCTGAAAGATTGCGGAAAGAAAATCCCGAAAATTATGAACGCGGAGAAATGAAAATCTCTTATATTTTCAAAGTTCTCGATTGAGGTAACCATGAAAAATTCTGCCATCGAAAATCTTTCGGAATTTATAATAATTATATATCCGGAATTTGTTGTAAGATATGATGAAAACGATAATGAACTCGTTTTTCTTGATAACGGCAGCATTGAACGCGGAATTTATAAAATAAGCGACAAAACCCAATGCGAAGCCTTTGTTAACCATTTTCATCTTTTTGATAAATTCCCGGAAAGCGAATTTGAAAAGGTTTTTGCAATCGGAGATAAAATCGCAAAAAATCTTATCCGCAGATTAGACGAATGTTATCCGGATAAAAAATTTGTTGTCTATCTCGAAATCAGCCGCAAAGATTCCACCATAATCCGTTTTCATCAGTTATGGGAAAACGAACCGCCTTATTTTGATATGACTTTCAAATATCCGGATACGGAGATTTTTGAATATAAAAATTAATGTAAAGCAAAAGTTTAAAATAAACGGAGGAAAACGAAAATGACAATTTATGAAGATCTTGAGCGCCGCGGCTTAATTGCCCAGATGACTCACCCGGAAGAAATCAAACGCAAACTCGAAAACGAAAAAGTTGTTTTCTACATCGGCTTCGATGCAACCGCAGACAGCCTTCATGTAGGACACTTCCTTCAGCTTATGGTCATCAACAGAATGATCAAAGCAGGCCACACCCCGATTCTTCTTCTCGGAACCGGCACTACCATGGTCGGCGACCCCACCGGTAAAACCGACATGAGAAAAATGCTTACTGTTGACGAGATCAACTATAACGCAGACCGCTTTCTTGAGCAGATGAACCAGATTGTTGACGTTTCCAAATGCATTGTTGCAAGAAACGGCGACTGGCTCCTCAAACTCGGTTATGTTGAACTTCTCCGCGATGTCGGTGCGCATTTTTCCGTTAACAAAATGCTCACCGCAGAATGCGTAAAAAGCCGTTTTGAACGCGGACTTACTTTCCTTGAATTCAACTACATGATCATGCAGAGTTATGACTTCCTCAAACTCTTCCGTGATTATAACTGCACCATGGAACTGGGCGGCGACGACCAGTGGTCCAACATCATCGGCGGTATCGAACTTGTCCGCCGTCTTGAACAGAAGGAAGTTCAGGGCATGACCTTCCAGCTTCTCACCACCAAAGAAGGCAAAAAGATGGGCAAAACCGAAGGCGGCGCAGTATGGCTCAACCCGACCAAAACCACTCCCTACGATTTCTTCCAGTATTGGAGAAACGTCGGCGACGATGACGTTATCAAATGCCTCAAATTCCTCACTTTCATTCCTGTTGAGGAAATTGAAGAGATGGAAAAAACTTTTGAAGGCGCAAATATCAACGCCTGCAAAGAGCGCCTTGCTTATGAAGTAACAAAAATCGTTCACGGCGAAGAAGAAGCGGAAAAAGCCCTTGAAGCCGCAAGAGCAATTTTCGCAGGAAAAGGCTCCAGCGAAAACATGCCCACCGTTTCTTTCACCGAAGCCGATTTTGCAGACGGCAAACTTGCTGTTACCGAAGCGCTCATCAGAGCTGAAATCGCAAAATCCAAAGGCGAAGGCAAACGCCTTATTGAACAGGGCGGCATCACCGTCAACGACGAAAAAATCACCGATGTTTTCGCAACCATCGACAGAAGCGCATTCGACGAAGGAGAAGTTATCCTTAAAAAAGGCAAAAAAATCTTCAAGAAACTTATCATCGAATAAGAAAATCAGAACCCATGGGTCCAGCCGAAAGGCGGGACCTTTTTTTCTTGCAAAAAACAGCTTTATAGTTTATTATTGAATTACTTGAAACAAATGAGGTGGATTTTATGGCAACCGATTATTTTGAAATTACTTTGATACTTGATAAAAAACAGGCATCTGCCGAAAACGCTTATGAAAAACTTTTATCAATCCTTGAAATGGTTAAGACCGATAACGAATATGACCCGGAATACGAATGCGAAAAAAGAAATTTTGTAGAGCACAAATACAATTTTTTCCGAAATCAGGAAGTTATAGCCGATCGGTTTGATTATGATGATGTCGATTTTTCCGAGTTGCGCATAAGTTTTACCGGGATTGATGTTAAAAAAGAAAATCTTGAGGAAACAATAAAATATATTTCTCCGCTGATTTCCGATTGTTTCAAATCCATTGATTCAATATGTTTCATAATCGGAATGTATGAAGGCGCATATCATTATTTTCAGAATCTGAAAAATCTTTCGGAATTTGATAATAAACTTCTTTCAAAATTTCCTTTGCTCTTTTTCAGAAAAGAAAACCGTTCTTTTAAAACTTTTATGCGTTTTGGTAACTTTATCTGCGTATATAACGATTATAACACGCAGGATATTTTTATTATTGAATAATTTTAAAAAGAGCGTGCTCAGATGAGCACGCCTTTTTTATGTTCCGATTTTGCCAAAAGAATGTTTTTGTGGAAATATATATAAAAATATGCTATAATAAATTTATATTATATTTAAAGGACGGTGCATTTTTTGAAAAAGAAATTTCTGATGCTTTCCGCAGTTTCTTTTATCTCTGCACTTCTTATTTTTATTCTTACATATTTTTTGTTCCATTACTGGACCCCCGAAGGATTTTCGGCTGTTATGCAGGAAACTCCGCAGAAGCCTTTTGTAACTCTTCTTTTCGGAATCTGGGGAGTTTTTTTCTTCTTTTCCGGATTTATCAACCTTTTTATTTCCGCAATATTCTTTTCCGGTAAAAATCAGAAAGCAGGGAAGTGAATTTTTTGAACGAGAGAATTGAAAAAGCGATTGCTGCGGTAAAACCCGCAGATAAGGAAATCATGTCCGCCGCAAAGGAAAGACAGGCGCAGCTTGCAAAGCCTCCGGGGAGCCTCGGAGTTCTTGAAGAATTATCAATAAGAGTTGCCGGAATGACCGGAAAACTCCATAATAAAGCGGAAAAATGCCGCATAATCGTACTTTGTTCCGATAACGGAGTCTGCGACGAAGGCGTTTCCTGCACTCCGCAGTCCGTAACCCTTTCCCAGACCATCAACCTCACCAGGGGACTTACCGGTGCATCTTCGCTTGCAAAACATTTCGGCGATGAAATCGTTGTTGTTGACGTCGGCGTTATGACAGATTATAACTGCCCCGCGGTAATCAACAGAAAAATCGCTTACGGCACAAAGAATCTTTATCTTGAACCGGCAATGACAAGGGAAGAGGCCGAAAAAGCAATCTGCGTCGGTCTTGAAATGGCAGATAAATGCTCCGAAGACGGTGTTGACGCTATCGGAGTAGGTGAAATGGGAATCGGCAACACAACAACTTCCTCCGCAATTCTTTCCGCTTTTACCGGAACTCCCGCAAAAATAACCGCCGGAAAAGGCGGCGGACTTCTTGATGAAGCATATCTCCATAAAATCGAAGTAATTGACGGCGCCATCGAAAAACACAGACCCGACCCCAGCGACCCCATTGACGTTATTTCAAAAGTCGGCGGACTTGATATTGCCGCCATGTGCGGAGTTTTCCTCGGCGCTGCAGAACACAGAATTCCCGTTGTAATAGACGGCTTTATCTCCATTGTTGCTGCCCTTTGCGCCGCAAGACTTTGCCCGAATGTTAAAGATTATTTAATCGCTTCCCATGCTTCATTTGAACCCGGATACGTTCTTGCCATGAACGAACTCGGTCTTGAAGCGCCGCTTCTTATGAAAATGCGCCTTGGAGAGGGAAGCGGCTGCCCGATTATGTTCCGGGTTCTTGATGCGGCTTACGCCATTATGAACGAAATGGCAACTTTTGATGAAGCAAGCATTGACGACAGCTATCTTGAAGAAATTCGTGTCGGTGATCATTTTACGGTGGAAAGATGAGAATTTATTTATCCGGCGGAGCCAAAAACGGAAAATCCATGTTTGCCCAGGAAATTGCAAAAAAACTCTCGTCCGAAGGACATCTCTGGTACCTTGCAACAATGGAACCGAAGGATGACGAGGACGACGCAAGAGTTATCCGGCACAGAAAAGAACGAGCCGGATGGGGTTTCAAAACTGCCGAATGGGGCAGAAATATCGCATTGCATTGCGGAGAAACAGATTGTAAAGGCACATACCTTGTCGATAGTGTAACCGCGCTTTTATCCAACGAAATGTTCTGCGGAATGAGCGGCGATATCAATAAATCCGCACCGGAAAAGGTTGCGAATGAACTTCTCGATTTTTCCGAAATTGCGGAAAATGTTGTTTTTGTTTCGGATAATATTTTCTGCGATGCGGCTTTTTATGACGAATGGACCGATTCCTACCGAGCGGGTCTTGCCTTCGTTGACCGTAAAATTGCCGAAAAATGCGACGTTGTTGCGGAATTTTCCTGCGGACAGATTATTTTTTACAAAGGAGCTGAGCTTATTTGAAAAAACTGCTTAAGGCATTCTGTATGAGTTTCAGCATGTTCTGCGCAATTCCAACGCCCTTTGCGCATGTCTGGGAAGATTCGGTGCGCTCGCTGATGCTCGTTGTTTTTCCTTTTGTGGGAATGGTAATCGGCGGGATCTGGTTCCTTGCGGCATTTTTGCTCGAAAAAATCGGTTGTCCTTCGATGTTCGGGGCAGCTGTTCTTGCGCTTATTCCGTATCTTTTAACCGGCGGAATCCATCTTGACGGATATATGGATTGCTGCGACGCGATTTTTTCCCGCAGACCTCTTGAAAAAAAGCGTGAAATCCTCAAGGATTCCCACGTCGGTTCCTTCGCCGTTGTGGGTCTTGCAATTCTGATGATTTTCAGTTTTGCTGCTTTCGCATCTGCCGATGGAAGTGAAAATATGCTTGCGCTTATTTTCATCTGCATGGTTTCAAGAGCCTGCAGCGCCATCGGAGTTTCAACCCTTCGTCCCATGGGACACAGCGAATATGCCGGAAACTTCCAGCAGGGAATCAGCAAAGGCAATATCACCGCTCTTTCGGCTATCCTTGTTCTTTCGGTTGCGCTTTCATATTTTATCTGCGGCGCTGACGGAATCGTTTCCTGCTTTGCAACCGCTGTGGGCTATGTTTTTGCAACATCCTATGCTTTTAAAAATCTCGACGGTTTTTCCGGCGACGTCACCGGTTTCGGACACACCATCGGCGAACTTTTCGGAATTATTGCACTTACTGTTTTTTAAGGAGAATTTTATGGAACTTATAATCGGCGGCGCTTTTCAGGGCAAAACCGCTTTTGCAAAAGAAAATTTCAGAATTTCCGATGATGAAATCTTTATCTGCAATAAGGATTCCGCTCCGGAATTCGATAAAAAATGCATAAGCCATATCGAACGTTTCAGTTTCTGGTGCGTTGAGCACGGAATCGAACCGGCGGATTATTTTTTTGAGCACGTGGAAAATATCGGCGAAAAAATCATCATTTCCGACGATATTTCCTGCGGTGTTGTTCCAATAAACAAGACCGAACGAGCATGGCGCGAAGCAAACGGAAGGCTTCTTATAAAACTTTCGAAAGAAGCTGAGCACGTTGAAAGGATCTTTTGCGGACTTTCCCAGAGGTTGAAATAATATGAGCACCATTTATCTTTTCAGACACGGAATCACCGAAGGCAACAAACGCCGCCTTTATTACGGAAGCACCGATCTTCCGCTTATCGAAGAGGGAATTGCGGCAATCGATACCCGAAAAAGAGCGAAAATTTATCCCTTTTACCACGATATCAAGGATTTTCTATTCGTTACAACGGATCTTATCCGCACCGAGCAGACGCTTTTTGAAATTTACGGCGAAATTGAGCACGAAACCGACCCGCGCCTTCGGGAATTCAGCTTCGGCGATTTTGAAATGCTCAGCTATGAAAATCTGAAGGACAGGGAAGACTATCAGGCATGGATCACCGGCGACAACTGGCGCAACGTTTGTCCAAACGGCGAAAGCGGCGAAATTATGCTCGAGCGTTCCCTTGTTGCGATGAAAGATTACATTGGCAAGGACTGTTTTATCGTCTGCCACGGTGGCGTTATTGCCGGACTTATGCTCACATGGTTTCCCGGCGACGAAACCGCCGAGCATTTTTACGCCTGGCAGCCGAATCCCTGCGAAGGTTATAAAATCGAATTTGACGAAGATCTTAAACCGGTCAAATACGAAAAAATAAAGCTTGAATAAAAAGGAAAAGACCCGCTCCGCGGGTCTTTTTTTAATGATATCTGTTTTCACGGAATTTTCCGTAATCCGAAAAATCTTCGACTTTTTCAATGCTTTCCATAGCTTTTTCAATAAATTCATCATCACAGCCCGTTGCCGTTATTTTAAATATATAGTATCCGTCCGACCAGTAAATCTGTTTTATTGAACCGCTTTCTTTTCCTTCCGGAGTGAATACGATACAGCGGATTTCTTCGCCGCAGAAAGAAAATTTTTCTTCAGCCACATTCATTTTTTCCCCGAATGAAAAACTGTATTCATCGAACGCAAGAACGGAATGCTGACTGAACATAAAAATCTGCTTTTCCTTTGGACTTTCCCAATAAAAATAGCCGGAATAGGAATTTGCGCTTGCGTTATATTCATCATCCATAAAAATCATCGGTAAATAATAATCCTTTATGATTTCTTCTGCATCATCCGGAATATCCACGTCAAATTCAAAAATATAGCTGTCAATCCCTTCGCTTTCATCAAAAAATTCATTGGTGATAACTATATTATTTATCTTGTCATCAAACCATCCCAAAGCCCCGGCGGTTACAGAAAGAAGCGCAAGAATAATTATTGCCGCAATAAGCGCAAAAATCTTTTTTGTTCCAAAACGCCTTTTTGCCGGTTCTCTTGCCTCTGCAATTATTTCCTCATCAATAAGACCGATCGCGTCCATTATTTTATCACCGTTCATAAGCTGCACCTTCTTTCTCAAGATGGGATAAAAGCTTTTTTCTGGTTCTGTGAAGCATTGAAGCAATTTTGCTCCGGCTGAATCCGAATCTTTCCGAAATATCCGAAAGAGAATCAAGATAATAATATCTGCAGACAAAAACCTGCCTTTCGGTTTTCGGGAGCTTTTTAAGATATTCTGATATCATTTCCGCAAGTTCCTTTGTTTCGGCTTCGTGAACCGGCGAGCTTTCCGACGGAACGCATTCTTCAATTTCCTCAAACGCAATTTCAGCTTCTCCGCCGCCGCGCTTTTTTGCAATATTATTCCGCCGCTTGTTGAGCGAAATATTGCGGGTAAGCCTGCTCAGGAACGCGGAAAAAATCTTCGGTTTTTCCGGAGGAATTGTGTTCCATGCGCTCATATAAGTATCGTTAAGGCTTTCTTCCGAATCCTCATTATCCGATAGAATGTTGAAAGCGATTTTATAAAGATAGTTTCCGTATTTTTCCGCGGTTTCGTAAATTGCGGATTCATCACGTTCAAAATAAAGCCCGATTATTTTTTCATCATCCAAAGAATTTCACCGCCCTTCAATAATAAAGTAACCGTTTGCGGAAAAATTTTGCATAAAAAAGCCGAAAAGGGAAGACCTTTCCGGCTTTTCTTTTATATTCTTCCAAGCGCTTTCATCTGGATGAGCACTTTTTCAAGTTTTTCTTCCTTTGTTTTTGCGGAAATTTCGTGGGTTACGTATTCCGGTTCAACAAGCTCAAGGATTTCCTGAACTCTCGGGCTTTCAAAAGGCTGGTGTTTATCAATATTAAGAATAATGTCGTAACCCTGGGCCCAGCGTTCATAAAACTCCTCTTTCGGAGTAATGTTAAGGGTTTTGTGATGCTGGATATATTCACCGGTGGTGGATTTATGGAGGTGGAGCGCCTTGAAATATTTTGCAATCTCGCCGTGATTTTTTACCGTTTCGAGAACAAAATCGATTCCCTGATCCTCGGTATAGATGTTCTGCGGAGCGCACATAAGGTGGCCGGTATCCATAAGGATTCCCTTGTTTTCATAATCGGTGAGCTCAAGCATCAGAGCAGTTTCTGCGGGCTTTAAAAGCATCATTCCTGGGGTGAAGAGATTTTCAAACAGCAGCTTGAAATGGTAGTTTTTGCCCCTTGTAAGCTCGTTGACGATCTCCGCAACGGCGCGGATAACTTCTTCGTCGGAATGTTCCCATTTATAGCTTATAACTTCCTCGTTGGAAACGTCGTTTACGTGGAAAACAACGTATTCAGCGCCGATGGCTTCAGCATATTCCATATCCGCACGATAGGGAAGAAGGAATTCCTCGCGGTTTTTTGCCATGTAATATCCTTCCCAGATCTCCCTTGTTCCAAAATGACGTTCAAGGTTCGGGATATCGTTTCTCCAGAAATCGAGCCATGCAGGATAGAAGAAAAGATGAACGCCGATTACGTTATCCTTATCATAAATTCCGGTGGTATCTTCGCCGCCGCGGATAACTTCGCATCCGTCGCAAAGGCAATCGGAAATGAATTTGTTCATTCCTTCTTTTCCGTTATAATCCTGAAGCCACTGATTTTCGCTTACTACGTTTACAATATGTTTCATTTAAATCACCCGAAGATATTATACTACAAAATCGAAATAATAAAAAGAGCCCTTTGCCGAAAAAATGGGGCAGAGGGCTGTTCCGATTTTGCTGATTTCTGAATTTTGAAAAAAAAGAACCGCAACTGATGTTGCGGTTTAAATCTGGTGGGGACAATAGGACTCGAACCTATGACCCCCTGCTTGTAAGGCAGGTGCTCTAACCAGCTGAGCTATGCCCCCAGACGACTTACTTATTATAACCCATAAATTTATAAAAGTCAAGCCTTTTTTTGAAAAAATTTCAAAATTTTTAAATTATTTTTTTACAGCCGCAATAACCGCTCTCTGGCTGTCCCGGCGAAGGGGAAGGAAGCTATCCTCATCGAATACCGCTTTTACTTCAAAACCCGCATCAGAAAGCCATTTTTTGAGATCCTCGATCTCGTATGCTCTTTCGGAAAAATCGCTGCTGTAACGGCAATAAAGTCCGTCGTTTTCGGTTTTATCGAAGAAATCAAGGGATATATCAACGGTAACGCCGTCTTTATCAAGACTGTTTTGCCATGCGCAGAAGGTTTTTCCGCTTTCATAAACAAAGCAGTTGTTCGCAAGAACTTCCTGATGCTTATAAACGGTGTTGACGTCAAAAACAAAAACTGCGCCGCGGTTCGAAAAAAGGGAAACCTTCCTGAAAATATCCTGAACTTCCTCTTCATCGAGAACGTGGTTTATACTGTCAAGTGCGCAGACTGTTGCATCGATGGTTCCGAAAAGATCAAGTTCGCTCATTTCCTGGCAAAGGAAAAGAACCGAGCTTTCGAGCATTTCTTTCTTTTCCATTGCAACGGAAAGCATTTCATAGGAATTATCCACCGCAACAATATCATATCCGAAAGGCTCCAACTCGAAGCTGAGGGAACCTGTTCCGCAGGCCAAATCGAGCATAAGCTGGGCATCCGGATTATATTTCTGGATAAGAGCATCAAAATATCTCGCTCTTGCTGGGTAGTCCACATTTGAGGTGAACTTATCGTAAAATCTTGCAAAATCGCCGTAATCGCTCATTTTTTCTCCTCAAGACGGTTGAAAACAAGGATATATCCTCCGCAGGAATCGTAATCTTCGGAAAGGGAACGGTTGACGCGGCTTATGGTAGCGGTGGAAGCACCGGTTTCTTCAACAATATCGCTGTAAACCCTTTTATCCACAAGCATTCTTGCAACATGGAAACGCTGGGAAAGGGTTTTCAGTTCCGGAACAGTGCAAAGATCGCGGAAAAAGCTGTAGCATTCCTCCTTATTTTCAAGGGTAAGAATAGCTTCGAAAAGTTCTTCAAGACTTTCGTCCTTAAGACGGCTGTTCATAAAAGAAACACTCCTTTACACTTTAATGCGCTGAATTATCTCAGCTTTTTAATTTTAACACTTTAGTATGTGAAAGTCAATGAAGAAACCGAAAATAAATTATTAATAAATATACAAATTTAAAGGTGCATTTTTGGATATACAAACAAATCGATTTGTGATAAAATATCCGGTATAGGGCAACGCCTTTTCGCGTATTATTAAAAAAGCGAAAGGGGAGTGTTCTTTTTTGAAATATGTTATAATGAAAGCGGTTCTTCTTACCGTTTCGGCATTTTTTATTGTTGCCGCGCCGTTTTTATATTTTCCGGATGCATCCGCTCCGGTTTCTTCCGGAAATATAAGCGAAAACAGCCTTATCCTTCTTGATGCGGGACACGGCGGTGAAGACGGCGGCGCAATCGGAGTCGGCGAAATCATCGAAAAGGATCTCAACCTTTCCATAACCCTTAAAACCGCAAAGTTTCTTGAATTTTTGGGTTACGAAGTCGAATTTACCCGGAAAACTGACAGAATGACCTGCGACGAAAATCTCCGGAATCAGCGGGAGCGTAAAGTTTCCGATATAAAAAACCGCTTTGAGCAGATGGAAAAATCGCCTTGTCTTTGCGTAATTTCAATTCATCAGAATTTTTTCGGCGGCGATGCAAAAGGTGCGCAGATTTTTTACGGCGGAAATAATCCCGAAAGCAAGGCTCTTGCAGAATCGCTCCAGAGCGGGATTTCGTCAATGCTCCAGCCGGAAAACAACCGGGTCATAAAACAGGCGACAAAGGATATTTATATTCTTTATCATACAACCAAACCGGCTGTTCTTGTTGAATGCGGTTTTATTTCAAACAGCGCCGAAGCCGCAATGCTCAGCGATGAAATTTATCAGAACAAAATGGCTTTTTCAATAGCCGTTTCTGCAGCAAAACATCTTACCGAAAGGGAAGTTCAATAATGGAAAAACTCAAAAAAATCTTTGTCTGTTCCGAATGCGGATACGAAACTCCGAAATGGATGGGAAAATGCCCCGAATGCGGAGAATGGAACACTTTTATTGAAGACGTCCGTGCGGAAGAGGGAAATTCAAAACAGAAAACCGCCGGTCTTATAATCGGTGAACCGGAAGCGGAAACAATTTCGAGTATCTCCGACGTTGATGCGGAAGATGAGTTCCGGTATATAACCGGAATAAAAGAGCTGGACAGAGTTCTCGGCGGCGGAATTGTAAATGGTTCCGTAATCCTTCTCGGCGGCGATCCCGGAATCGGAAAATCAACAATGCTCCTCCAGATCTGCGGAAAGCTTGCGGAAAAGATGAAAATCCTTTATGTTTCCGGCGAGGAGAGTAAATCCCAGCTCAAGCTCCGGGCAAAAAGACTTGGCGTTGACAGCAAAAATCTGCTCATCGCACCATATACCGACATAGGTCAGGTGGTCAACGCAATCAGTTCCGAAAAACCGGATATGGTTATGGTGGACTCCATCCAGACCATGAGTTTTTCCGGAATCGCATCCTCCAGCGGAAGCGTTACCCAGGTCAAGGAATGCACTTCGATCCTTACAAAAGTCGCCAAAAAAGCCAATATTCCGGTTCTCATCGTCGGTCACGTCAACAAAGACGGCGCCATCGCCGGACCGAAAGTAATGGAGCATATTGTCGATACGGTTCTTCATTTTGAAGGCGAGCGCACCATGAGCTACCGCATTCTCCGTTCCATCAAAAACCGTTTCGGTTCAACTAACGAAATCGGAATTTTTGAGATGAACGAAAGCGGACTCCATGAGGTGGAAAATCCCTCCGTCGCGCTTCTTTCCGAAAGACCGACAAACGTTTCCGGCACATGCGTAAGCTGTATTATCGAGGGAACAAGACCCATTTTTGCGGAAGTTCAGGCGCTTGTTTCAAAAACCGGTTTCGGCGTTCCGAGAAGGACTTCCACCGGTTTTGATTTCAATCGCACCGCACTTCTGATTGCGGTGCTCGAAAAGAGAGCGGGTTATTATTTCGGAAGCATGGATACCTATATCAATGTAATCGGCGGTCTTAAACTGGACGAGCCTGCGGCGGATCTTCCGGTTGCAATTGCGCTGATTTCAAGCCTTACTGATACTGTTGTTGACAGCAGCATCGTCGCTTTCGGCGAAATCGGCCTTGGCGGTGAACTGCGAAGCGTTTCCAACACCGAAATCCGCATCAAAGAGGCGGAAAAACTCGGTTTTACCGAAATAATTCTGCCGTCCCAGTGTCTTAAAAAGCTGCGTGCCGAGGATTATAAAATAAAACTCACCGGGGTTGCAAGCATCGGCGAAGCATTTTCTGCAATCCGTAAAAAAGAGGTCAGAAACTGATGAATTTTGTTAAAAAACCAAATTTTCCAACCGGAAATGTAACTGTTACGGCGGTTTCTTCCGAAGCGGAGAACGTTATTTCCGCATTGCAATCGGCTAAAATCGCTGTTGTTCCGGTGGAACCGAACCCAAATCTTCCGGAGGGGATAGCATCTCACGCGGATTTGCAGCTTCTGCATCTGGGCGGAAATTCCGTGCTTACGGCGTCGTGCTCAAAAAAGAGCAGCGAAATGCTCGAAATGCTCGGTTTTGAACTTAAAACCGCCGAAAATGAACTGGATTTCAGCTATCCGGACGATTGTCTTATAAATGCGGAAATCATTGGCAGAAATATCATCGTGAATCCGGATATAATTGACCGGAAACTGATGGAATTTGCAGAAGAAAACAATTATAATATCATCGCTGTGAAACAGGGCTATGCAAAATGCTCGGTGCTTGCGGTATGCGAAGACGCTGTTATAACCGCAGATCCGGGAATTGCGAAAATTTTAACGCAAAAAGAAATCGAGGTCCTGAAAATCAAGGAAGGCGGAATCTATCTTAAAGGATACGATACCGGATTTATCGGCGGCTGCGGGGGAATGGTTGAAGAAAAAATCCTCGGAACAGCCGGCGATCTTAAATCAATCAAAGATTATGAGAATATAAAAGATTTTTTGCGCAACAGAAATATTTACGCAGAAAATCTCGGAGGAAGATCGCTGCATGATATAGGCGGAATTCTGCCGCTTTGTGAGGAATAATGAAACAACGAAAAATCCCGGTAAATATCGGGATTTTTTTGTTATAAAAACTTGACGGGAGAGAGGTTTTTATGTTATAATTCCTATAGAAGCTATTTCGCTAAATAGAAATTTAGCGAAATAAAGGGGAGGAAATAATACATGAATAAAGACTATCTGAACGATTGTCCCGAATATCTCCAGGATTTCCTTTTTTATATGGAAACCATCAAAGGACGTTCTGCCAGAACTGTTGACGGATATTATCTTGACCTTCGTTCTTTTATAAGATTTCTTCTTATTGATAACTGTATTGTTTCCGACGATACCGATTATAAAGAAATCAAAATTGCTGACGCAGGTTTTGATCTGATTAAAAATGCAACAAGAATCGATGCCATGAGATTCCTTTCGGAATTTCAGCGCAACCATGATAACGAAGCAAAAGCCCGTTCAAGAAAAGTTTCCGCAATAAGATCGTTCTATAAATATCTCACGGTTTCCAGCGGAAAGCTTCCGGAAAACCCGATGCTCAATCTTGAAACACCGAAGCTTAAAAAAACACTTCCTAAATTTTTAACTCTTGAACAGGCTCTGGAACTTCTGACTCATGTTGAAACAAGTTTTACGGAACGGGATTTCTGCATGATAACGCTGTTTCTGAACTGCGGAATGCGTCTTTCCGAACTCTGCGGAATCAATCTCAATGATATCCGCGATAATCAGCTCAGACTGCTCGGTAAAGGCAACAAAGAACGCATTGTTTATCTCAACAATTCCTGCCTTACGGCGATTGAAAGCTATCTCAGAGCGCTCGATTCCGGTGAAAAAGTTAAAAGAGTTGATAAAAACGCGCTTTTTCTTAACAGAAACGGTAAAAGAATCGGTCCGCGGCGTGTGGAACAAATCGTGGAACAATGCCTGAAGGAAGCCGGTCTTGACGGAATGGGAATTTCGCCGCATAAGCTTCGCCACACCGCCGCAACCTTACTTTATCAGGATGCGGGAGTTGATATCCGCGTTCTGAAGGAACTTCTGGGGCACGAAAGCCTTGCAACAACAGAAATTTATACCCATGTAAGCAACCGACAAATTGAAGACGCGTCCAACCGTTCGCCGCTCAAAAACGTTAAACCGCCGAAGAAAAAAGCTAAATCCTCGGACGGAGAAACTGAGTTATAAACGCAGAAAAAGCGGAAATTATTATAAAACAGGCTGTAAAGGCAACAAACTTTATAGCTTGTTTTTTCGCATTATAAAGCGGTTTTCCATCATTTTTTCCTTTGATGCAGCTGAAAATTCCTTTTGATGAAAAAATAGAATTTTCCGACATTATAAGAAGAGAAAAACCAAAAAAGAAGGTTCCGCTGAAAAATAAAATCATGCTGTCCATTAGATAATCTGCACCGGAAAACATGAATTTCAGCGAATTTTCCAATCCGAAAACGCTTCCGTAAATAAAAACAAGAACCGGCGCCGTGAATCTTCCGAAAATTCCGGAGCCCGAAAAATAAAGTCCCATGAGCACCGCAAACGGAAAGAAAAACCGGTTTATAAATTCATTTGGAAAATTTTCCGTCTGTTCCGATGAAAATCCGTACAGATTTTCAAGAACTTCCTCCGGCAGAAATCTGAGCATGCTCGTCCCGAAAATCGTTCCGGAAATGAGCATCAGGCAGGATAAAATCAAAAACCTGTTTTTATAAACATCGCTGAAAATAAGCTTTTTGTCCATTTTTTTAAAAGCACCTCTTCCCTTTCCCACTTCCCTATAATTTATATAACAAAAGAGCTCCGGATATTCCGGAGCTCTTTATTTTTTCGTAAATTATTTATCCGCCATCGCAACTTTAATCATGATAGCGCATTCAACGCGCTTTCTTTCCATTTCGCAGGAAAGTTTAACGGGTTTGAGGATATCTCTGTTGAAGCTGTAGTTGTTTGCGTTGCAGCCGCCGGAGCAATAGAATCTTGCCCAGCATTTTCTGCACTCCTCTTTGGAATAAATGTTTGAGCAGGCAAACTGGTCCTTCATGGAAATATCCAGGGTTTCATCATCAAGGTTGCCCATTTTCCATTCATCGTTGCCGACGAACTGGTGGCAGGGATAGATGTCGCCGTCTGGAGTTACGGAAACATATTCGTTTCCGCATCCGCATCCGCGAAGACGTTTTATTGCGCAGGGACCCTGGTCAAGATCGATCATGAAATGGAAGAAGTTGAAACATCTTCCCTCTTCTTTCTTTCTGCGGATCATCTCAACAGCAAGCTTTTCATATTCCTCGAAAATAACCGGAAGATCCTCCTCGGTGATTGCATAGGGTTCGGAAGCATCCGCAATGACCGGTTCAACGCTGAGCTGATCAAAACCAAGATCGTCGGCGATATGATAAACATCCTTTGCAAAGTCAAGATTCTGCTTTGTGAAGGTTCCGCGGACGTAATATTCCTTGTTTTCACCCTCAAGACGTTTTTCAACGAGCTTCTGGAACTTTGGAACGATGATATCATAGCTGCCTTTCTGGTTAACAGTTGGGCGCATACAATCGTTAACGCATTTTCTTCCGTCGAGAGAAAGAACAACGTTTTTCATTTCCTTGTTGATATAATCGATGTTTTCGTCGTTGAGAAGAACGCCGTTGGTGGTTACGGTAAAGCGGAATTTTTTGTTGTATTCCTCTTCCTTGCTTCTGGCGTAATCAACGATTTCCTTTACGGCATCCCAGTTCATAAGAGGTTCACCGCCGAAGAAATCCAGTTCAAGATTGTGGCGGTTTCCGGAATGGGTAAGAAGAAAATCAATTGCTTTTTTGCCGGTTTCAACGGGCATGAGCATTCTGCCTTTACCGAAGTCGCCGGTGGAAGCGAAGCAGTATTTGCAGCGAAGGTTGCAGTCATGGGAAATATGAAGGCACATGGATTTGATGGGTGCGCCCTTCATCATATCAGTGAATCTTTCATAATCGTCATCGCTGAAAAGCTGTCCCGCTTTCTGGAGGCCGAGGAGTTCGCCGTAAACCTCAAGAAGTTCCTCTTCAGGATATTCCGCGGAAAGTTCCGCAAGGATTTCTGCGGGGCATTCTTCCGGAAGCTTGTCCTCAAACTTGTTGAGAAGATCAAAGCAGAGCTTATCGAGAACATGAACCGCTCCGGAGTTTACGTCAAGTGCAATATAATAACCGTTCTGATAAAAAGTATGTACCATTTAAAAATCTCCAAAAAAACGGCAGGCGTACCAGAATCCGGTGCGCCTGCAATTTTTAAATCTCAAAAATTATTTGTTGCCTTTGCGGGATTCGTTTTCGCATTCCTGGTTTGCAACAGTGCAGGAAGTTTTGCATGCAGACTGGCAGGAAGCCTGGCATTCGCCGCAGCCGCCTTTTGCGCAGGATTCTTTAAGGTTAGCGTTGTTAACAGTTTTAATGTGTTCCATTATGTTATCCTCCTGAAAAAAATACATATTTCAACATGAGTAGTATAGCACATATTTCAAAATGATGCAACTATTTTCTTTTAATATAATTAATTCCGATTATTCCGCCGAGAGAACCGGAAATTATCATCATTGCTGCTTTTATTATTGCAGCGGTTCCGAAACCGGCATTTTCAAAAAATGCTCCCGCAGCCCATGCAATAATAAAGAAAACGACGCCGGAAAAAGCTCCGCAAAGGAATCCCCTTTCTCCGAAAAGCCTTGCGGAGGCAAATCCGCCCGCAAAACCGCCGAAAGCAAGAATAACCACCGTTACCGGCGAAAGCAGAAAAGCCGGAACATCGCCTATAACAAGCGCAGAAGCCATCAGAAATATCAGTATCGCGGAACTGAGTATTCCGATTCCTGCTCCGATAAAAACGCTTGCTGCAAGTTTTCTGAAATTTTTCTGCGACATATAAAAAACGCTCCCTTCGGAATAATCCTTTTAAAGGCTATTCCGAAAGAAGCATTTTTATTCATTGTGAAAAATTATTTTGCAGAATCTGCTTTTTCCTTTGCGGTGATGTTCTGTGCAACAGCGCTTTTGAGGATGCGGATTTTGCTTCTGTCGCTTCCGGTTTCAACAACAACGGTATCTTCCTTGATGGAAACAACAAGTCCGACAATTCCGCCGATGGTTACGATTTCATCGCCGATTTCGAGATTTTCTCTCATTGCTCTGTCTTCTTTATCTTTTTTCTGCTGAGGACGGATGAGCATGAAATAAAAAACGATGAGAACAACAACAATGGGAGCAAAACTGATGATGGTATCCATGATGGAACCGCCTTCTTCTGCTGCTGCGCCGGACATTAAAAGGAACTGAAGATTGTTCATTTCTTTACCTCCAAAAAAATCATGAAAATATTATAAACTAATTATAAACGTTAATCAAGGAATTAAATCCTTTTTCCGAGGATATCGCGGTATTTCTGATAAAATTCCTCAAAAGTTCCGTTATCAAGCGCCTCGCGGATTCTTTCCATAAGGGTGTTATAGAAATAGAGGTTGTGCTGGACGGTAAGTCTGTGGGCAAGAAGCTCGTTTGCACGGAGAAGATGGCGGACATAGGCTCTGCTGTGAAGACGGCAGGTCGGGCAGTCGCATTCCGGATCAACGGGTCCCTGGTCATAGATATATTTTTCGTTATTGAGGTTGCGGATTCCCTGCCAGGTGAAAAGAGTTCCGTGGCGTGCGTTGCGGCTTGGCATAACGCAGTCGAAAAGGTCAACGCCGAGATGAACTGCTTCGAGAATGTTGACGGGAGTTCCGACGCCCATGAGATAACGGGGTTTATCCTTCGGCATATGGGGCTCAACAGCATCGATGATGCGGTACATTTCAAGGGTGGGTTCGCCTACTGCAAGACCGCCGATTGCATAACCGTCAAGATCGAGCTTTGCAATCTCTTTCATGTGCTCAACGCGGAGATCCTCGAAAGTGCAGCCCTGGTTGATTCCGAAAAGCATCTGGTGTGGGTTGATGGTATCCGGAAGGGAATTAAGTCTTTCCATCTCCGCTTTGCAGCGGTGGAGCCATCTGGTGGTGCGCTGGCAGGACTGTGCCGCATAAGATTTCGGAGCGGGGTTTTCAACGCATTCATCAAAAGCCATTGCAATGGTGCTTCCAAGATGGGACTGTATCTGCATGGATTCTTCCGGACCCATAAAGATCCTGTGGCCGTCAAGATGGCTTCTGAAATAAACGCCTTCCTCCTTGATTTTGCGGAGTTTTGAAAGGCTGAAAACCTGAAAACCGCCGCTGTCGGTAAGGATGGGTCTGTCCCAGTTCATAAATTTATGGAGTCCGCCGAGTTCCTTTACAACAAGGTCTCCGGGACGAAGCGAAAGATGGTAAGTGTTGCAAAGAGCAACCTGGCAATGGAGCTCTTTAAGATCTTCCGCGGCAACGCCGCCTTTTATTGCGCCGCAGGTTGCAACGTTCATAAATGCGGGGGTCTGGACTGTACCGTGAACAGTTTCAAATTCCGCTCTGCGGGCTCTTCCTTCGGTTTTTAAAACAGTAAACATAATTCTCCTCTTCAATAAGGCAATAATATAACTATATTAGTATAACTTAATATAAAAATCTTTTCAAGTAATATTTGCAAAATATTTGTTTTCAACAGCCTTGCCAATTGTATAACAAATCTTGACAATCGTATAATTTTATTGTAAAATCAATAATACAACTTGTATAATAGTAACCGGAGGGCAAAAAAATGGCAGAAATCGCCGATTTTGGCAGAAAAGTCAGAAAAATCATGAAGCAGCGCGGAATAACCCAAAGCTGGCTTGCGCAAAAAACCGGAGCAACCGAAGCAACCCTTTCAAGATACCTCAACAACAGCAGAAAACCCCAGGCGGATATCGCCGCCGAAATTGCGGAAGCGCTTGACGTTTCGCTGGACTACCTGATGGGCATAAGCGGCTACCCTGCTCCGATAAAAACTTTGAGCACCGAGGAATCGCTGATGCTCAGCGCATTCGGCAGAGCAAGCGCAAGGGACAGAAAAATCATTTTCGGCGTGCTCGAAGACCACATGACTTCCGAAGAACTTGAAAATTATAAAAATTTAAAAAAAGATTGATACAATGTGACTAAGTTACAGATAAACGGAATAAAATAGTTTATAATACAGACAAATCAAGGAAATGATTTAAAAAAAATAATTTATATCAAAGGAGATAATCTTATGAAATATACCTGCATGATCTGTGGCTACACCTATGATGAAGAAAAAGGCATTCCGGAAAAAGGAATTGCACCCGGAACCAAATTTGAAGACCTCCCGGAAGATTTCCGCTGCCCCCTTTGCAAAATGCCTAAAAGCAAATTCAGAAACGTAGCAGAAGACGTTAACGGATAAAAAAACAAGCTGTCAGAAAATTCCCGGAAACTAATATCAAAGCAAAAAACCGACCGCAAAGCGGTCGGTTTTTTTATTGCATCAAATAATCGCCATGGAATCGCCGAAGCTGAAGAAACGGTAACGCTCGTTTATGGCTTCCTGATATGCGTTCATAACGTTTTCATAACCCGCAAATGCGGAAACGAGCATAATAAGGGTGCTTTCCGGAAGATGGAAGTTTGTGATAAGTCCGTCGAGAACTTTGAACTTGAAACCGGGATAGATAAAAATGCTTGTATCATCGTCATCCGGACGGATTTCACCGTATTTTGCGGCAACGGATTCGAGAGTGCGGCAGGAAGTTGTTCCCACCGCAATAACCCTGTGTCCGGCGGCTTTCGTTGCATTTATAAGGTCCGCTGTTTCCTTCGGAAGCATATAATGCTCGGTATGCATGATATGGTGTTCAAAATCCTCAACTTTTACCGGACGGAAGGTTCCAAGACCTACATGGAGGGTTACAAAAGCGGTGTTTACGCCTTTTGCTCTTATTTTATCAAGGAGCTCCTCGGTAAAATGAAGTCCGGCAGTGGGTGCCGCAGCAGAACCGATTGGGTCGGAATAAACAGTCTGGTAACGCTCCTTATCCGCAAGTTTTTCGGTAATATAAGGCGGAAGCGGCATCTGTCCGATTTCATCAAGGACGTTATAGATGTTGCCTTCGTGTTCGAATTTTACGATGCGGTTACCTTCTTCAACAATGTCGATAACTTCCGCTTTCAGAAGTCCGCCGCCGAAAACAAATCTTTTTCCGATTTTTGCATGTTTTCCGGGTCGGACGAGGATTTCCCATACGTCAAGGTCCCTTTGTTTAAGAAGAAGAAATTCAATAGGAGAATGGGTATCTTCCCTTTCTCCGATAAGTCTTGCGGGGATAACTCTTGAGTTGTTGAGAACAAGGAGATCACCCGGTTCAAGAAGGTCGATTATATCGTAAAAATGTCTGTGCTCAACTTCGCCGGTTTCTCTGTTGAGATGCATAAGCCGGGAATGGTCGCGTTTATCCGCAGGATGCTGTGCAATAAGCTCCTCCGGAAGGTCAAAATAAAAATCACTTGTTTTCATTGAATCACCGTTTTATTTATTTTCTGGAAAAATATTGACATAAAAAATATGTAATGATAAAATCAAGAACATATTCATAACTTATATATTATATTGCAACAGTTGATTTATTGCAAGCATTTTTATAAAAGGAGTGATCGCTCGTGAAAAATTATAAAGTTGGAATAATCGGCGCCACCGGAATGGTTGGCCAGCGCCTTATAACTCTTCTTTCGGAGCATCCTTGGTTTCATATCGAAGTTCTTGCCGCTTCCGGAAGAAGCGCCGGAAAAACTTATAAAGAAGCGGTTTCCGGCAGATGGGCAATGGAATCCCCCATTCCCGAAAGCGTTGGAAACATGGTCGTTCTCGATGCGGAAAAGGATGCCGAGGGCATCGCTTCCGTGGTTGATTTCGTTTTCTGTGCAATAAATATGGATAAAACCTCAACAAAAGCTCTTGAAGAAAAATACGCAAAGCTTGAATGCCCGGTTATGTCCAACAACAGCGCAAACCGCGGAGTTTCCGACGTTCCGATGATCATTCCGGAAATCAACCCTGAACACATGGAAGTCGTTTCTGCGCAGAAGGAGCGCCTTGGAACAAAGCGCGGCTTCATTTCCGTAAAATCCAACTGCTCAATCCAGAGCTACGTTCCAGCACTTCATCCTCTTATGAAATTCGGAATAACAAAAGTTCTCGCCTGCACTTACCAGGCAATTTCAGGCGCAGGAAAGAATTTTGAACGCTGGCCGGAAATGGTGGATAACCTTATCCCTTATATCGGCGGCGAAGAAGAAAAAAGCGAAAACGAACCGCTTAAAATCTGGGGAAAACTTGAAAACGGAAAAATCGAAAATGCTTCTTCCCCTGCTATCACAACCCAATGCCTTCGTGTTCCTGTTTCCGACGGACACACCGCCGCGGTTTTCGTAAGTTTTGAAAACAAGCCTTCCATCGAGGAAATCAGGGAATGCTGGAAAAATTTCAGCGGTGAACCCCAGCTTCTGAAACTTCCCTCCGCGCCGAAACAATTCCTCACTTATTTTGAGGAACCCGACAGACCCCAGGCAAAGCTTGACCGCAACCTTGAAAAAGGCATGGGCGTTTCAATCGGAAGACTTCGCCCCGACAGCCAGTACGATTATAAATTCGTAAGCCTTTCCCATAACACTCTCCGCGGTGCCGCAGGAGGAAATGTTCTTATGGCGGAACTTTATGCCGCAAAAGGATATTTTGATTAAAACATAATAAAACGAACCTCCGCATAAATTGGTTTTATCCAGATTTTGCGGAGGTTTTTTATATGAAAAATACAGTTTTTACCGGTTGCGGAGTTGCGACCGTTACTCCAATGCGTCCTGACGGCAGCGTTAATTTAAAAAAATACGCCGATTTTATTGACGAACTCATTCAGAAAGGTGCGGACGCAATAATCGTAAACGGAACCACCGGCGAATCCGTCACCCTTTCCGATGAGGAGCAGTATAACATCATCTGCTGTGCAAAGGACATTATCAATCACCGGGTTCCGCTTATTGCCGGAGCCGGAAGCAACAACACAAAGCACGCCGCAAAACTTGCCCTTAACGCAAGGAACGCCGGCGCGGATGCGGTTCTTGCGGTGACTCCATATTACAACAAGGCGAACAGAAGCGGACTTATTGAGCATTATAACTACATCACAAAATGGTGCCAGATTCCGACCATTGTTTATAACGTTCCCTCAAGAACCGGAGTTGATATCAGCCCGGAAGTCTATGCGGTGCTCGCGGATAATCCGTTCATCTGCGGGGTCAAGGAAGCCTCCGGAAATATCGCGAAAGCGGAGCGCGTTCTTAACCTTTGCGGCGACAAAATCGATATGTATTCCGGGAGCGACGAGCTCACCGTTCCTTTCCTGAGCATCGGCGCAAAGGGCGTTATTTCCGTTGCTGCGAACATTATTCCGAAGGAAATGCAGGAGCTTTGCTCCCTTTATTCCGAGGGCAGAATATTAGAAGCAGGAAGAATGCAAAACAGTCTTGTTCCGCTTATTGATGCGCTTTTTTCGGATGTCAATCCTGTTCCGGTAAAGGAAGCGCTTAATATGCTCGGAAAAGAATTCGGTCCATGCCGGCTTCCCCTTGGAGAAATGGAAGAAAGCAAAAAAGAAAGCCTCCGGAAGGTTCTTGAGCACCGTGGAATCATTTGAGCACCGGTATGTTCTGCATATCGGACTTTTGAGCACGGAGGTTCCCGAAAAGCATCTTAAAACGGTGCTCAAAATAATTCACCGGATTTTTCCGGACAGTTGCATCTTCATAGAAATAAAATAACCGGAGAGTGAAAACTCTCCGGTTATTTTTTAATTGATACCCACATATCCCGTTTTTTCAATTATTTCCTGTCCCTCTTCCGAAAGCACCCATTCAAGAAGTTTTTCAACGTTTTCGTTATTGTTGCCTTCGTAAGTCACTGCATAAAGCGGTCCGGTTATGGGATAGGTTCCGTTTTTGATGTTTTCAACAGTCGGTGCAATGCCGTCGATGCTGAGGATTTTTATATCCGGGTTTCTGATGATTCCCTCGAGGTAATACCTGAAGGAAAAACCGATGGAATTTGATTTGCTCCGGTAATCCGAAACCTGTTCAACGATTCCGGACATAAGGTCGTTAACCATTTCCGTGGGTGCTTCCATGATTTCCTTTTCGCCCATAAAGCGCTTCAGCATGCTCTGACTTCCGCTTCCTTCATTGCGCTGATATGCGGCGATTTTTTCGTTTTTGCCGCCCACTTCGCTCCAGTTTGTGATTTCACCGGAATAAATCGCCCGGATCTGTTCAGAAGTAAGGTTGTCGATGGGGTTATCCTTATGGACAAAGAAAACGAAAGCATCATAGCCGATGGGGGTATAAACAAATTCCGTTCCGTGATATTTTGCTTCTTCAATCTGTTCTTCCGAAGGATATGCGCCGAAGAAAATATCCGTCTGTCTTTCTCCGAGAAGTTTATATCCTCCGACGGTGTTATTATATTCAAAATAACCGTCATAAAGCTTTGTTGTTTCCGGATAGGTTGCGTTGACAAATGCGGAATAAACCGGAAAAACCGCCGCCGCGCCGTCAATTCTCGGAAGTCTGCCGCTGAGTTCAAGGCTTGCTTCCCGGTCAAGGGTCACGATTTTTGAATCCTCCTCGAAAGGAAGGTATTCGTTAACGTTGATATTCGGCGTCGGATTAACGGTGATGCTTTTATCATATTGCACCCATACGGCATTAATAATCGCCGCAAGAATAATCAAAGCAGAAACGATTCCCCATATTACGAACAGCTTTTTCTTTCCGGGAAACCATATAAGGAAGAATAAAAGCACCGGAACAATGAAAAATGCAGCTCCCATTATGATTGAATTAAGTTCGGACATCATCGAAAAAATCAGGATTCCCAACAATGAAAAATATGAAATTCCCGCGGCCGCAAGTGTTAAAACAATCTTAACCGCAATTTTTACCCAGGGTTTTGTTTTATCCATAAATCATTCCTCCGCCTTGCTTTTTATTTCTGCATTCTGAACATATATCGAAACCGCAATATCGTGCTCCGATGGATTCTGGACCGAAACGCCGATTCTGAACCATTCGCCTTTTTCAGTCCTGATTTCTGCCGGCATTCCGTGGGTGAGATAAACCGGTTCATAAAAATGTTCTTCCGGAACTTTTTCCGTTTTGATCGTCACGGAAGTATCGGAAAAACCCGCTCCGGCAGAGATTATGATGTCATCTTTCTCTGCGGAAAAAATCTCCTTTGTGAAAACAAAGGCTTCTTCGCTTCCTGCGGGAATTATAATTTCAATTTCCTGTTTTTCTCCGTTGCAGCCGGAAAAAGCAGACATCATTAAAAAAACAAGAACAAACGCAGCAAGTTTTTTCATAAATCCACCGCCTTTTTTAAATTTATCTGTTTTCATTATATCCCCCGCTCCGGTTCTTTTCAATTATCCTGCCGAAACTTTAATAAAATCTTAATAAACATCCCGAAATCCGACATAAAAACAATTCAATACATTGAAGAAATATGTGAAATATGATAATATATTAAAGGTTAACTATTAATAATAAAGAGGTTCAATATATGAGAAAGATTGCACTAAAAGGACTTATCGGTCAGAAAAGGGACACCCTCCTTTTATGGAGCGTTGTTGCCCTTGCTTTTCTGTTCCTTGTTCTTTCAACAACTCTTATAACTTCACTTCAGGAAACGGACCGTACCCAGCGAATAACAACTTACGGAAGCTGGCAGAACATGGTCGGCGGACTTTCTTCCGAAGATGCGGAAAAAATTTCGGCGTTTGCGGAAAATTCCACAATTCTCCCGATGGTGAACGTCAAGGGCGTTGATTATTTTTCCGGCGACAATGAATATTATATCACCAGATATTCCGATGAACTTGTTTCTCTCGGTCAGCTTGTTCTTAAGGAAGGAAAATGGCCCGAAAGCAAAAACGATATCGTTCTTGAATATGCAAGGCTTTCTTCCCTTAATCTCAAGCTTGGCGACAGCTTTACAGTTGTTTCCCAGATCCGAATCCCTCTCAGCAGCAGCAAGATTATTGAAAAACAGAACACCCTTAACAAACTTACCGAACTTGCAAAAGAGGATACTTTTAAAAAGAGCCTTGAAATTTTCCGCAACAAAGCCTGGGGCGAATATATGTACCACGGCGCAAACGCATGGTATTATCAGGAAACCACCGACAGGCTTTTTTCCTGGTACAGCGACAGCAACTTCCGTGAAAGCGCCGCATTCCTTTTTGCGGATGAGGAGCATCCGGACGGAAGAGTTGTTCCTTTTGAGGAGATGACCGAAGAACAGCTTCGTTCCCTTGTTGATTATTACATCGAAATAAGCCGACATGACCTTGACCTCACCCCTTATATGACGGAAGAGGAACTTGCGGAGCACACAATGCCAACCGCGGACCTTATCGGATATCAGGACCTCAATATCCGCGTTTCCGTAAACAGCAATTCCCTTCTCATTTATATTCCCTATACATATACGGTCTGCGGCGTTGTTGATACTTTTTCCGACCGTTGGGACAGCGGAATGCTTTCCCTTCCAAGCGGTTTTGTAACCGAGGAAAACTATGATATTTTTGTCAGCGGACAGAAAAAGGTTCTTGAAAAATACAGCGAATATAATTTTGTTCCTTACGAAAACGTTGTTTTCATCGGCGGCGGAAAAAATTCCTCCGCAAGGGAACTCTGGAACAATGTTCTTCCGGTTTTCAACGAAATTTCCGAAAGCAACAGCGAAGCCATCAACGCATATTACGATTCCGATATCCAACGCGTCAACAATATCGGCCACGTTACAAAACATGAATATCAGTATTCCTTCGATTTTTATCTTTGTGACGACGAAAACGAAAAGCTCGTTTACGGAACCGCCGTTCTTGTTCCGGAAAGCGGAAACAATCCTCTGAATTACAATTCCGCCGAAAAACTTTCCGAGAAGGCGGCTTCCTCCATCCGGATTCCCACGGAATATTTTGTTGAAACGGATCTTGATAAAATAATCGTTCCTGCTTCGGACGGAGCTCTTTCGATTCCCGCTCCGCAGGTCAAAAACGCTTCCGTAAGAATCTATATCGACGGCGCGGAATCCGAAATGCCTTTCGATGAATTTATCTCAGGAGATTTTGAGATAAACGGAATGCATCTCACCTCCAAAGGACATATTTTCCCGGAAAGTGCGGACGAACAGGATGACTTCACCGTTTTCCGCGTGAACCGCTATGCTTATCCTTCCTCCAGCGAAGGCAACGACAGAATGCTCCTTCTTGTTACAATAATTCTGTTCGTAACCACCGTCTGCGCGGTTTTCCAGATTTTCTTCACCCAGATGCGCAAGCGCCTGCGCCGCATTGTTCTTATGAAATCCATCGGCGCCGAAAGCAGCCAGATTGCAAAAATGCTCCTCTGGGAATTTATCTATTTCTGGATCACCACCCTTCCTGTTGGAACGGTCATCGGTCTTGGCGGAGCCTATGCCATAACCGGAATCCTTGAGGACGTTCAGAGCCGCGATATCCTCTATACAATCGACCCGGTTATTCTTGCCGCGGCACTTTTTGCAGGAACATTTGCCCTTTTCATCGGCATGATAATCCCGAGCATCATGGCCGTAGGCGTTCCTCTTACCGGACGCACCGCAAGAAAAAAGCCCCTTCCTCCTCCGAAAAAGGAAACAAGACAGGATTTCTTCAACGTAACCGTCCGGGGACTTATTGCAAACCGGAGCAGAACATTGGGCAACTTTGCTCTTTGCGTTTTTATGATGCTCATAACAACTCTTTGCCTTTTCATTGGTTTCCGTTTTATGACGCCCTACCGTGAAACTGTACAGAGGGATTCCCGTCCGGATTATTTCCTCAGCCTCCCTTTTTCTGCATCCGACCGCCAGCTTCCGGAATATATTGCGGAGCTTGAAGCTTTGGGAGTATGCGAATCCATCGAAGTTCTCCGCACCGCAAACGATTCCATAATAAAAGAGGATTCCATAAACAGCTTCCTGCTCGATACCGCCTTCGGCGATAACCTCAAAACAGTTAACGACAGTTACGGCGCAGAGAACCTTACAGGTTATCCGATAAATCTTTATGTGGTTTCTTCCGAAAGCGAACTTTTCGAAAGATTCAATTCCGCCGCAACCTATGGAAGCATTGATAAGGAAGCCTTTGATTCCGGAAAAGAAGTTTTTGTTTTTGTTCCTCTTTATAAAGACACCGGAAAGATAAACGAAAGCGCTTTCCAAAGCGCGACCGGCTGGGATAAAGTTTCCGCATCCGGCGTTGATATGAGTTTTTATGAGGAATACCGCCATGTTTATGATACGGATTCGGATCTTTCCGTCGGCGACTTTATAACCATCGGCGCCCAGACAAGATATATCGGCGGCATGAGCTATACCTATAAAATCATCACCGAAAGAGTCCGGGTCGGCGCAATTGTTTATTATTTCCCGGACGAGGGAATCTGGCCAATAAGCGGTTCCGACGAAGGATATCAGGTAATCTGTTCCTCAAAACTCTGCGGCTCGATTCTTCCGAACTCCATGCGCACCCGTTCTTCCAACGAAATCCGTTCCTTCAAAATCATGTATATTTCCACCGGTTACGGAACCACGGATTTTTATATCAACGCAAAGGAAGGTCTTTCCAAATATGACGTTGATACCGCGCTTCTTATCTATGCAAGAAACGAATACATGGATATCGAATTCTATCACGAAAGCAACAGCAAGCTTCTGCAGGACGCAATAAACAACATTCTCCTTGTTTGCCTTCTCGGGCTCACTGCGGTTCTTCTTGCGCTTATGATTTTTGCGAACACCGTAACTTCCGATATTGAGCAGGAACGCAACCGTATCGGAATCCTCCAGTCCCTCGGCGTCAGCAACCGCCAGCTTATAAAACGCCAGCTTTATATCGGACTTGTTGCTTCCGGGCTTGCGCTTATTATTGCCAATGCGGTTCTCTGGATTGCGGTTGCGGTCTATGCGGCATTTTCCGATGCGGTGCTCGGAAATCTCCTCTGGGGATATCCGTGGCTCATCCATATTGCTCTCTGCATTGCCCTTGCTGTGATAATAACCCTTCTTTATATAATGCCGATGCACAGCCTGCGGCGCTATCTTCCCATCGAAAACATCAAAACAAGAAAGTGAGGTAAAACGCATGGATATCTTAAGAACCGAAGGACTTTATAAAACATATAACGAAGGCAGCGAAAATGAAGTTCATGCCCTCAAACCTCTTGATATATCTATTGAAGAAGGCGTTTTCTACGCCATAATCGGCAGGAGCGGTTCCGGAAAATCCACTCTTCTCCAGATTCTCGGCGGACTTGACCGCCCTTCCGGCGGAAAGCTTTATCTTGAGGATAAAAGTCTTTTTGACCTTTCGAACAACGAACTCTGCCGCCTTCGCCGCAGAAGAATCGGATTTGTTTTCCAAGCATACAACCTTCTTGAGGAACACACCGTCAGGGAAAACATCATGATGCCGCTCCATCTTGACGGAAAGGACATCGATCCGGAATTTTTGCAGGAGCTTGTTGAAGCGCTTGAAATCGGCGATAAGCTCGACCGATATCCGGATCAGCTTTCCGGCGGCGAACAGCAAAGGGTTGCCATCGCAAGGGCGCTGGCCTCAAAACCCGCCATAATCCTTGCGGACGAGCCCACCGGTAACCTTGACCCCAGAACCGGCGACCAAGTTCTGCGCCACCTCAAGGCTCTTGCAGCCCGTTTCCACCAGACGATTCTCCTTGTTACCCACGATATGGAAATCGCGGGAATGGCCGACAGAATCATCCGCCTTCATAACGGCGAAGTAATCGAAACGAAAGATAACAGATAAAAAAATGCCGCCCGATGGGCGGCATTTTTTATTCGGGAAAAGACTGTATTAAATTGAATTAATCCATTCTTTTACCTCCGAAACAATATCTTCTTCAATTTCGGTTCTTATTTCAAAATTTTCCGGAAGACTGAAAATATCTTTTTTCAGAAATTCCGGATAGAAATATTCCTCCGCAAGTTTTTCGAAAGGAAGCCATTCAAAGCTGTGTTCCTGACCGTTTTCGGAAAGGCGGAATTTTTCGCCTCTTGAAAGGATATCAGTTTTTGAAATATCCATAAGAAAATAAACGCAGATTTCGTGGAATCTTATTTTGCTGACGTCCTCGGTGAAAAACGCCTGGTTAAGCCAGAGCGGACGGATTATTTCCGGCTCCGCAAAAAGTTCCTCCCTGCATTCGCGCAGAACGGCGGCTTCTGCGGTTTCGCCGAGTTTCACTCTTCCGCCGGGAAGGTAAAAATAAGGCGAATTTCCGTCCTTCATTGCAAGGATTTTTCCGTCATCAATAATCATTGCACAGGCGCGGTAGTTGAATTTTTCGTTTCCGTTTCTGAATGTAATATCCATATAAAATCCCTTTCCGCAGATTTGCGGTTCAAAAAGCGGCACTTTCAAAAAAAGTGCCGCTTTTTATTATTCTTCAAATTCTTCTTCGCCGTCTTCCTCAAACTCATAATCTTCGGAAGAAAGTTCCTCAAAAATTTCTTTAAGGTCGCCGATGCCCTCAAAAGTTGTAGTGCTGGTCCAGACGGAAGTAATCTGATCGAAGCAGGGAATTTCGGTCATAAAAGCCTCTTCCCTTTTTTTGCGTTCGGTTTTGTTGAGCTTATCGCATTTTGTAAGGGCGATAATGAACGGAACCTCGTTATCGATCATAAAATCTATCATCTGAACGTCGTCCTTGGTGGGAGCATGGCGGCTGTCAACAAGCTGAACGATAAGGCGGATATCCCTGTCGCTCATAAGATAGCCTTCAACAAGATCCGCCCAGCGCTTTTTGTCGCTCTGGGAAACTTTTGCATATCCGTAACCCGGAAGGTCAACGAATTTTATCCCGTCAACGTCATAAAAGTTTACGGTAACGGTTTTTCCCGGCTGGCTGGAAACTCTTGCAAGGGCTTTTCTTCCGAAAATCGCATTCATAAGCGAAGATTTTCCAACATTGGAATGTCCCGCAAAGGCAAATTCAATATGCTCCGCTTTCGGAAGTTGTTTCGATGTGCCGTAAGCGGCTTCGAAAACTGCGTGATTATAATTCATTTTATCCTCCGCTTACTGAATGTTGATGGTTTTCGGTTCGTGTTCAAGGTTTATTACCGGAATTTCATCTATAAAGGTTTTTTCCTTTACAGCTTCCAAAGGTCTTACCAATGCGGTTTCAAGCACCGTTTCAACCTCTTTTGCCGGAATAAAAGTGATAGCGTTTTTTACAACCGGATCAACTTCCTCAAGGTCCGGAAGGTTTTCTTCCGGAATGAGAACGGTTTTGACTCCGGCTCTGTATGCAGCCATTGTTTTTTCCCGAAGACCGCCAATGGCAAGAACTCTGCCGCGAAGGGTGACTTCACCGGTCATGGCAACATCCCTTCTTACCGGGATTCCGGAAAGAGCGGAAACGATCGCGGTGGTAAGAGTTACGCCTGCGGAAGGACCGTCCTTCGGAACAGCTCCTTCGGGAACATGGATATGGATATCCTTGGTTTTATAAAAATCGTGCTCTATTCCGTATTTTTCGGTGCAGGAGCGGACGTAGCTTATGGCGGTCCTTGCGGATTCCTTCATAACGTCGCCGAGGTTGCCTGTAAGCTCGATTTTGCCGTTTCCGTCAAGAATCGCAACTTCAACCTGGAGCATATCGCCTCCGACGGAAGTCCACGCAAGACCGTTTACAAGACCCACTGCGTCGCTTGCTTCGATTGTTTCCGGACGGAATTTTTTGACTCCGAGGAAATCGGTGATGTTGTTTCCGCTGATGGTCACCTTTTCCGCTTCCTCGCCGACAATTTTCTTTGCGGCTTTTCTGCAAAGGCTTCCGATAATGCGCTCGAAGTTACGGACTCCCGCCTCCCTTGTGTAAAAATCCGCGATGGCATAAAGTGCATCGTCGGTGATTTTAAGGGTTTTCGAACTGAGGCCGTGGCGCTTCATTTCCTTTTTGAGAAGGTGCTTTTTGGCAATCTGGAATTTTTCTTCCCTCGTATAGGAACCGAGTTCGATAATTTCCATTCTGTCATAAAGCGGACCGGGTATGGTGCTCGGGTCGTTTGCGGTGGTGATGAAAAGAATATCGGAAAGGTCAAACGGGATTTCGATATAGTGGTCGCGGAAAGAATTGTTCTGCTCCGGGTCGAGAACCTCGAGCATTGCAGAAGCCGGGTCTCCGCGGAAATCGTTGCCCATTTTATCGATTTCATCCAGAAGGATAAGGGCGTTTTTGCTTCCGGCAAGTTTTACCGCATTCATAATGCGTCCGGGCATTGCTCCGATATAGGTTTTTCTGTGGCCGCGGATATCGGATTCATCCTTCATTCCGCCAAGAGAGATTCTGGTATATTTCCTGCCCATTGCGGCGGCGATATCCTTCGCAATGGAGGTTTTTCCGACGCCGGGAGGACCCACAAGACAGATTATCTGTCCCTTGATATCGGGCTGGAGTTTTCTTACGGCAAGAAGCTCAAGAATGCGTTCTTTTACTTTTTCAAGACCGTAATGGTTTTTATCAAGCTGTTTTTTCGCCTTTGCGATATCGATTTTCTCTTCAGTCCTGATGTTCCAGGGAAGTGCGATGCAGGTATCGAGATATCCGCGGATAACGCTTGCTTCCTGGCTGTTATAAGGCATTTTGGAAAGGCGGGAAACTTCTTCGAGAAGTTTATCTTTTACTTCGCCTTCAACGCCGAGAGCTTCGATTTTCTTTTTATAAACCTCGACCTCGTCCTGGATGTTTTCGCCTTCGCCGAGTTCCTCGTTGATAGCTTTAAGCTGTTCGCGAAGGTAGTATTCCCGCTGGTTCTGGTCTATCTGTTCCTTTACCTTTTCATAAATATCCTTTTCGACCCCGAGGATGTTGTTTTCGTTTTCAAGAACACCCGCAAGCATTTCAAGACGTTTTACATAGTTGGATTCCTCAAGAATACGCTGTTTGTCCTCAATATCGATGTTGAGGTTTCCTGCAAGAAATTCGCCGAACTGGGCGGGGTCTTCCATGGTGAAAGCCTTCACCGCAAGTTCCTTCGGCATTTTGGGGACAAGATATGTATATTCGTTGAAAAGATCCTTTACTGTGCGCATAAGAGCATCACAGAGGATTGAGCGTTCCGGACGGAGTTTTTTAAGCGGAAATTCCTGAGTTTCCGCAACAAGGAAAGGTTCTTCCGCAACAATGTCAACAAGTTTTGCTCTGTATTTTCCTTCAACAAGAACCCTTGTTGTTCCGCCGTTGTTTTTGAGCACCTGGCGCACTTCCGCAACAACGCCGATTTTATTTACGTTATCGAGTTTTATCTCGTCTTCTTCAATATTAATCTGGGAAGCAAGAAAAACAGTTCTGCTTCCTTTCATCGCTTCTTCAAGGGCGGCGATGGATTTTTTTCTGCCGACATCAAAATGAAGGATCATGTTCGGAAAAAGAACGATTCCCCTCATGGCGATCATCGGCATTGTGATAATTTCTGCCGGTTGTTTTTTATCGGGCATATTTTTTCACCTCCGGTATAAAAATATCGGAAGCGGCAGGTGCAAAAAGCCTCTGCCGCTTTTTTCTCAGATTTTATTTTCTTTCAGCGGCCGCAATCTGGAGCGGAACGCTTTTTTTGAGCGGGTTGCGTTCAATAACCGGGTCTGCGCCTTCGGTTACGCAGCCTTCGCCGATAACGACTGCTTCGGCGGTTTCGTCGGAAGGAAGCTCGAACATAAGCTTTCCGAGGGTTTCTTCCATAATGGAGCGAAGACCCCTTGCGCCGGTTTTTCTGTCGATGGCCTTCTGCGCAATGGCTTCAAGAGCCGCATCGGTGAACTGAAGGCTTACGCCGTCAAGGCTGAAAAGCTTCTGATACTGCTTTACAAGGCTGTTTTTCGGCTCGGTAAGGATTCTTACGAGAGCAGGTTTATCAAGGCTTTCAAGAGCGGTGATAACCGGAAGACGGCCCACCATTTCCGGAATGATTCCGAATTTTACAAGGTCGTGGGGAGTTACCTTTTTAAGAAGGTCCTTTGCTTCCCTGGATTTCTGGCTTATTACTTTTGCTCCGAATCCCATTGCGGAACTTGCGATTCTCTTTTCGATGATGGGTTCGATTCCGTCAAAAGAACCGCCGCAGATAAACAGAATATTGGTGGTGTCTATCTGGATAAATTCCTGCTGGGGATGTTTTCTTCCGCCCTGGGGAGGAACGTTGGAAACGGTTCCCTCGAGCATCTTGAGAAGAGCCTGCTGAACTCCTTCGCCGCCGACATCCCTTGTGATGGAGGGATTTTCGGATTTTCTTGTAATTTTATCGATTTCATCGACATAGATAATTCCGCGCTGTGCGGCATCAACGTCAAAATCCGCCGCCTGGATAAGACGGAGAAGAACGTTTTCCGCGTCCTCGCCGACATAACCCGCTTCGGTGATGGTGGTTGCGTCCGCAATTGCAAACGGAACACCGAGCACCTTTGCAAGGGTCTGGGCAAGAAGGGTTTTGCCGGTACCGGTGGGTCCAAGGAGGAGCACGTTGCTCTTCTGGAGCTCAACGTCCTCCGTATCCATCTTGCTGAGAATGCGTTTATAATGGTTATAAACAGCAACACAGAGGGTTGTTTTTGCCTCGTCCTGTCCGATAACGTATTTATCAAGAACTGCTTTGAGTTCTGCCGGTTTGAGAAGGGTTTTTGGATCGATAACCGGTTTGTTTTTTTCCTGTTTTTTGCGTCTGGTCTTTTCGATAGGGTCAAGATCATCCTCATCATAGAGGATGGAATTGCAAAGTTCGACGCATTCATCACAAATGCAGACTCCGGGTCCGGTTATAAGTTTATAAACCATGTCCTGCGGTTTTCCGCAGAAGGAACAGCGCATTTTGTGATCATCTTTATTGGGCATAGTCAAAAAGCCTCCGAATTATGCTTGATTATTCTCTGTGGTCAAGAACGTTGTCAACAAGGCCGTATTCCATGGCCTGATGTGCGGTCATAAAATTATCCCTGTCGGTATCTTTTGTGATAACGTCAAGGGGCTGGCCGGTCTGTTCGGAAAGGATTCTGTTAAGTCTTTCCTTGATTGCGATGATTCTGTCCGCGTGGATTTTGATATCAGAAGCCTGACCCTGCATTCCGCCGAGAGGCTGGTGAATCATGATTTCGCTGTTGGGAAGTGCAAAACGTTTTCCCTTTGCGCCGGAGCTGAGAAGGAATGCTCCCATGGAAGCAGCCATTCCGATGCAGATGGTGGAAACATCGCATTTGATGTAGTTCATGGTGTCATAAATTGCCATGCCTGCGGTGATGGAACCGCCGGGGCTGTTGATATAAAGGCTTATGTCCTTATCCGGGTCCTGTCCTTCAAGATAGAGAAGCTGGGCAACAACAAGGCTTGCGGTAACGTCGTTGACTTCGTCGCAGAGCATGATGATTCTGTCGTTAAGGAGGCGGGAATAAATATCATAGGAACGCTCGCCTCTGTTGGTCTGTTCAACGACCATCGGTACCAAACTCATTCTGGTTTCACTCCTTTCGGATAATAACGAATCCTGTAAAAAAATGTCAGTGATAGATATAAAGGACCTCCGGAAATAAATTCCGGAGATCCTCCAATACAAAGATAATTATATTGCAGTTTCTCTGGAAACTGTTCCCGCTTTATCAGTCAACGGAAGGATCGATTTCTTCAACTTTCTTTTTGCGGGTTGCTCTCTTTTTGGGAGCGGGTGCTTCTTCACCTTCTGCTGCGGGAGCTTCTTCAGCAGGAGCTTCCTCAGTTTTCTTTTTGGTGGTACGTTTTTTCTTGGGAGCAGCTTCTTTTGCAGCAGCTTCCTCAGCGGTGATTTCGGTTACTTTTGCGTTGTCGCGAACAAATTTGATTGCTTTTTCAACGCAAAGGTCAAGAGCAAGTTCTTCTGCGGGAACGATCTTTCTGACCTGATCCTCTTTCATTTCATAACGCTCTGCAAGGGTTTTGTATTCTTCTGCCATTTCTTCTTCGGTCATCTCGATTTTTTCGAGTTTTGCGATTTCTTCAAGAGCAAGGCGGATTTTTACCTGGCGTTCTGCCTGGGGTCTGAAGCCGCCGAAGAAGGATTCTTTGTCTGCGCCGGTATATTTGAGATATTCGTCAAGGGTAAGGCCGGCGGTTCTTGCAAGTCTGTTTTCGAAATCTGCTGCGATGTCTTCCATTCTTGCTTCGTACATGCATTCGGGAATTTCTGCTTCGAAGTTTTTGAGGATTCCGTCAACAAGTTTTTCTTCAAGGTCTGCTTCGGACTGTGCGTCTGCTTTTTCCTGAAGTTTTGCTCTGATGTCGGCTTTGAGTTCATCGAGAGTATCGAATTCGCTTACGTCTTTTGCAAATTCATCATCAGCAACGGGCATTTCTTTAGCTTTGATGCTGTGGAGTTTGCATTTGAATACTACGGGAGCACCTTTGAGCTCTTCTGCGGGATAATCTTCCGGGAAAGAAACATTTACATCAAATTCATCGCCTGCGTTGTGGCCGCAAACCTGTTCTTCAAAACCGGGGATGAACTGGCCGGAACCGAGTTCAAGCGGGAAGTGTTCGCCTTTTCCGCCTTCGAAGGGAACGCCGTCTTTGAATCCTTCGTAGTCGATTTCAGCCTGGTCACCGTTCTGTGCGGGTCTGTCTTCAACTTCGATGATTCTTGCGTTTCTTTCAAGCATAACGGAAAGTTCGCCTTCAACCTGGGAATCGGCAACTTCGGTTACGATTTTTTCTGCTTTGATGCCTTTATATTTCTTTACGGAAACTTCGGGTTTTACGGTTACGGTTGCAGTAAGGGTATAACCTTCTTCGGAGCAGTCAACAAGTGCGATTTCTGCGCGGTCAACGGGAACGATTTTTGCTTCTGCAACAGCCATGTCGTATGCAACGCCGTAAGTTTCGTTAACAGCGTCCTGATAGAAGAATTCTCTTCCGTAGGTTTTTTCGATAAGAGCTTTGGGAGCTTTGCCTTTACGGAAGCCTTTTACTGCAAGGTTTTTGCCTTTTTCTCTGATAGCTGCGTCAACAGCGCGTCCGAATTCCTCTGCGGTTACAGCAATGGTAAGCTTAACCTCATTGGTTCCGGTTTTTTCAATCTGTCTAAGTTCCATTATGATGTTTCCTCCTGATAGATACATTTTCAGTAACTGTTAAAGTATATCATATACTTATCATAAAATCAATTATTTTATATAAAAATATTATATATTTTTTATTTAATTTTCCAAAACTTAAATCCGAGATGGTCCGCGGAAATGAGTTTGAACTCAATTCCCATATAATCCCCCTCATTTGCAAGGCTTCGGGATGCTCCGTGGAGATGTCCGTAAAAGACTTTTTTGACTCCGTATTCCTTGAGGACGGAGATAATGTTCGGCACCATTTCGTTTGCATATACCGGCGGATAATGCAGAAAAACGATTTTTTCCGCATCCGGAAAACGTTCCGAATCCTTAAGAGAAAGTTCAAGCCTTGCGGCTTCCCTTGCGGAAATTTTGAGATCGTGCTGCTCATTCGGCATGAAAACCCAGCCCCTTGTTCCGCAAAGAGCGAGTCCTTCCGCAAGTACCGAATTATTATGGAGAATTTCGATGGTGGTTATGCCGTTTTCCTTAAAAAACTTTTCAGCCTTTGCTCTGGTGCTCCACCAATAATCGTGGTTGCCCTTCATCACGATTTTTCTTCCGGGAAGCGCATCAACAAATTTGAAATCCGGCAGAGCTTCGTCAAAACCGAGTCCCCAGGAAAAATCCCCGGGAATGACAACCGTATCCTCCGGTTTTATCTGTTCTTTCCAGTTGGTTTCGATTTTTGTGACGTAATCCTTCCAGCCGAAAAAGTTATCCATGGGCTTATCCGTTCCGAATGAAAGATGAAGGTCCGCCATTACCCAGACTGACATCAGCTTTCACCTCCGACGGTGCTCAGAACAAATCCGGCCATTTCTTCCCTTTCGCAGACGCAGGTGAAACGGGGTTCTTTTCCGGAAAGTTCCCGGAGCTGTTTCGGCATCGGAAGTCCGGAAAGAGCTTCAATTTTCTTTGCAGCTTCAAAATCGTCCGGTTCGTTTTCTCCGGAAACAGATCTGAGCACGGCGCGCGGGAACTTATAGGGACTTGCGGTGGAAGCGATTATTGTTTTTGTATTGTCGCCTGTTTCGGCCTTATATTTTTCATATACCTCAACTGCAACTGCGGTATGGGTATCGCAAAGATAGAAATATTCATCGAACAGCATTCTTATGCGGTTTTCAGCGCCTTTGTCATCGGTGAATCCGGCGGCAAATTCAGCGGAGATTTTTTCTTTTATTCCGTCCGAAACCTCGTATTTTCCGTGCTCACGGAGTTCTTTCATGAGCACCGAAACGTATTCGTCGTCCTTTCCGGAAAGCTCGAACAGCAGTCTTTCAAGGTTGCTGGAAACGAGAATATCCATTGAAGGAGATTCGGTCATATAGAATTTTCTGTTTGCATCATAGACCCCCGTGCTCAAAAATTCCGTGAGCACGTTGTTTGCATTGGATGCACAGATGAGCTTTCCGAAGGGAACGCCCATCCGCTTTGCATAATAAGCAGCAAGGATATTGCCGAAGTTTCCGGTTGGAACGGCAACGTTCACCGTTTCACCGTCCTCAATTTCCCCGTCAGCCACAAGATCAGCATAGGCGGAAATATAATAAACAACCTGCGGAAGAAGCCGGCCGACATTGATTGAGTTTGCGCTGGAAAAACATTTTCCGTTTTCCGCAAGTTTTGTCCGGATATTCTCATCGGTAAAAATGTTTTTTACCGCGGTCTGTGTGTCGTCAAAATTTCCGATAACGCCGCAGACTGCAACGTTTTTGCCCTTCTGGGTTTGCATCTGGAGCTGCTGGATTTTCGAAACGCCGTTTGCGGGATAAAAAACAATAATTTCCGTTCCGTCAACGTCGCAGAATCCTTCAAGAGCGGCTTTTCCGGTATCGCCGGAAGTTGCGGTTAGGATAACGGTTTTCTTTCCGCCGCCGATTTTTTCCGCGGCTTTTACAAGAAAATGCGGCAGAATCTGGAGCGCCATATCCTTGAATGCACAGGTAGGACCGTGCCAGAGTTCGAGCATATATGCATTTTCTCCGAGCTTCACCATCGGAGTTGGCTCGTCGTCCTCAAAATTTCCGATATATGCTTTTTCGGCGCATTCCAAAAGCTCTCCTTCGGAAAAATCGGTCATGAATTTTGCAAAAATTTTCTTTGCTCTTTCGCAGTAACCGAGCTTCGAAAGTTCGCTTATCTCCCCTTTTTCAAGAAGCGGAATTTCCACCGGCACAAAAAGACCTCCGTCCTCCGAAAGTCCCCTTGCAATCGTTTCCGCCGAATCAAGGCGCAGATTTTTATTTCTGGTGCTCTGGAATTTCAAGTTTTTTTCACCTCAGATTCTTTCCGCAAAAAAATCGTATGCGTTTTTCCAGAATATTTTATCGGCGGTTTCTTCGCCGAATTCATCTTTTATCAGGTTATAAAGTTTCGGGATATCGTTCATTTTTTCAATTCCTGTCACAACGTCGCATCCGTCGTAATCGCTTCCCATGCAGACGGAATTTTCACCGCCGAGCATGAGCATCCTTTCGATATGCCTGAGAATATCCGAAAGGTTCGCATTTTCCGCATAATCGTTAAGAAAAGCCTTATAAAAATTGATTCCGACTATTCCGCCGCGTCGGACGATTTCACGGAAATGCTCATCGCTGAGATTTCTGCGGTGTCCGCAGACTTCCCGAAGGTTGCTGTGGCTTGCGGCAACGGCGCAGTCAACATTTCTGAGCACGGAGTCAAGCCCCGCATCGGAAAGATGGGAAACGTCAATGACCATTCCAAGCTGCTCCATCTCTTTTATAACTTCTATTCCGAAGGGCTTCAGACCGAAATTCTGGTCGGTGGAACCTTTTCCGATTTCATTTTCACCGTTCCATGTGAGGGTCATCATCCGTACGCCGTCGTCATAAAGCTTCTGCAGTCTTTCGATTTTTCCGCCGAGCACCCTTCCGCCTTCAACGGTCAGGATTGCGGCGGTTTTTCCGCTTCCGGTTATGCGGCCGATATCGGATGCGGTTTTTGCCTGCTCAAAAAACTGCGGAAATTCCGCAAGCTGAGCACCGAAAAAATTCTTCGACATTGTGTAATAGTTGAAAGCATCCTCGCCGGAAATAACGTCCGGACAGAAAATTGCGAAGCACTGGCAATGGCGCTTTATTTCCTCATTCCGCGGGAAGGAAATATCAAGATATCCGCAGTCAAGGCCGCAGCTCTGGTGCAGTGCTGTTGTGATCGTATCGCAATGAAGGTCAAAAAAATCCATGAACAGACTCCGTTCCGAAGGCATTTTTTATATGGGTGAACTTTTTCACCTCAAGGTCATATTTTCCGTAAATAATTTCAAAGATATCGAAGCGAGGCTGACCGTTAAGCCCTTTCTGAATCTTGTAAAGCATTGCAGCTTTACAGATTTTCTGCTGTTTTGAACGGGTCACAGCCTGCCGCGGAGCATACATACAGTCGTCCGCACGGGATTTTACTTCGATAAAAGCTATGTATCTTCCGTCCTTTGCAACAATATCGATTTCGCCAAGGCGGGTGTTAAAATTCCGTTCAATAATCTCGTAACCTTTATCCTCAAGATATTTTGCGGCAAAATCTTCACCCATATCGCCGCGGCGGCGTTTTTCGGTAATCAAAAAATCACCCTCAGTGCATCTTTTTAAGAAAAGTAAGGCGGTGTATTTCGCTTGGACCAAACTCCCGGATTTTTTCATAATGGAGCTTTGTTCCATAGCCTTTGTGTTTTGCAAAGCAGTATTCCGGATATTTTTTATCCATTTCGAGCATGAATCTGTCCCTGCTCACCTTTGCAAGAATCGAAGCCGCCGCAATACTTGCGGAAGTTGCGTCGCCTTTTATCACAAATTCCGTCGGAATTTCCATATTCTTCGGAACACGGTTTCCGTCGATAAAAACGCGCTCCGGTATGATGCTCAGATTTTCAACAGCCGTTTTCATGGCGAGCATGGTTGCTTCAAGAATATTGATTTCATCAATGGTTTTATGGTCAACCGACTGTATCGAATACGCAAGAGCGTGCTCGATTATCTCGTCAAAAAGCAAATCGCGCTTTTTTTCCGAAAGCTTTTTGCTGTCGTTGAGCCCTTCGATTTCAAAATCTTCCGGAAGAATAACTGCCGCAGCAAAAACCGGACCCGCAAGGGGTCCTCTTCCGGCTTCGTCAACTCCACAGATATATTTTATTCCGAGTTCCGCGCGCTTTGCGTGCTCAAATTCATATAAGCTCATTGGGTCTCTCCAAAGTTATGCGTCCGATTTTTCCTCCGCGGAATTCATCAAGAAGCATTGCCGCGGCTCTTTCGGTATCGATTTCGCCGCCGGAAATTTTCATTCCGCGTTTTGCGCCGATAAGCTCAAGAAGCGCAAAAGGTTCGATTTCAAAAGTTTCCTCATCGGTAAGTTTATATCTTTCGCAAAGCTGTTTATGTGCTTCGTGGTTGAGAACATCAGCAAGGCGTGCCGCAAGGGTTTCGATATCAAGGATATCGTCCTTTACCGCACCGGTGAAGGCAAGATGCTCGCCGACGGTTTTGTCCTCGAATTTCGGCCAGAGAACGCCTGGCATATCGAGCATATCGATTCCCTTATCGAGGGTTACCCACTGTTTTCCGCGGGTAACGCCGGGACGATCCTCAACTTTTGCGCGTTTTCCGCCGGCAATTCTGTTGATGAAGGAAGATTTTCCGACGTTCGGAATACCGACGATCATCATACGGATGGGTTTTCCCTCCATTCCCTTTCTTGCACGTTTTTCAAGTTCGTTTTTAAGAACTTCGCGGACAACCGGCGCAAGTTTGTTAAGGCCTCTTCCGCTTCTGCAATCGGTCGCAAGAGCGCGGATTCCGATTGATTTATAATGCTCTATCCATTCCTGAGTGATGGATTCATCGGCCATATCGCATTTGTTGAGCACAACAACCCTTGGTTTTCCGCCAACAAGGCTTTTCATTTCCGGGTTGCGGCTTGAAAAAGGCACCCTTGCATCGGTTATTTCAACAACAACGTCAACAAGAGGAAGATTTTCTTTCATTAAACGGCGGGTTTTGGCCATATGTCCGGGAAACCACTGGATATCAACCTGTTCCATAGGGCAAAAATCGCCTCCTTTCAAAAACACATAATAATCTAATATATATTATACTACATATATAGGGGGATTTTCAAGGGTCTTATTATTGTGTCTTTTTCTCTTCCGGCAAAAGGTTTATCCCTACCGTTTGCGCCGCTTTTGCAGCAGACTGCGGAAAATATTTTTGATTTTATACGCAAAAAATCCCGTGCTCATTTCTGAGCACGGGATTTTCACTTTGAGCACCGAAATCAGATCGGAATTGAACCTATTAAATGAGCAAGGTATTTCCGGATTATGTTGGCATCTATTGCCGTTATTTTTCCGTCGCCATCAACATCGCCCAAATCCTTCTGCTGATTTGTGGGCGCGATGAGCTTTGCGGCAATAAGCCTTGCTGTATAAACATCTTTTACATTTACTTCTCCGTCAAGATTTATATCTCCGACGGAATATTCTTTCAACGGAATTTCGCGGCTTTCGTAATAGTCGCAGTTTTTGCATTCGCGGCGTTCTTCGCCGGGAGTTGTTGAAGTTGCTTCAGTAACGGTTTCCCAATCGCCGAAATCATGTCCCGCTGCGGCAATGATCACGCTGTTTTTGTCCGTGATTTCATTTTCCGCTCCGGAATCCGAGAACCATTTTCCGCAATAGCATTTATAGTATTCGCTGTGTCCTTCTTCGGTACAGGTCGGCGCAAGAGCAGGAACAAAAGTCAGCGAAGGATGGGTGCAGGTAAAATCAAGATAAACAGCAACTTCTCTTCCAAGGGAAGAATAGCCGTAGGAAAAACCTCCGATAACGCCTGCTTTTGTGGCAATGGCAACAATATTATTGCCGTACCATGTGATAAAGCTTTCCGGAGAATCCGGAACATAGACATGGGCATTATAACAGTTGTTCTGAAGAATTTCCGTAACGGAATCAACGGTATATTCCGAAAGATATTCCTGTTTTCCGGTAAAATACTGTGCTTCGGCGGAAGTGCATTCCGGAAGAGCATAGGCCGTTGCGTTTATTGCGTGGTCTTCTTCGATAATTGCATCCGTCTGGTTGAAATATGCGTGGAAGAGTTCATCTCCCTGGTCATTCCACGTAAGGTCGGTGTGGTAATAATTGCCGTTAATTCTTACAAGATTCCAGGCATGGCCTTCGGGATTACCGGTGGAGGGATTGATGCTTGAACCGGTGATAATAAAGGAGCGGATGCCCGCTCTGTGAAGAAGATACTGGAACGATTCCGCATAGCCTTCGCAGACTGCTTTTCCTTCAACAAGGGCGCCATAAGCATTGTGGGCATTTGTTCCTTCGGTATATTCTATCATTCCCGCAAGGGTATCGTGAATATAAAGTTCCTTTTCATAATCGCTCATGGAATCTTCGATTCCGGAAAGGATTTCCTCCGTCTTTTGGTCAAAAGCTTCCCTTGCGTTTTCAAGGGTTTTTCCGGACATTGTATATGCCGGAGAAACGCTTACAACTGCGCCGCCGGAGGTTGAATAGGAATATCCGTTTCCAAGCCAGAAATGGTGGGCATAGTCCCTTATATAAGTATCCATTACGGTTACGAATTCTTCCGGAGAAAGATGATCCGTTCCGTTCGATACGCTGATTGTTGCTTCGGCTGATTCAACGCCTTTTACAAGCTGGTCGTACGCATGGAGGAGAGCTTTTGAATTGCTGAGTTTTGCAAGGGCTTCCCTGCCGAAAAATCTGAAGGAATCGTCCTCCGCCAGAACAAAGGGGCTGAACTCGTCCCAAGTGAAAGTAATGGTGCTGTTTTCAACATCCGCTTCAGCAGGAACTTCCTCCGCATGGCCGTTTCCGCTTATATGGTAAAGAACCATATCGCCGTTTGCAACAGCCTTTGCGGTTTTGCTGCTCACCGCAACGGTCATGGTCAGGGATTCTCCCATATCTCCCCACTGGTTAAGAATATAGGGATTTCCGTATTCGTCAAAGACATTGATCTCGAAAATTTCGGCGGCTTTTTCTTCGTCGATTTCTTTAAGAATATGCTCCAGAAATTCGCTTCCGGCGGAATTTTCAACATCTATTCTGTCAACGGTCACGCTTACCGGCATATCTGTTCCGGCAACAACAAGGTCTTTCTGTGCAATGCGCTCAACCGAAATTTCCGGAACAGAAGGTTCTTCGCAAACGCAGAACGCGGTATAGTTGCAGGCAAGAGTTTCTTCCTTTTCCGTACAGAATCCGCAGACTTCGCAGGAATGGATGCAGGGTGCAACAATATAGATTCCGGTGGATGCGGCGGCATTGACAACGTAATCGTAATCGAACAAAATGCTGTATTCGCTTCCGTTTTCAGCATTTATTCCTTTCCAGAGGTTGCCAACGTTTTCGGAACCGTAATTCTCTCTTCCCGCTTCAAAAGTGCTGCTTCCGTTATCAAACGAAATTGCGGTTTCGGAAGCAAAAACATCCAAAGTAAAAATTCCGAACACCATCGCCATACATAGTAAAAAACTGATAAACCTGATGCTGATTTTTGCCTTCAAATAAAAACACTCCTTTACGGATTGATAAATATTCAAACCCTTTTTATTATACTGTTGAACAAGGTAATTTTCAACCGGCTGATCCGGTTGCTTTTCCGCCGGTTGATAAAAATTTTTTTCTGTATTTACTGAATCTGCAGATTCGTTTTAAATTCCTCTATGACATAGTAATAATCCAAAAGCGCTTTTTCCGGATCTTCGATGTCAAAAGGTTCATAACTTACCGAATAATCCGTCGGTTCATTTACGTTTATTTCAAAATATTCGCTCCAGGGCGGACGGAAAATCACTTCAAGATAAAGCTTTGTTCCGTCCGCGGAAAAAAATCCTTCGATATTATTAATTTTGGAATATTCATGTTTTTCCGCATAATCAAAAACCGTGTATGAGCAAAGGTCATAAAAAATCTGTTCTTCTTCCGTCAGTCCGATCGGGCGGTATTCCGGAACATCCTGCAAAACTTCGGAATATACCTGCTCTTCTTTTGGTGTATAGATGGTTTTTGACGAAAGGATTTTTTCGCTGTCCCCATTATAGATTGTCACCCGGTAAAAATATATGTCCGCTGTTGCAACAAACATATCTTTATGGTGCCATTTTCCGGATTTTCCCGTAACCATTTCATCGGATAATGTTTTAAAAACCCTGCCGACATTATGGTCATCTTCCCCGCGGCAGATTTCTGTTCTTATTCTTAAATCAAATTTTGGTGCTTCGCCTTCAATGTAATAATGCAGATATGCAAAGCGCTCTCTTTCCGATAAGATATCAAAAATCTGTATATCCTCTTCCGCATTCTTTTTGCTGTCGTTTATTGTAAGAGTAACTGTCGGTTCACCGGAAAATTCATTATAACCGGGATCCGGTTCATCAAAGATTTCGCTGCATCCGGTAATACAAAGCATAACAGCAAGTAAAGCAAAAGAAAAAATTATTTTTTTCAAGGCAATCACCCTTTTCCGTTTTTGCTCTTTTTTAATTATATTATTTCCAAAAGTTCCTTGGCAATTTCCGCCGCAACCGCAAGTTTATATTCATATCTCGAAGGCTTCGGCGAAAGTTCGCGGTAGAAAACTTCCGATTTGTTTTCTTTTGATATTGCAAAATAAACTCTTCCGGGAACGGAAGCGGAAGCATTCGCCGGGTCAACGTTGCCCATGGTTCCGGTAACGCCGATTCCGTAATCGGCATTATAAGTTTTTCTGCAGGCTTCCGCCATGGCGATTGCCGTTTCGTTAGAATAAACGGAATATTTTTCGATTGTTTCTTCCGGAACACCCTGCATAATTTTTCCGACGTTGCTGTAAGTTACAAAAGCGCCTTTGAGCACCGCGGAAGCTCCTTCCGTATCGGTTATAAGCGAAGCAATAAGCCCGGAAGTGCAGCTTTCCATTGTGGTTATGGTTTTTTCTTTTTCAATAAGTTTTTCGGTGATTTTTCTGTAATCAGCTCTTATTTCCTGTTCTGTCATTTTGCACCTCCGTAAAATTATTCAAAAACACCTTCGCGGTATTCCCTTTCGTCAATTTCTTCCTCTGTCATAAAAAGATATTCCGTATCGCCTCAGATCAATCCTGAAAGTTTCTTCCGCGATTATTCCATAAGCTTTAAAAGAAGGCGTTTTATTTCAGCAAAAACAGACATTCCGTCCTCGGGCATTTTTTCGGAAGAAACGCGGAATTCTTCTTCATCAATCCTGAATTTCACAACAATTTTCATTCCGTCAATGCTTTCCGATTCTTCCAGATCGTTCCAATGCCTCATTTCGTTCACTTCGATTACGTGCAGAAAGTCATCGAAAGCATAGCAGGAAACGAAGCTATCCTTCGATGTTTCTTCGCCGCCGGTTCCGATATATTCGGTAAGTTTTAAAACAAGAGGATCATCGGTTGTCCAAAGAACAAGTTCATAATGTTCCTTTCCCTCTTCGGTAAAAGTTTCTTCGTAATAGTCTATCAGAAGAACGTCTGCCGCCTCGGTATAATCAGGGCCGGTTGGAACATCCGGCGACATGGCGGTGCTGATCATGTACGAAATTTTAACATCTTCTTCCGGCATTATAAATTCCATCTTCATTCCCTTATCGCTATACGTATAATCGATTGTTTCATCATTGAGGAAAAAAGTATATCCGGCATCGGCAGCAATATATTTGTTTTTAAATATCAAAGTCACTTTTTCGCCGGCTTTTGCGGAATTTTTCGGAAAAAGGAACGCCGATTTATTATCATATTCAATTTTATATCTTTCAGCGGAACATCCGGCAAAAAGAAGAACGATCATCGCGGCAACGGAAAGCAGAATTATCCCCAAAAAGATATTTTTGAAAATATTCATAATATCGAAGATACCATTCATTTTTTCGTTCCTCCGTTTCCTTTTTTAATATTCTTCAAGTTTTCTTCCGCACTCCATGCAGAATTTTCCGTGGTTCTTCGTTCCGCAAGAGCAAATCCAATAGTCAAAATCCTTTGGAGAACCGCATTCGCTGCAGAAATTGGTTTTGTTTTCCTTTCCGCATTTGCAGAGCCAGGAAACTTTTTCAAGTGGCTTTTGTGCCTGGTTTACACTTTGAACCACTCCTGCGGCAACAGGATTTGCGGCTTTTGCTATCTCGGAATATAATCTTGCTTTTTCCATTTCCTTTTCAAACCTGTGAATCGTCATTTTGTCCGCTTCGGAAACGGAAAATTCATTGAATCTCGCATTGGTGATTTCTATTCCGTAACCTTTTGCCAGTTTGTTTGTTTCCTCGATAATTCCGGGAATAAGTTCCGAAGGCGGAATTTCCGCTTCCGGAATGCTGCTGACCGGAGTTTTGTAGTATCTTGTAATATTGATTTTCGCAGTATCACCGACAGCATCTTTAAGCATTGAAACCGGAAAAATATCCCCTGTTGCCATTACATAAAGATTTTCATCGAAAATCTGCCAGGAAAAATCAATAAGATAATTCATCTGAATCGCAAAATCCAGACCGTCATTAACATAAGGAATATAAGCCAGATTTCTTGCCGTGCTTTTTCCTCTGGGTTCAGATTTCATAAAACCGCCTCCTGAAATTTATCCTTCGCAGGGAGCAGAAAGTTTTGCTTTTTCGCAGGAAATTCTGATTTCTCTCTGCATAATTCTTCTTGCGTTATAGATGTTTTCTTCAGAAACGTTTGCAACAACCATAAGTTCGATATGGGTTTCCAGAAGTTTGTCAACGCCTTTATAAACCGGCGCTTCCTTAAAGATTTCCGGATATTCGGAAGGAAGTTCAGAAAGCGCTTCTTTAACGGCGTTTTCTGCTTCAACAAGGGAATCCTCATAGCTTACCGGAACGTTTACCACCGCAACGGAAGTTACGTCGGAAAGGTTTACAAGGGTGCTTATTTCGCTGTTGTTGATAATTCTGATGTTTCCGCCAAGGTCGATTATGCTTATGGTGCGAAGACCGACGGATTTTACTTCACCGCGGAAACCGTCAATTGTGATAATATCGCCCACTGCAATTTCACCTTCAAGAATGATGAATAGTCCGGTGATAACGTCTTCTATAAGGCTCTGTGCGCCGAAGCCGACGATTATTGCAAGAACGCCGGCAGAAACAAAGATTGCGGTGGTATCAACTCCAAGGCAGCTGAGGGCAACAATTGCTCCGCCGATATAAACTATGTAATAAAGAAGTTTTTCAAGAAGCTGGCGAAGGGTTTCGCTTCTGTGTTTTTTGAATTTAAGGCTTCCGATAGCAAATTTTACAAGGTTTGCAACAGCAAAAGTGATTACAAGCGAAAGAATTGCGGCGCCGATTTCCTCAAAGGTTATTCCCGCAAGGGCATTTTCCGCAAAATGCTCATCGATAAATGCGTTGATTCCGGTTTTTATATTTTCCGGAAGAAATCCCTGGAGCGAAGGGATGAAAACCGCGACCGCAACGGCAATAAGAAGAATCGAGATGATTATTTTTCCAATATTTTTCTTTTCCATTTTATATCCTCTTTTCAAAAGTTATATTAAGGCTGTTCCATTCCGCAATAACTGCAGTAATAATAATCCATTCCTTCAGCAGGTCCCGTGCCAAGAACCCAGTTATGTGCATCGGGATCAACAGGAAGCTGCTGCACTTCCTGAATAATTTCTTTACATTCAGAACAATAAATCATATCGCCGTAACCGGGTTCGCAACAGGTTGGAGCTTGTCCGGGTTCAACAATTTGGGTGTGCGGTGCAAGGGGAAGTTCTTTTGCCTCGGTAAGCTGCTGCTGGCATTTTCTGCAGTAACTGCTGTCACTGAGCCCGGGCCTTACGCAGGAAGAAGCATATCCCGGAACAATCACCGGGTCATGAGCATAAGGTATAACGCTTTGTGCAACAATTGTTGCTCCGCAAACGGAACAATGGCTTCCTTCGGTAAGTCCGGTAGTGGTGCATGTTGCCTCAACAGCCGGATCCGTGACTTCCGTATGCGGGACACTTACAGATTCCTGTGCAACAATTGTTGCTCCGCAAACAGAACAATGGCTTCCTTCGGTAAGTCCCGGATTTGAACATGTTCCCGGAACAGCACTGTCAATGACTATATTGTGTTCAGTCGTCGGTATTTCTTCCTGTTTTACTATTACTACACCGCAAACGGAACAATGGCTTCCTTCAGTAAGGCCTTTTTCTTTACAGTTTGCTTCAACGGCCGGATCTTTCACTTCGGTATGGGAAGCTGTTATTTCCTCTTCAAAAACAAGCGTTCCACAGGCGACACATTCCGTATGGCGGTGTCCGGGAACGGTACATGTTGGTTCAAAATCTATTATCCAATCCCCGGCAAGATGTTTTCCGGCAGCAATTATTCTTGTTTCAAGAACAGATTCACAGTTTTTGCAAAGAAGGTTTTCCGTTCCATCATCCTTGCATGTTGCCGGAACCGAAACTATCCATCCACCGGGAACATGTTCAAGAACAGGGATTGTCTCCGTCCTGAGTTTTTCTCCGCAATCGGAGCAAACCAACAATTTTTTTCCTTCCGCAAGACATGTGGCACAGATAACGGTTTCCCATTCGTCCGCTTCTTTATGGATATGAGTTTCCTGACCTGTTTCATTTCGTATAAACAGATCTCCGAAAGCTTCCGGCGCTCCGGTTATAACAACAGCGCTTGCCGTTGCAACAATGGCGCCCATCTTTAAAACTTCGGCCGCTTTTGTAATCAGAGAAACTCTTCCTCTGCTTCTTTCAGAAGAGGTGAGAGTCTCTTCGTCCTCATCGTCGGAATCCTCTTCTTCTTTTTCTTTAAGTCCGCCGCAGAATTCTCTGTTATATTCGTCAGAATGGAAAAATCTTTCGTCAAATTCCTCAGTTTCTTCAAGGAAAGAAAATTCTTCGTTTCCGACAAATTCGTCGGAAGTTTCTGCGTGCTCATTTTCAAAGCCATCGGTTCTGAATTCGTCTTCATAGGCCATTTTTATCATCACCAACCTTTATAACGGTGCTCACGTTGCAAAAGACGCGTGCTCAAAATTCAAGGTCTATGGAATTATCTTTATCTTTTTCAAAATCCTCTTCGGAAAGCAAGCCGTCGCGTTTGCAGGCAATGGTCATTGCCTCAATTTCCACGGTAAGATCGAGCATATCTCCGCTAAAAAGGCTTTTATATTGCTTTTCAAAAGCAATTTTCATATCATCAAGGTGCTCAAGAACTTTCCGCACCATATCTTCGGAAGCCACTTCGTTCTTTTCAATACGTTCATATTTTTCGATAATCGAACCGAAGGTCGGAAGATAATAGGTGAAAAACTGGCGTTTTTTCTGCATAAGTTCCGGCTTTTGGCGAAGGACCCCAAGAATTTTATCCGCGCCGGAACATACCTTTATTCCGCTGTTTTTAACCGCGGTGTTTTTGATGCTCATAACATTTCTTCGAATGCTCATAACTTTGTTTCTTCCGTCGGAAATAATTCTGTTTGCCTTTGCTTTTGCGGTTTCTTCCTCGCCGGGTTTCGGTTTTCTGAATGCAAAATATATAACCGCCCCGATGAGCACCAGAATAAGCGCAATTATTATTCCGATTATCCAAAGCAAAACCGTAAAAAGCGACGGAAAGAACATTTTTGCAGCTATGAGCACGGCGATGCAAACCGCTATTGCCAATATTCCCACTGCGCCGGTGGATTTTTCGTCCAAAAGCTCACCTTCTTTCTGTTTTCGGTTGTTTTTTATTTTCTTATATCAAGAAGTTTTGCCTTGAGTTCGTTTTCGATCATTATCATTTCGTTTTCGGCCGCAAGGCGTTTTGCTCTGCCCTCATCCGCAATGCGAAGTACTTCATCAAGGGTGGAAATCAGCTGTTCGTTTGTATAGCGAACGGTTTCAATATCAACAATGCTTCTTTCACTTTCCTCGGCAATGGCAACTGTTCCGGTTTTAAGAGCTTCCGCGTTCTTTTTAAGAAGTTCGTTGGTAAGGTCGGAAACTTCCCTCTGGGCTTCAACAGCAGCCTTCGAATGCGCAAGACCGAGAGCGAGCACCATCTGGTTTTTCCAAAGAGGAATGGTGTTGTTGATTGTGGACTGGATCTTTTCCGCCATAAGGGTATCGCCGTTCTGGATAAGGCGGATTTGCGGAGCCATCTGGATGCTGATGGTCCTTGTCATTTCAAGATCATGGAGCTTTTTCCCGAATCTGTCGCAGAGATTTGCAAAATCGTTTGCCGCCTGGGCATCTTCCGCAAGACCGGAAACTTTTGCCTTTTCTTCAAGTTCAACAAGGGTGGTGGCTCTTTCCTTCTCAAGTTTCTTTTTGCCCGCAAGGATATACATGGTCAGTTCCTTGAAATATGAAAGGTTGTTTTCATACATCTTATCGAGCATTACTATATCTGTAAGAAGCTGATTCTGGTGGTCTTCAAGAACGCCGGTGATACGGTCAACGTTCACCTCCGCCTTGTCATATTTTGTTTTCAGCTTTGCAATTCCGCTTCCGGCTTTTTTGAAAATGCTGAAAATGCCTTTTTTCTCTTCCGGCTCAATATTGAAGCCTTTAAGCTCTGCAACAAGGTCAGTTATCATATTGCCCACTTCGCCGAGATCCTTTGTACGAACCCCTTCAAGGGCGTTATCGGAAAAATCCGCGATTTTCTTCTGCGCGGCGCTTCCGTATTGGAGAACAATTCCGGAATCGTTAAGGTCGATTTTTTCAGAAAAATCATCAACCATTTTCTGTTCCGCTTCGGTAAGTTTCGTGTTTTCAAGATAATGAACGGTAATATCTTTCTGTTCGGGAATTTCAACAATTTCCGCTTTGGGTTCGGCAGTAAGTTCCGGAACGCCAAGCTCAAGAGTGATGTTTTTGTTATTTTCAGCCATTGTATTATCCTCCTTTATGAATTTATATCATTTCATCCGGTTTTTCCTGTAATAAGAATATCATTTATTATATTAACAAATAAATTACCTGATTGTGTATTTTTAACCAGTAATATTAAAATACACAAATTAATTAGTTTAAAATGCACAACAAAACCGCATAACTTCTGTAAACACGTACAAACAAAAAACCACGTTATTATTACTCACATCGCAGCACCTTCCGGAAAAACAGGGTTATCCCGGGTGTTCTTATATTTCCACAGCGATATTTTAAAAAAACAAAAACGGCTTGAATAAGTGAAAACCACATATTCAAGCCGTTATACACAAGATAAAAACAAACAAAAAAAGACTCCCCTGCCAAATTGACAAGGGAGTTTTTTTCGCAAATAACAAATCAGCGGACCTGTTTGACCTTTGCAGCTTTACCAACTCTATCACGGAGATAGTAGAGTTTAGCTCTTCTGACACGACCATGACGTACGAGTTCAACTTTTTCGATCATGGGGCTGTGGATGGGGAAAACTCTTTCGATGCCGCAGCCATGTGCTACACGACGAACGGTGAAGGATTCAGAGATTCCGCCATGCTGTTTTGCAATAACAGCGCCTTCGAAAATCTGGGTTCTGTAATGGTCTCCCTCTTTGATTTTGCAATATACCTTAACGGTATCACCGATTGCAACTTCGGGTTTGTCAGCTCTCAGGCAGTCCTGGGAAATAAGTTTAAGTGCATCC
>JAFQBT010000095.1 GCA_017399625.1 Oscillospiraceae bacterium
AAAATCACAGACCATCTAAAACTCAAATCAAATACAGGTGCATTTCCAAAACCGAGCATTAAGAGAATACTAACTAAGATTATTGCTATACCTTGCAGTTGCTTTTTCATACAATCACACTCCTTTGTCAAATTCAAGTTTATCGGTATGCTCACAATATAACATAAAGATTATAGTTTTGCAAGTTGTTGCTCCAAAGCAGATATTCAATTAAAGGTTGTTTTGTGCTATACTGTTCTTATCATCTTTTGGAGGTGTAGCAGATGGCAGAAGGTCAAGGACGCTCCTCAGGTCAAGGGGTAAAATTGCTTGTATTGCGTGATTATATGATAACCCACGCCACAAGGGAGCACCCTGTGAAAGCAAAAGATGCTATTGGCTTTCTCAAACTTAATGGCATAAACGCAACTCTTAAAACCATCTACAATGACTTTTTAATCCTCAAATATGACTTTAAATGTGATATTGAGTATCTTCCAAAAGAGAAAGCATACTATGTCAAAAACCCTCCTTTTGAGCCTTACCAACTTCGTCTGATGGTTGATGGAATACAATCCTCAAAGTTCATAACACAGACCGAAGCGGAGAAAATCACAAACAAAATCAAAGGGCTTGGAGATATTTACACAGCAAGCGAACTCAACAGAACTTCAATAGTTGCTGATAGAATAAGCAGTATGAATAGCAGTGTTGTAAAAGACGCTGATAAAATCCATAAGGCAATCGCAGAAAACCGAAAGATAATGTTCAAGTATTTTCACTATGTTTTCTGTAAAAGCAAACTTGTGAAAGAGTATTCAAAAGAGCCTTATGTTGTCAGCCCTTTTGCTTGCTATTGGAACAAAGGCAACTATTATCTTTATGCTTACACTTGGGATAACCGAAAGAAAGAAAAGATTTTCCGCTTTTTCAGAATTGACAGAATGGAAGGAATATCAGACCCGCTCCTTGAAGAAAGAGAAGGAAAAGAACTTTTCAAACCCTCGGCAATCAAGAGACCCGAAGCAAAAGTTTTTGATATGTATGGCGGTAAAAAGGTAAAACTTGTTTTGAGATGTCAGAACCGAATTGCCGAATACATTGAGGAACAGTTTGGCAAAAAGATAATGGCAACTGATGGAGAAAATCATTTCAGAGTGAGTGTCAATGTTGAGGTTAGCCCTCCCTTCTTTGCTTGGATAGCAACCTTCGGCAAAAGCATTGAGATTATGTCTGATGGAGATGGTGAAAAGGTTATAAAAGAGTATAAAAAGTTTTTGAATACAGCGTTGGAAAATTATAAAGGCGAGGAATAAATCCTCGCCTTTCTTTTTTATGTTGCTTTTTTGAGATTATCAAGAGGGTTCAGTCTTTCAATATCTCTGCTTAAATCTGCCCCATAGAGATTGACATAATGCCTCGTCATTTCAAGAGTTGAATGTCCGAGGAGCATTTGAAGTTGAACAAGACCTCCTCCCGCAAGAATGAAGTTCTTTGCGAATGTATGTCTGAAAAGGTGAATGGAAGTCTTTGAAACGCCTCTTGCGATGTTGTACTTCTTTATTGCCTGTTGGAATGAGCGTGTTGATAGTTGTTCGCCTGTGTAAGTGGGGAAAAGGTAATCGTCAAACTCCCATTTCCAAGCAGAGAGATATTCTTCCAAAACTTCTTTGAGGGCGGGAGAAAGAGGTATGAATTGCTGATGTCTGTTTTTCATCGCACGCAGATGAATTGTGTTTTCATCAAAGTTAATATCACTGATTTTGATGTTTACAATTGTGCGAGCACGATTTCCAGTAGCAACAAGATAGTTTATCATCGCCCAGGAACGATATTCTGCCCATCTGTTGGATTTCGGGCGAGCAAGCAGTTTCCGAAGTTCGGCGTCTGTGTATGGTTCTTTCAGTTCGGCATCATCTTTCAGAAGTTTTATTGATATTCCCTCAATGTAATCCCGCTCCGCACAGAACTTAAAGAAAACACGAAGCCCGCGAAGTTGTGAGTTTATTGTTGTTGTTCTCTTTCCCTCTTCAAGTTGAGCGAAAACAAAATCATCAAATGCCTCCTGGGTTATTTCATCAAGATACACCACAGGAACTCTTTTGTGAAAGAACTTCAAATGTCCGTCGTAATAGTCAAGAGATGGTTTTGCCAGGTTCTTTAATTTACAGAACTTGATAAAAGATGTTCTCGCATCTTCAAAAGATGTTCGGTTTTGTTTGAAGTCGCTTGCTAATGTTATTTTACGCACTGGATTTGTCTCCTTTCGTCTATGAAAAAATCCAGCGCATCAAATCTAACGCAATAAAAAATGCGACAGGAAAAAATGGCTTTCCTATCGCATTTTGGTGCGGATGATGGGACTTGAACCCACAAGGTGTTGCCACCACTGGAACCTGAATCCAGCGCGTCTGCCGATTCCGCCACATCCGCATTAGTATTAAATATTTTAACATTATAATATAAAGGTGTCAAGCAAAATTAAAAAAATCGCTTATATTTTCAGAAAATCTGCGAAAAATAAACCCAAAACGATCGAAAGGAATGAAGCAGAAAAATGAAAATAAAACGAATTTTATCCCTTGTGCTCAGCCTGGTGCTCGTGCTCAGCCTTTCCGGCTGCCGGAACAGAAATGAGCACGAAGACCCGGAACAGCCGCCGGAAATTTCCGCCGAAGATGAGCTTGTGCTCTATCATAACAGCACCGCCCTTTCTCCGATGCTCATGGCGCTGACGGAGGAATATTCCGCCGCCACCGGAAAGAAAATTTCCGCAAAGCTTGCCGGAAACGATTTTTTCGGCGAAATGAAGTCAAATTCCGCCGCAATCTATGTCATTGATACCCATTCCGATCTTTCCGGCTGGCATTCCGGCGGAATGTTCAGCGATTTTCTCGCCGAAACCGGACTTTCCTCACTTGTTTCAAAAATTCCCGCGGGTCTCCAGTTCAATCAGAGCGGCATCGGAAGCTACGGAATCCCCCTGGTGCTCGAAGGTTACGGCTATATTTTTGACCGGGAAATGGTCGCCGCTCTTTTCGGAGCAGAAAATTCCGAAAAACTTATCGATGATTTAAGAACCTGCTCCTTCACCGAATTTGAAGGCTTTGTCGCCGCGGTGGACAGCTGGATTTCCGCTCCCTCCGCCGCAAAAATCAGAATCGGCGAAAACGAATATACCTTCGCTGCCGAAAAAACCGGAAAAGCCCAAATCCTCACCGGCGTTTTCTCCCTCAACAACGAAAGCACCCGGGCAATGGAGCATCTTCTGAGCTATGCCCTTGCGGCAAAATTCCAGAGCCGCTATGATGTAATGTCCGCTCCGGAGGAAACCGTTTCCGGCATGGAAAAAATCCTTTCCGCCTATGCGGAGGTGCTCGATTTCCACACCAGCCATATCGCCGGCGCGGAAGGAAGCATCGGCCGCGGCGAAGAATTTACCGGCGGCGATTACAACTATTCAACCTCCGTCGATCTTTTGACCCGTGGCAGCGCTCTTTTTTATCCCGGCGGCACCTCCGACACCGCGGATTTTGAAAAATCCTCCACCGGTTTCAGCAAAAATCTCGATATCATCCCCATGAAGCTGCCCCTTTCCGATGAGGAGATCACCGCTTCCGGCATGACCGCCGAAAAACTCCAAAGCTCCATCGTCATCGGCAGCCGCTATTATATCGCAATCAACCCCTCCGCAAGCGAAACCGATTCCGCCGCCGCAAGGGATTTTGTGGACTGGATTTTCAGCAACGAGGCGGGAAAAACCGCATATTCAGGCGCTTTCGGCACTGTGCCTTTCAATTTTGAATATATAACGGGCTCCGGCGAAAGCGGCTCTTCTCCGGAAACCGAAAGCAGCGTTCAGCCCGAAAGCGAAAGCAGCTCTTCCCCGGAGAGTAGAGATTCCTCCGGCACTGCGGATGAAAATTCCTCCGAAGGGGAAAGCACCGCACCGGAGCAGAATCCGGATATGATGGGTCCCATGATTCCCAGCCACAAAATCGAAAACAGCCTTATGGCGGCGGTGGCGGAATATTATTCCGCCGGAAACTGGATTCCGGATATGTCCTTTGCGCTGCCGGCGGATTTTGCGGATAAGGTCCTCGGCGAGGGTCTTTCCGATTTCTGGGGCATGGAAACCTGGGCGGAAAGCGACCGCAAAAATTTTGTGACCACCATCATCGACGGTTGGAAACAGCGCCTCAACAAGGATAATTCCGCAGTTGGATAAAAGCCTTCCCCTTGAGGGGAGGTGTCCGTAGCGCGGACGGAAGGGTGTCAATTCCATCCAATTAAAAACGGGCGGATGATATCCGCCCGAAAAAAGGATTCCCGGAGGACATAGCCTTCACCTTGAGGGGAAGGTGTCACGCCACCGGCAAAAAAGGCGTGACGGATGAGGTGTTCCTCAGCCTTCCGCCGAGGCAATCAGCCTTCCCAGAGGGGAAGGTGGCACTTGCGAAGCAAATGACGAAAGAGGGATTCCCAGGTAACCCGGAGGGCAGCCTCCCTTGTGCAAAGGGAGGTGTCGCCGAAGGTGACGGAGGGATTGTAATCCCATCCCACCAAATCCAGCCATAAATAGCCGGGCGGCAGATGGAGAATGAAAACCGCCGTCGGCCTGAACGATGGCGGTCGGGAATCGGAACCGCCATTCTTCCGGTGGAGCGTTTTAGTCCCCTTATGAAGGGGACAGCGTTTGCGGGAGCAAACTGCAGGGGTTGGAAAGCGTTTCTTTGGCGGGTACCGCCGTTTCTTTGCGCCGTCAAAGAAATGGGGGTACATATCAAACGAAAACGGCAGATTTTGCGTAACCATCACAACCGGTCAGAGATTATCCCTCCTCCACCATCTTCGATGGTCACCCTCCTCCTACGAGAAGGTATTTAACTGGCGGATGATATCCGCCCCCGCACTTTCCACTTTCCACTTTTAACTTTCAATTTGGAAAGAATCCCCCGGTCATTTTTAACAGCTCCCTACGGCAGATCCGGAACAATCCACCCGGAAAGCAAAAAATGAGCACGGTGCTCAAAGCTCCGTGCTCATTTTAAAAACATCAGAAAATCAATCGTAGCTCCTCATGACGGAAACAACTTTTCCGAGGATTTCGACGGAATCGACGATGATGGGTTCGTAATCGTCGTTCTCCGGCTGAAGGCGGAAATGTCCGTCCTCCTTATAAAAACGTTTTACCGTCGCGGAATCTTCAACAAGCGCAACAACGATCTGTCCGTTCTGCGCTTCGGGGGTTCTGCGGACAACAACAATGTCGCCGTCAAGAATACCGCATTTTATCATGGAATTTCCGTGAACATGAAGGGCAAAAAGGTTGTTGGTATCGCCGGCAAAGGGAACGTATTCGTCAACCTCCTCCTCCGCAAGAATCGGAGAACCAGCGGCAACGTGACCGAGAACGGGAATTGTTCCGGGAGGAGTTGCGCTTTTGATGCTGATGGCGCGGTTCTGATTTTCGCCCATGGAAATTCTTCCCTCCGCCTGAAGTTCCTTAAGGTAGCGGTGGACGGTGGAGGTGGATTTGATATCAAGCTCCGCGCAAATTTCGCGAACGGTGGGCGGATAGCCGTTTTCTCTGATAAATTCGGTCATATAACCAAGGATCGCATCGGCCTTGTTTCCCATAAAAAGAACAGCTCCTTTCGGCAATCATAATAATCCAGATGCATTATAGCACATATGTTCGTCTTTGTCAAACATATGTTCGGAAATTTTTTGATGTTTACAAAAATATTTTGAAAAATCAACGGATTCTTCACGAGTTGTTCACTTTTCCTTAACAAATAAATTTTTCCGGGTGATATAATATAGATGTACTCAAAAAGAGCCGCAAACTTTTTGGGTAACACCCTCCTCAAAAACTCAAACTAATTGACTTACAAAAAAAGGAAAGAACACCGGGACCGACCACCCCGGTGTTTTTTCTTTATACAGCCCACCTTGTCAAAGGGAGGTGGTTCTGACCTTTGGTCAGAACCGGGGGGATTTTTCCGCATTCCGCCGAGCAAATGACCTCCCCTTGAGGGGAGGTGGATTTTGCCAACGGCAAAAGACGGAAGGGTGTCAATCCCATCCAATTGAAAACGGGCGGATAATATCCGCCCCTACATTAATTTTGCGGAACCATCATACATCAGCCGAAAATCTATACAGAATCCCC
>JAFQBT010000012.1 GCA_017399625.1 Oscillospiraceae bacterium
ATGTACCCCCATTTCTTTGACGGCGCAAAGAAACGGCGGTACCCGTCAAAGAAACGCTTTCCAACCCCTGCAGTTTGCTCCCGCTCGTCGCGGCAAAGTTCACTATTTTCTGAACACCGCTTTGCGGTATTCCTCAGCCGTTCGCTTGCCGCTCCTCTTCCCCAAAAAATCTTTTGGATTTTTCGGGGACCCCATATTTCCCTTCATAAGGGGACTAAAACGCTCCACCGTGAGAACGGCGATTCCGATTCCCGACCGCCATCGTTCAGGCCGACGGCGGTTTTCATTCTGCATCTGCCGCCCGGTTATTTGCGGCTGAATTTGGCAGGATGGGATTACAATCCCTCCGTCATTTCTTTCAGAAATGCCACCTCCCTTTGCACAAGGGAGGCTGTTCGTTCTATTTTAATGGGACAGGGTTTTCCCCTCATCCGTCAAAACCTTCGGTTTTGCCACCTTCCCCCAAGGGAAGGCTGATTACCTCGGCGGGTTGCGGAGGAGAAATCCCTCCGGTTATGACCATCAAGAGAAGGCTTTTATATCACCGCAAGGAATAACCTCACGAACGGCGGAAGAAAAAACCGCAAAAACCGAAGTTCCGAAAAAAATCCGGAAACCGGGGAAAAATCCGCGGAAAATTTCCGCCCGAAAATTTCGCCGGAAAAAACGTTTCCGGAAAATTCAAAATCAAAAACCTCCCCGGAGGAAAAACCGCTTTCCGCAACGGTACGGTTGGTCAGTTCAAAGGCAAAAACCAGCACGAACAGAAGAATTATCACCGAAAGCGCGATTCCGAAAGCTCTTTTAAAGTCCGACACAGCAAAAAACGCCCCCTTTTTTAATAAAAGGATGGGCGTTTTTTTCGTTTTTATTCCGCAAGAAGCTGCGCAAGGGCGTTCCCAAGGAGCTCTGCGGAATACTGCGCTTCCGCAAGGGTGTTTCCGGTGGCGCCGATTTCGATAAGCAAAAGCCCCGGCGAAAGATCCATGTTGTATTTCCGGTAATCAAAAAGCACCGGACGGCAGAGCCCGGGATAGAGTTCCTCCAGCTTATCCGCAAGTGCGGCGGCAAAACGGAGGTTTTCCCGATAGCCCGGGAGGTCGATTTTTTTGCTTTCGCAGCCGGCAATAATCATGATCTGCGCCGCTTTTCTGCCGTTTATAACGGCGGTGGGCTTCATGATTTCCGCCGCGGAAGGTTCGATTGCGTCCCGGTGGATATCAAGGCAGATTTTTATCGCCGGGTTTTCGGAAAGGTGCTTTTTTATGGTAACGGCGCTCCGCTGATAGGAACCGTTATAGCTTGGGTCGTCGTGCATGGTTCCGTCGTGAATTGAGCCGATTCCCTTTTCCGAAAGAGCGGCAACAAGGGAATCCCCCACGGAAATCATGTTCCGGTCCGGGTCGGTGCTGCGCCAGCTTCCGGAAGTATCAAAAAATCCGCTGTCGGAAAGTTCATAACTTTCGGTGGCGTGGGTGTGATAAACAAGAACCTGCGGAGCGGTTTCACCGCTTTTGAGGGAAAGGCTGTGGGGAGTTTCAAGAATGCTTTTTATTTTTTCTGCGGAAAGTGAGGTGCAGTTTTTGATTATCGCCCTTCCGAAAGCAACGTAAATCCCGCCTTCGGAAGCGGAATAATGGGTTTCGGTAACCTTGCCCCGGCGGTTTTCAGGGATTTCGGCGATGATTTCCGGAACCTCCGGAAGAAAAATCTCCGCTTCGCTTTCCGTTTCCGGAAGGACGTTTTCCTCCGTTTCCGGAACGTCGGCCGGGAAAACCTCCTCCCGCATGGGTTTTTGCAGAACCTCGATGGCGGTTCCCGGCGAAGCAAAGGCCATTGCGTAATAAAAAACATCCGCACCGTTTTTCGCAAGATTAAGGGTAATATAAACCCCTGAAAAACAGCAGAAAACTCCGAAAAGGCTCCTCAGAAAAAGCAGGATTCCTTCCCGGAAAAGCCCCGCCGCCTTTTCGGAAATCAATTTCCGCCCGAATCTCTTGTCCATAAAAACCAACCCCAAGCCGTTTTTTTGGTTGATTATATGCGGCGGCTTTTATAAAAATGCATAGTGCACAGTGCATAGTGCAGAATGATTCAAAAACCGTAGGAGCGGAAAAATCCGTCAGAAGGATTCCCGGAGGGCAAAGCCTTCCCCTTGAGGGGAAGGTGGCACGAAGTGCCGGATGAGGTGTTCCTCCGCAAACCACCATTTTTTAAATGGGCGGATGATATCCGCCCCTACCGTAATCGTAATGATATCCGCAAAAAGGAAAACGGATTGCCACGCCTTCTCCGAAGGCTCGCAATGACAGACCAATCCCATCCCGTTAAATTCAGCCGGAAACAGCCGGGCGGCAGATGGAGAATGAAAACCGCCGTCGGCCTGAACGATGGCGGTCGGGAATCGGAACCGCCGTTCTTACGGTGGAGCGTTTTAGTCCCCTTATGAAGGGGACAGCGTTTGCGGGAGCAAACAGCAGGGGTTGGAAAGCGTTTCTTTGACGGGTACCGCCGTTTCTTTGCGCCGTCAAAGAAATGGGGGTACATAATAAACAAAAATAACGGCGGGAGTACCCCAAGAGTACTTCCTCGCTACGCTCAGGGCGCAGCCCCCGCCCTACATTA
>JAFQBT010000096.1 GCA_017399625.1 Oscillospiraceae bacterium
AGAGCAGCTGACTCTTAATCAGCGGGCCCCGGGTTCGAGTCCCTGATGGTGCACCAATCCGGCCCGATGGTCAAGTGGCCTAAGACTCCGGCCTCTCACGCCGGCAACGAGGGTTCGAATCCCTCTCGGGTCACCAATATATGCGGTGTTTATTACGGCGAGGATCCACCTGTTCCCATTCCGAACACAGTAGTTAAGCTCGTTCGTGCCGAAAATACTTGGAGGGCAGCCTCCCGGGAAAATAGGTCGATGCCGCAACTAAGCCACTAAGGAAACTTAGTGGCTTTTTTTGTTTATATATTTGTGCTATAATTGTTTCATTCGGATGGAGGTACTCAGTGAAAATACCTGATATTATCCGCGGAGAGAGAATTTATCTCCGCAGTTACGATAAAAACGATGTTTCTTTTGTCAGCGGAATGTGGTTTGATGAAGAAAACGGAAAATATTTAAGTGATCCCACGCCTGAATTTATTGATGATGTTTTTCGGAGTGCCCTCGATAATATTCAGGACAGCGAGGACGGTTTTTATTTTGTTGTCTGCCTTGATTCCGGTGAGAGAATCGGCTCCGCCAGTGCTTTTCCGAATGAGGATAAAACAGAATATGATATCGGATATTGTATTCATAAGGATTTTTGGAAAAACGGATACGGAACGGAAGCTGTTTCGGTCCTTGTTGAGTGGATCCGGAGCAAAGGTGCGAAAAGTGTTACCGCAGAGGCTGCCATTGAGAACAAAGGTTCATGCAGGCTTCTTGAAAAGCTCGGTTTTACTGTAAAAGAGGAAACGGAATTCAGCAAATATCATATGGATATAAAATATAAAAGTTATATTTATCGCAAAATTCTTTGAGGAGGCGGAATTATGGACGGAAAGCTTCGTAATATGACCGCGATTTATCTTTCGCAGAATGGAAAAATGCTTATGCTTTACCGGGTGGGTTCAAGGGTTGTTGCACCTTCCTGGTGCGGAATCGGCGGACATTTTGAAAAGGATGAGCTTAACGATGCTCAGGCGGCAATGCTTCGTGAGATGAAAGAGGAGATCGGAATTTCTGAGCATGATATTGAAAATCTCCGGTTCAGATACGTTACTCTCCGCCGCAAAAACGGCGAAATCCGCCAGAATTATTATTTTTTTGCCGACCTTAAAGAAAATGCCGTGCTCAAAACCGACTGCGACGAAGGAAAACTTGAATGGGTAGACTTCGATGACGTGCTCAAAAAGGAAATGCCGTTCACTGCGAAGGGAATGCTTGAGCATTACATGAGCACCGGCAGATTTGATGATAAGATATACGGAGGGGTGACCACTCCGGATGGCGTTATTTTTACGGAAATGGATGAATTTTAATGAATATTGTTCTTAAAAATGATATTTGCGGCAAAATTCTTGATATCGGCGGTGGTGGCGAGGGAGTTATTGGCCGTCTGTATAAAAAGCAGATTGTTGCGATAGATAATAGACAAGAGGAGCTGGACGAAGCACCGGATTGTTTTGATAAGCAATTAATGGATGCTGAAGAACTTGTTTTTCCGGACGAAACCTTTGATGCAATCACCGCTTTTTATTCATTTATGTTTATGAGCACGGAAACAAGAATAAAAGCTGCGGAAGAAATGGTTCGTGTGCTCAAAAAAGGCGGGGAAATTCATATCTGGGATTCGGAAGTTCCGAATGCAGAAAAAGAACCTTTTTGCGTGGATCTGAAAATATTCTTTCCCGAAGAAACAATCAAAACTACTTATGGCGTTATGGGTTTGGGGCTTGAGCAATCCTTTTCAAAAACCATAGATATTTTTCAAAATCTCGGTCTGACTTGCGTTTCAGAAAATAAAAATGAAAAAAATTTTTATCTGAAATTTATAAAATAAAAAAGCCCGCATTGCGGGCTTTTTTTGACTTTCTCAACAAAAATCTCAAAATATTCCAAAATAGAATATATTTATTCACAAATATGCGCTATAATTAAAATGAAAAAATATTTTTGATATTTTTCTTTTTTAATGCAACAAAAAGGCGATTTTTTCGCACTAATATAATGATAGCCATGATTGGTGGTGTGGTTATGAAAGTGAATGAAGATTTGGTTGTCAGGGCATCCAGAGGCGAAAAGGATGCTTTTTCCGACCTTTATTATTCCTGCTATAAGGATTTATATAAATTTGCGCTTTATACTCTTGGAGATTCGGAGGAAGCCGCGGACGTTGTTGCGGATACCTTTGTTGAACTCTGGCGCGGGATCGGAAAACTCCGGGATCCTTCGGCTTTTCCTTCCTGGGCATTCAGGATTCTCGGCGTCCGCTGCAAAAAGGAAATTGCGGATATGATAAAGCGCCGCGCGGTATATAATCTTGAGGAACTGACGGAAACTCCCGTTGAAGGTTCGGAAAATATTGAAGAAATTGTTTCCGAAAACGCAAGCCTTGCAAAGGCACTTTCGGAACTTGACGGAGAGGAAAGAATGGTTGTGGTTCTTTCGGTGCTCCATGGTTACACAAATAAGGAGATTGCCGGAATGATCGGCAAGCCCCAGGGTACGGTAAGCTCGAAACTCCACCGTACATACGCAAAATTGAGAGAAAAGCTGGGAGGTGAGAACAATGGCTGAGCACAGCAGCAGGGATTTTGAGCACGAATTCGAAGAATCGTTCCGAAGATTGGACGAAAGCATAAAAATTCCCGAAATTCCCGATGCTCAAAGCATTTTTGAGCGTGCGGAAAACGAAAAACCGAAGGTTCTGCCCTTCAAAAAATATTCAAGAATAATAGCGGCCGCGGCGGCGGTTGTTCTTATCTGTGTCGCTGTTCCGGTTTTCGGGAGCGCACTTTCCTCGGATATTGCGGCGGAAAGTGAACCGCAGGCAATGACCATTATGGACGGATTCTTTGATTCGATGCGTTCCGACAGCAAATCGCAGGATAATGCAGCGGTGAAATCCGAAATACCGATGGAAGCCGAAATGCAGGAAGAACCGGAGGTCGCTCTGGAAATATTCCCGGAATCGGAGGAGGGAGAATCCGATTCGGATTTCCGCTATGCGCTGGAAGATTTCTTCTTCATGACTACTTCCGCGAACGGTCCGGTTGAGGGAGCAAGCGGAAACGGCGAACTTAAGGAACAATCCTCAAGCTCCTCTTCAAAAGAAGACTCGGCAGAAGCTTCCGACGGTGCGGAGCTTCTTGAAGAAAAGCTCAACAAAAAGCGAAGCATTGAAATTTCCGTTGAGGAGGATTCCGTTTCGGTGGTCCTTTTCGATATTTCCGCCGGTGATGAAATTATTTCCGCTTTCTGGGTGGAAGGAAAATTTGTCGGTTCCGGAAAAGACGGCGAAAATTACGTTATTAACCTTACAAAAACCATTACGGAAGAGGAATTTAAAAGCGGATTTTTCGTTCCCATGGCCGGGGACGCAGAAAACGGAACCTATTCCATTCCGGAGGAAAACATTCTTGTTCCCGGAGAGGTGACAAAGGGCGTTATAATCCTTACGGTCGAAATCGACATCGGAACAGGTGAATATAAAATTTACGCAAGCCTTGTTTAATCAAAAAAAGGATGCCGCTGCCTTTTAATGGCGGCGGCATTTTCTGCATTTTAAGGGAGGATTTTATTATGAAAAAGTTTTTTGCAATGTTTTTTGCACTTATTTTTGCTCTTTGCGGATGCGTTTCTGCCGAACCGGAAATCGACCCGAATCTTTTCACCATCAAAGTCACCTTTGCGGATTCGGAGAACCTCACTTTTGAGCTGAATAACAATTCGAAGGATACAATCGAGTTCGGCGCGGATTATTATATCGAATATAAGGACGGCGAAGAATGGGTACCCGTGGAGGAAAAGGGCGAATATTTCTTCACCATGATAGCCCATATCCTTGAACCGGGCGGCGTTTTTGAATCCGGCGGCAATATCGCGCAAAGATATGGCGCTCTTTCGAGCGGAACCTACCGGGTCTATAAAGATATCCGCATCCTCAATGAGGACGGAATGGTTTCCGGAAGCCAGCGCGCTTACGGCGAATTTGAAATTATTGCCATCGAGAGGTGAAACGAAAATGCGTAAAACGGTTACTTTATTATTGATAATGCTTCTTTTGTTCTGTTCCTGCGGCGAAGGGGAAACGGACAAAAAGATCCTTCCGCTTTCTCTTTCGGTAAAAAGCGCTTCCGCCGGCGAAGCGGTCGTTCTTGCGGAAAATTCCGGCGAAGAAAAAATAAGAGCCGACGGCGTATGTCTTTATAAAATTGAGGACGGAAAAGAAATCCCGGTGGGGGATTATGAGATTTTTTATAATAACGAACTTTCCGCCCATCCCGGAGAAACGGCAGAATGGGTTATTGATATTGAAGAACTTTTCGGCAAAATTTCCGCCGGCGAATATAAAATGACATTCGGCGGTTTTGAAAAAGGCGAACAATATAACGGAAACTGGTATAAGGAAATCACTTTCGGAATTACCGAAGCGGAAAATTTTCCGGAAAGCCTTGAAGTGAAGGCGGAATCCCTTGAATGCCGCAACTGGGGATTCGGAATCCGCTTTACCAATAACAGCGACCGTGAGATAAAGCTTTCCGCTGCGGAGGAGGTCTTTTATGAAACCGAAACCGGTTTTGAAAAGCTCGAATTTATCCGCGGAATCACACATGATGATACGATGATTCCGGTTGCCCCGGGGGAAAGCTTTGATTTTTATAAGAACACCGACGGAGTCTATGGCCTTTTCCCCATCGGAAAATACAGAATCGACCTCCGGGCTGTTTTCAAAAACGATGCGGGCGCGGAAAAGGAACAGATTGTTTCCGGATTTTTTGAAATAACCGGTTTCGAAAAAGATAACATAACCCTGAGCTATAACATTGAAGATAAAGCGGAAATTTCCGGAACGGTTATCCGCGCGGAAATAAAAAACGGCTGGGGAGCGGAAGTCCGATTCGGTGACGATTATTTTATCCAGCGGCTTGAGGGCGAAGAATGGGTCACAGTTGAACCTCCGGAAACACCCGCTTTTGATACCGTTCTCTGGACCGTTCAGCCCGGAGAAACGTCGGAATGGACCGCGGATTTAAGCCTTATTTATGGCGAACTCCCGAAGGGAAGCTATCGCCTTTGCAAAAACTTCTTTATGGATGCGGAAAATTACAAAAACGGAAGGCACCTTGCTTTCTTCGGATTTGAAATAGTATAAAAATTTTTTTGAGGTGGGTCAATGAAAAGAATTATCGCGCTTGCTCTTGCGGCAATTTTTCTGCTTTCCGGCTGCGGCGCCGGGAACAGATCTCTCGGTGTTTCGGAGGAATTTATCACCGATACCGATATTCTCCGGCTTAAAATAACCGAGGTTTCCTCGGAAAAAATCGCGCTCGAAATCATAAACGAAAGCAAATGCGAAATCGGGTATGAGGAATTTTATTTCCTTGAATTTGATAAGGACGGCGAATGGCACCGCCTTTCGCCGAAGCATGAAGCAAGCTTCATCGAAGTTGCGTACATATTGGAAAAGGAAAGCAGCTGCACCTGGGGCGATAATTTCGGAAGGATTTACGGAAATCTTCCGGAAGGAAAATACCGCCTTATAAAATATTTCACCATTTTCGAAAACGAAAATGATCCGGGAGAAAAAGTTACCCTTGCGGCGCAGTTCGTGATCGTATAAACAAAAAAAGGAGGTGCCGGAACATGAAAAAAATTCTGATTTTTCTTGCCGCTTTGCTTCTGATGCTTTGCGGATGCTCGGAGGAAGAAATTCCTTTAAATGAAAAGAAACCGGAAACGGAGGCGATTCAGGTTCCGGACGAAAATCTTCCGGCAAAGATGGAAGTTTCGGCGGTTTCTGATTCGGAAATAACCGTTCTGATTGAAAATATTTCCGGGACGGAGGTTGTTTTCAGCGAGGATTTCAGCCTTCAGTTCAGAGAAAACGGAAAATGGTATATTCTTCCGGCAATCCGGAAAAATTACGGATTCAACGAAATTGCGCTTCTTCTTGCTCCGGGTGAAAAAAGGGAATGGAGCACCGATTTCGCATGGATTTACGGAAGGCTTCCGGAAGGCGAATACAGAATCATAAAACATATTTCCACCGAAGAAGCCGGGGAATATAAATCCTTCCGCATCGGCGCGGAATTTTTGATAAAGCCGGAATCGGAAGAAAAAATTCCTTTCGAAAATACTTTTGATCCGGAAAAAAGCGTAATTCCGGAAAAATCATTCGTTCTCCGTTCAAACAGCCCTTCCGGCGAAAGCGATTATCTTCTCTGGTATCATGCGGAAAACGAAAAGAAAACCAAGAGCGACCGCCCGGTAATCGTTATTGAAAATATGGATGAGCTTATTTCCCTTCTTATGGATACGGAAGGAATCTATTTTTGGGGAGATATGGAAAATTCAGCAGACAAACAGCTTAAAAAATACGGCGGGGAATTTTTTGAAAATAACGTTCTCATTATAAGTCATATCCGGGCATCAAGCGGTTCTGTTCGCTACAGCGTTTCCGGAATCGATATTTCCGGTGGAAAATTTACCGTTCGGGTTTCCGCGGAAATTCCGGAAGTCGGAACAGCGGATATTGCCGATTGGTTCATAATAATCGAGCAGCCAAAGGATTCCGTTGAAGGAATCAGCGAATATGAAATGAGAATTTCAGTGAAAAAATAAAAAAGGGGGAACTTTTGATGAAGAAATTTCTTGCACTTTTTTTTGCGGTGCTCATGGTGCTCACTGCGTGCTCAAAAGTTCCGGAGGAACCGGAAATTCCGGAAGTTCCTTCCGAGCCGGAAAGCAAACAGGATTCCGCCTTGAGGAGACCATTGAAAATTGACCTTGATATTGTTAATTATCTGCATCTTGTTTCGCTCTATGGTGATGGAGTTTCCTTTTATCCCGGCGAAGGCGATACGGTCCGTTACGGCAGAACCGGCGAAGAATCAAAGCTTCCTTTGACCACCGCGGAAAATGATTTATATTGTTTTGATTATAAAGACGGCAGCACCTTTATTATCGTCGGAAAAGGAACGAAAAATGAACCGTTAAGGCTTTTGTTTTCCGATGACAACGGAAAAAACTGGGAAGTAAACGACATTGACGGAATCGATTGCAAAATATCGGAAATGTATATAAGCATCATCGGCGAAAACCGCGCTCTCTGGATTTTTAATACGGCGGAGGACGAAGGAAAATATATTTTTTATGATATCAGCGCAAACGGAGAAATCACAGAACGCAAGGACAGCAATATAATCGTTCCGGATAACCTTCTGGATGTATCCTTCGTTTCGGAAAAAACCGGCTATGCCATCGGCGAAAGCAAGCCGGAACCCGCGATTTTCCGAACGGAAGACGGCGGAATAAACTGGGAAAAAATATCGGTCGATCTTCCGGAGGACAAAAACATTTCGTTCTGCCTTCCTTGGATTCCTCTGTTCTATGAAAACATCGGGTTTATGAGAATCCCCGCATATTATACCGATGATGCCGGAAATCAGAAAACCACAACATATTATTATATAAGTTCCGATGGCGGTCTTACGTGGGAATTGCTTTCCGAAAATTCCGATGAATTCAGCTATACCGAACAGGAAGCATGGAAAATTATGAGCATTTTTGAAAATAACAATATGTGACCCCGAAGCGGCGGATGTTAAAAAATATCGGAGAAGGAGTGAACCTGAATGAAAAAGAAAATTGCCCTTTTGCTGGCGGTGCTCATGGTGCTCACCGCGTGCTCAAAGGTTCCGGAGGAACCGGAAATTCCGGAATCCTCTTCCGAACCGAGCACCGAAACAAGCTCCGTTCCGGAGGAACCGGCAGAAATTCCGGAAAATATAACCGAACTGCTCCGGGAGGATTTCCCGAAAATCGACGGTTCAACTTCGCTGATACCGCTGGAAGCTGGAATCCGTGCGGAAATTTTCGGAAAAACAATCGAGGAAGCGACCCTTGATGTTTCCCATTCGAGCACATGGCTTTCGTTCCATAACCTTATAACCGGCCACGCGGATATGATTTTTTCCTGCCCGCTTTCGGAAGAACAATGGAAGATGGCGGATGAAAGGGGAATCCTTCTTGAAGCGATTCCCGTTGCATACGAAGGTTTTGTTTTTGTAGTAAACGCGAACAACCCGGTGGATGAACTCACCCAGGATGAACTTCGCAAAATCTATTCCGGCGAAATCACGAACTGGAAGGAAGTGGGCGGAAACGACGCGGAAATAATCGCCTATCAGCGCAACAACGATTCCGGAAGCCAGAACTATATGATTGAATTCATGGGCGAAGTTCCGCTTATGGATGCTCCGGAGGAAGGCAGACCGAGCTCCATGGTCGGTCTTATGGATGCGGTTGCCTATAACGACAACGCGGAAAACGCCATCGGCTATTCCGTCTATGCCTATGCGGCGGATATGTACGGCGGCGGAAGCGAAATAAAATTCATAAAAGTTGACGGCGCGGAAGTCAGCAAGAACAATATGGCAAAGGGAACCTATCCGCTCCTCGGTTATAACTATGCGGTTTTTGATTCCGAAGAACCGTCGGATTCTCCCGTCCGGATGCTTGTAGAATGGATGACTTCCGACGAAGGCCAGCTTGCGGTTGCAAAAGCCGGATACGTAACCCTTCGGGACGTGGGCTTTGAATATACCGAAAAGCATATCGAAAAATATGAAGGCACCGGAGCGGGAATCGCTTTTGATTCCGCGGATATCCCTTCCTATGAATATATCCTCGGCGAAGGCAGGGAGGAATTTATTCCCCTTGAGATAAAGGCGCATCCGGACGGCACGGAAACCTATTATCTCGATGCCCTTGCTGATAAAAAACTCGAAGCGGAGGTAAATGATTTTATCCTCCAGAGCATAAAGAAAAGCGAAGAGCTCCTTTTGAAGATGAAGGAGGATCTTTCCGCGGCAAGCGGAAGTTCCCATATTTTTGCGGAAATGGAACAGTTTTTGCATTATTTCGGAGGTTCCGAAGATGCGAGCTGCTATAAAGAAGGCCAGCCCGCTTCGGTCTATGTTTCGGCGAAAAATGGATACCTTTCCGTCGCGGTGGCAATGGAATACAGCTATTATACAGCCGAAATGTCGGAAGGCCTTAAGCTTTCATATAACACCGAAACCGCGGTGTGGAATATGAAAACCGGAAAACGCCTTTCGATGGAAGAACTTTTCCCGGCGGGAACGGACATTGATAAAATCCTCAACGAATTTATGGAGCTTGCGGTTTATCAGCCGGCAAACGACCTTGGAACCTATTATCCGATGAAGGCGGATTTTATGGGAATGCCGAAGGAAAACTGGAGCTTGACCGCCGATTATATCTATTTTGATTTCGGAAATCCGTATTTTGAAAACGGCGCGGTTTTAAAAACCGATATTTTCCTTGATGATTATATGGTAACCTCCGTTCCGGACGATATGGAAGGATATTTTACTGAAATCGAGCCGGTTAAATTTTTCCGTGAAGGCGAAAGGAATATCAGATTCAAAAGGGTTGAGGAAACGGAAGCGACAACCGAAAGATACGGAACTCCTTTCGGCTATGCGGTTTTGCGTAACCCGGAAGAAAACAGAATTTATGAAAAAATAAATTCCGCAATAGAAGAATATGTGGAAAAACATTTCCGCCTTGAAACAGTCGGAAAGGAACTGGACAAAAAAGCGCAGGACGGTTATTATAAAGTATGGGATTTCCCGGATGCAAAGCTTTTCGGAAACAGGTATTTTATAGTAATGCTCCCGGCTGCATCGGTTTATATTGATGAAAACAACCGTGAATATTACAGCAAAACCCCGACCCTTATTTTTGATATGGAAACCGGAAAACGAATCGAATTCACCGATATGCTCACGAAAACCGGAAAGGAAAGGGCAAAAGCCGAAGGATTCGATAAATTCGATATAATCGAAAGTTTCCGCCTTTCCGGAAAGAAAATCAACGTCCGGTTTATAAAAAGAGGAACGGGCGAAAGAGTCAGTATAAACCTCAATGAGGATGATATAAAATGGTGAGGAGGCGATTTTGATGAAGAAATTTCTTGCGTTGATTTTTGCGGTGCTCATGGTGCTCACTGCGTGCTCAAAGGTTCCGGAGGAACCGGAAATTCCGGAATCCTCTTCCGAACCGAGCACCGAATCAAGCTCCCTTCCGGAAGAACCGGAAGAACCGGAAAAACCCGCCGAACCGGAAATTATTGCGCCGGAGCATCTTGCATATCTCCGGGAGGATTTCCCGAAAATCGACGGTTCCACCTCGCTTATTCCGCTTGAGGCGGGAATCCGTTCCGTTATTTTCGGAAAAACAACGGAATCTGCATATCAGGACGTCGGGCATACAAAAACCTGGCGCGCTTTTGAAAGACTTGTTGAAGGAACGGTTGATCTTGTGCTCACCTGCGATATGTCCCCGGAACAGCTTAAAATTGCCGAAGACGCGGGAATGAAGATCGAAAGCGTTCCCCTTGCTTATGAAGGCTTTGTTTTTGTGGTGAACGTCAACAACCCGGTTGACGAACTCACCCGGGAACAGCTCCGGAAAATCTATTCCGGCGAAATCACAAACTGGAAGGAAGTGGGCGGAAACGACGCGGAAATAATCGCCTATCAGCGCAACGCCGATTCCGGAAGCCAGAACTATATGAATGAATTCATGGGCGATGTGCCTCTTATGGAAGCGGAAACCTATCTTCGGGTCGGTTCCATGGGCGGACTTATTGACGAGGTTGCAATCAACGATTATGCGGAAAATTCCATCGGCTATTCCGTCTATGCCTATGCGGCGGAAATGTACGGAATCGGCGACGGAGTCAAATTCATAAAAGTTGACGGAATCGCACCGGATAAGGAAACCATCGTTGCAAAGGAATATCCCCTCCTCGGCTATAACTATGCGGTTTTTGATTCCGCGGAGCCGGAGGATTCCAACGTCCGTAAGCTTGTTGAATGGATGACCTCCGAAGAAGGACAGCTTGCCATCGCAAAAGCAGGCTATGTTGCCGTTTCCGATATTGATTACGATTATTCCGCGCCGGCTTTTGAAAAATTCGAAGCGGTCGGAACCGGAACAAAAAAACCGGAAAAAACTCCCGGATATGTCTGGGCGCTTTCCGGCGGAAGGGATTATGAGTATAGGCCTGAATATATCCCTCTTGAAATCGGAACACATTCCGACGGAACGAGAACATATAAGCTTGAATTCCTGACGAATCGGGCTCTTGAGGACGAAATAAACGCCTTTATTCTTGAAAACGTAAAGAAGCTGGAGGCGGAATATGATGAATATCAGGAAGCCATCGGCGAATATATCGAAGGCCTTACATACTGGTATTACAACGCATATACCGAGGGTCAGAAAACCGCGGTAATTGTAAAAATGCAGAACGGATATCTTTCCGTGGCGGTAACTCTTCCGTATATTTATCCGTTCCAGGACGGCGCGGATCTTTTCTTTGATACCGAAATCGGATATTGGGACATAATCTCCGGAAAACGCCTTTCCATGGAGGAACTTTTCTATTCCGGAACGGATATTGACGAAATCCTCAACAAATCCGTAAACGTTGCCTGCGTAAGCCAGGGCATGACCGAATTCAATTTCCTTCACGATATGAAAACGGATTTTGCAGGTCTTACAACCGAAGGCGACTGGCATATCGATTTTGACAGAATCTATTTCGATTACGGGAACAGATATTTCTATGATTCCCCCGGCTTTGAAATTTACGACGTCCAGAGGCACATGGTAATAAATATCCCCCGGGATATCACCGGATATGTTGAAGGGAAAAACGAACCCGCAAGGTTCTTTACCGAAGCAAAGGATGTTTCTGTCCAGAAAATTCTTCCGGAGGAAAACGAATATACCGCCCTTTACAGAAATCTCCGCTACTGCCTTATCAATGAAGAACTTTATCCCAACGCGAAAAAGATAAACGGAAAATTTGAAAAATTCATTTCGGAAAATTATTCCCGGAAAACCGTTGCGGAATTTTTCAAAAAAGATAACCCGACTTCCGAGGAACTTGCATGGGTTTTCGATGTGGGCGACTGGTGGCTCAGCATAATCGGCGAAAGATATGCGGTTTTCAGTTCGAACCAATATAATATTGAGCGTCGGGCAAACGAATACGGTTCATATTATACAAATATTGCTTATAACCAAAAGAGCTGCCTTATCTTTGACCTTGAAACCGGCGAGGAAATAAGTTTCCTTGATATGCTTTCCGAAAAAGGAAAAGAAAAGGCAAAACAGTATCTTTCAAAAATCGATCCCCCAGGCGGAATTTACGTTCACCGCAAAAACGGAATCGAAATAAACGATACGAATAATTACGATTCGGTATATTTCGGCGAGGACGAAGTTATCTGGAATTAATTAAAAAAGAAAAAAGCCGCGTTTGCGGCTTTTTTTGTTGCAAAAATATTCCTATTCCGAATAGACTATAAATTTAGTCTTGACAGGACTATAAAAATAGTCTATATTGAAGCTGTAAAGACTATAAGTTTAGTCCAAAGGAGGATTCATATATGAAAGAGAAGAAAGAAAAGCTCAATAACTCCCAGATAAAAGTCATGCAGCTTCTTTGGGAAAACGGCGCAACCACCGCAAAAAACCTTTGCCTTATGGCGGCGGAGCGTTATGAATGGAACAAAAACACCACTTATACAATAATAAAAACCCTTGTTGAAATGGGCGCCGTTGAACGCAGCGAACCGGATTTTCTCTGCACTCCGCTTCTCTCTCTTGAAGAAGTCCGCAGAACCGAAACAAAGGGTCTTGTGGATAAATTCTTCCATGGCTCCGCAAGCGCATTTTTCTCCGCGTTTCTCGAAGACGAAAACATCTCCGAAGAGGAACTTGAAGCCCTTAAAAAAATCATCAACGGGAAGAAATGATTCCGTTTTACTGAATCTGAAACGAGGTGATTTTTGTGATCGTTGATTTATATTTAAAAGTTCTGAACCTTTCGATTTCCGCGATTCCGCTGATGGCGGCTTTGCTTGCTTTGCGCCTTATTTTCAAAAAAGCCGTTCCGCGAAAGGTTTTCTATATCGCATGGGCATTTGTTTTCCTCCGGCTTATGGTGCCGTTTTCGCTTGAAAGCAACCTGAGCTTTTTCAACATCGTTCCGGAAGCGGAGGTCGTTGAGGAAAACGTCGGAACCTCGGTTGTTTTTGTAAAGAACGAAAGCGAGCGGGTGGAGTTCCCGGTTTTTGTAAATCCCGGAAGGGATAACCCGAACGTCGATATGCCCTATCATTCCGCCATAACCGGCGAAATTGTAACCGGACCGGTTATCACAACCGTTCCCATGGATAAAAACCAGATTCTCGGAACTGTCTGGATTTTCGGAACGGGAGCGCTGCTCCTTTTCGGAATAATCGGATATTTTGCGGTGCTCAGAAAGCTTAAATTCGAAAGCATCGAATATACCGATAAAATCCGCCTTTCGGAGTTTTTCAGAACCCCCGTTGTCTGCGGACTTATAAAACCGAAGATTATTCTTCCGATGAATTTTGACCTTGATGACGAGGCAAAAGTTGCTTCGGTAATTTCCCATGAATGCACCCATATCCGCCGTGGGGATAACCTCTGGCGGCTTCTGGCAACCTTTACTCTCTACGTTCATTGGTTCAATCCGCTGGTCTGGATCTGCTACAACGCTTTTATCCGGGATATGGAAGTTTCCTGTGACGAAGCGGTTCTTTCCGGCGCAAAAAACGATATCCGCACCGAATATGCCGAAAGCCTTGTTGCCCTTGCCGGAAACGGAACGAATCCCCTTTATGGCGGAGTTCTTTCCTTCGGCGAATGCGCTGTTAAAGAAAGGGTGAAATGTATAATGAACTTCAAAAAAACAACTCTTCTCATTGTTATAATCTGCGTTGCCGCGGCTGTGGCTCTCGGAGTTATTTTCCTTACCAATCCGAGCGCAGGCAAAAATGAAAACACCGCTGATATATCCGTTGTTCCTGCGGAGGGAACGGAAATTTCCTATAGCAAGGAAAACGGAATCGAAATGGAAGCGGTCATCACCAACAACGGCAAAAAAACAATCTGGGTCGATTCCGCAACCATTGTTCAGGCGGAAATTGACGGAGAAGAAAAGTTTGCCGGAGCTTTCGGAAGCGGCGGCGTGCTTATGCTCAAAGCAGGCGAAAGCGCCCTTTTCTGCGGAGATATTCCGATGGACAGTTTTGAAGGGAACTTTGCTTTCAATCTTCCGGAGGGCAGATATACCCTCAGAAGAGCGGTTTTCTTTGATGAAGCGCTCACCCCGACTGATGTTTACGCCGAATACAGTTTTGAAATAAGGGAAAACAATTCCCTCGAAACCGCGGAAGATATTGTCGCTTTCGCAAAAGAAAATCCGGATCTGCTCGGGCTTATCGAAAACCCCGCACATTATGATAATTCCATAGACAGCTACAGAACGACCATGCATTGGGAAAAATATAAAGAGGCAAACCCCGGAATTCCGGACGTTGTTGTTCAGTTTTTCTATCTTTACCACAGCGCTTTTGTAACCCTTGAAGTTCCGGATTTCTCCGAACTTGATAAAGAAACCGGAAATTTCTACAGGATGGAACAGTACCTGAAATATCATGTTGCAAGGGAAAGAATTGAAAGCGGCGATGATTACGTAACCGATTTTGAGCTGAAAATCGAAAAGGAATCCGGCGAATACGGCACCTTTGTTTATTCCTGCCAATTTGATTATAAACATAAAAGCGGAGGAGAATCCGGCGGAGTTGAAAGATGGAAATTTGTCCTCATCGAAAATCCGGAAACCGGAAAAGAAGAAATCGAGCTTTTTGAATGGGTGCAAAAAGGTTACGGCGGGCTTTATCCCGGTCTTGAAAACATTTTTGACGATATAAGAATGCGCTATTATCCGCACCACAACGAAAATTATGACCTCATCGCAAATATCGGAATTGTGGAACTTATGCTCGAAAACGGATTTTTTGAAAATCCGAACAGACCATCCGTTGGAAACCGGAAGGGCGATATTGTGACCTTCGGAAATTATAACGGCGAACTTGAATGGCTTGTTATCGGCGAAGGGGAAGGCAAGCTCCTTCTTATAACAAAGGACTGCATCGAAGCACTTCCTTACCACGAAAACAGAAAAAAGATAACCTGGGAAAATTCGGATATCAGAAGATGGCTCAACGAGGATTTTATTGAATCCGCATTTTCCGAAGAAGAAAGAATGATGATTTCCGAAACCGTTCTTAAAAATCCGGATAACAAAAGAATGTTCGGCGCAATCGGCGGAAACAGCACAACGGATATGGTTTTCCTCCTGAGCCATGACGAAGTTCTTGAATATTTCCCGGACGGCTGGAATATTTACACCGAACCGACACCCGCCGCGGAGAAAAATCTTTTTAAAGATATAACCGACGGAAGAGAATATTGGTGGTGGTGGACCCGTTCACCCGGTCTTGGCCAGGATATGGCAACTATTGTGAACGGAGTCACCTTCGGAATCGGCGACGACGGTATTCCGGTGGAATATAAATGCGGAATCCGTCCCGCAATCTGGATTAACGTTTCCGGCGGAACTTCTTCCGCAAAGGGCTATCCGGAAACAAAGGCGAATTTCAGCAGCGATTTTTCCGGAAAAATTGTTTCCGGAGAGGTTGCGAATAAATTTATTCCGTCGAAGGATTTTTCAAATGACGAAGTCCTTGCCGCTTCAAATAAGGCGGAACATTACGGCAATTCCATCAATAATATCTGTTCCGGAAAGGCGGAAACGGTAATAAAAGGAATCACCCTTATAGTTCAGCCCAGCGATAAAGATTACGTTGTGGAGATGGATATGGAAACCGCAAAAGCGATTATGAGCATGCTCGGCGAAATGGAAATCAGAAGCACCACCGAATCCGTCAATCCGAGCACCGGCGGTTTCGTTGCGGTTTATATCGAAATGGAAACCGGAGGCATTACAAGAATTTCCTATGATGGAAGGCTTATCATAACCGGCGAAGGTTATGAAAACGCAAGCGTTTTCGACGGCGAAATCTGCAGAAAGGTTTTCTCCGATATCCGGCTTCTTGCTGAAGAAAATATTGAGGATTCGGAAGAATATTGCGAAGGAGAAGCAAACCCTGCCATCGGTTACAATTTATATGCCGATGTCTATTCCGGCGAAGCACCGAAGGGAAAATATATCCCGAAAGGGGACGTTCTTCCGAAGAATATCGTCTGGGCAGACGCAGAGCAGAAAAAATACTGCGAAGACCTTATCGACAGCATTGACCTTGGCCTTGCGAGCGCTTTCATGGTCGGAAGCTATGCGGATGAATATATAAGAGTCGGAATCGGAAGGGAACAGGCGAATGCCCTTCTCAATATCCTCAAAGATACAAATCTTGTTGTAAGCGCACCGAAAAATCCGGATATGCCCCTTCCGACGGAAATCCATATTGTGATGGAATCCGGCGATTATATAAAAATCGTATGGGATACCGGATGCTTCACCCTTTACCGCAAGGGCGACGAAAACGCCTATCGCTTTGACGCAAGCCGGATGAAAGAATTTTTCATAAAATTTTCCAACCTTGCGGACAGCTATTTTATCCAGGGAGCGGGAACCCAGTCCCAGTTTCCCAGCGAACCCGTTGATGACTGGACCGGAACAAACTACGTTATCCCCATGAACGTTGAAACCGTTGCAACGATTTTCAATAACACCGAAAAAACCGCGGTTACCGCTTCTTCCGCAACCAACGATCTGCTCAGAAGCCTTCTCAGCCGGAAGAATTTTGTAAAGCGGCTTGACGATGAATCCATGAACGAACTTGGAAAACCCCTTTCCGGAATCGATGCGGTTGAATTTGCAAGAACCTCCGACGGAAAGAAATATACTTTCTATCTTTATGAAAACGGCTTTGTATTAAGCGGAAGCGCAGTTCCGGAAAGCGAGAAAAACCAGGCCTGGATTGTTTATGAACGTCCGGGATTATATTTCCTTGAAACGGCAGAAACGGAATTCAGCGAAAGCGAAAAGGTTATTCCCTATTGGTTCGGACTTGTTAACGAGAAAAATATCCTTGAAATCCATGCGAAACATCAGAATCTCACAAGAGGATATGCCCCGGGAAATAATCTTGAAACGGATTTTGTCAAGGAAATTGTAAAGCGCATAAGAAATATCAGCGTTTCCTCAAAAGCGGAAAAATTCTTCGGAAACGAACTTCCGGAAGTCAGCGGCGACCAGGTTGTTCTGACGGTCGAATTCAACACCTGGACGAAATATTCCGTAATCCTCACGAGAACCGAAGTCATTATGGTTTCAAGCGATATGAACTACGGTCTGCGCTATAAAACCGATATCGACGGCTATGATTATTTCCTCGATTTCGCAACGAAGGAAGACCCGATAAACGCCGTTAACGGATAAACGAAAGAGGTGTTATTCATGCTTAAAAAACTTCTTGCAGTTCTGATTGCAATACTGATGTTCTGTTCCTGCGGAATGCAGGAAAAACCGGAAATTCCGGAAACGGAACCGCCCTCTGTTCCCGAAGCAGAAAATCCGGTTGTTCCGGAGGAAGAAAACCCCGTAACCTCCGAACCGGATGAACAGAAACCGGTTTCCGGCGGATTCGAAGCCATAGAAGAATCCTATTATTACAAACCCGCGGAAGGCGAAAATATTTCCGTATCCGACCCTTATAAATTCCTCGAAGAAGGATTTTTTCTTGATACCGGAAAGCTTATCGAAATGTTTACCACAAACACTGGTTCAAGGGACGAAATGCTTTCCCTCTGCGATAAAATCATTGCGAAAAAATCGCTTTTGAATTTTACCGTCAGTACGGAGCAATTTTATACCGTTCTTGAAAATTCCGCCGGGGAAGAAGCCGCCTATGTTGTTCTGGAAAAAGAAGGCTTTACCGTTGTGGAACTTGGCGAACTCGGCGAAGTCCGGAGAGATCTGGTGCTCACTCCTGAAATAAAGGAACAGATTTCCGCAAAAATACCCGACATTTCAAAAATAAAAATGACCTATTGCCTTATTGAGGGTTTTGCCGCCGGAACGATTTTAAGCGACGGAAAAAACGAATATTTCATCGAAACAGCCGAAAGCATGATGAGCATCGGACTTATCGAGGTGGGAAAACTTTATTCCGTAACGGAACTTGCGGAAATAATCAAAGCAAATATCGACAGCATTTTTGAGCCGGAAGAAGTTTGTGAAGAAAACCCCGCCACAGCAAAACCGGTGATTTATCTCTATCCCGAAAAGGAGACCGAGGTGACCGTAAAACTCGATTTTGACGGAAGAATAACTTATACCTATCCCACACTCAATAACGGCTGGAAGGTCCTTGCAAGGCCTGACGGCACACTTACAAACCTTGCGGATAATTCCACCCATTACTACCTTTTCTGGGAAGGCACCGCAAGACCGGAATGGACTTATGAAAAAGGCTTTGTTGTAAAAGGCAGCGAAACCGAAAGCTTCCTCCGGGAAAACCTTGCAAAAATGGGCCTTACCCCAAGGGAATATAACGATTTTATAACCTATTGGGTGCCGAGGATGCAGGAAAATCCCTATAACCTCATTTCCTTCTCCGGCGATGAATATTCCGAAATCGCAAAGCTCACCGTTGACCCCGAACCGGACAGCCTGATAAGAATCCATATGGTCTGGAAGGCGCTTGATGAACCAATCGAAATCGAACCGCAGGTTCTTCCGACCTTTGAAAGAAAAGGATTCACCCTTGTTGAATGGGGAGGAACGGAAATTTATTAAAAAGGAGAAATCATGAAAGATCCCATTGCTTCAACTTTTTCAAAAATCCTTTATTATTTTCTGCCGGTCTTTTTTGCAGCGCTGACGTTTTTTATCAGTTTTGAAGAGCGGGAATTTCCCTGGCTCTGGTGGGGATATATCCTGTTCCTGTTTTTCGGTTCGCATCTGCTCGATAAAGGAAAAATCCTCGGAATGGTGCCGGGAATCCTCCTTGGAATTTACGTGATACTCGATGATTTAAAGCCGCATGTCGGTCCGACTGTGGCATGGATCGGAATAGTACTGATAATTTATTATCTGATCTGCGGAATCCATGTTTTTATCAGAAAGCGAAAAGCGGCAAAAAATATCTGAAAAACATGAAACGAAACCCGGGATTTTTGCTACTTAATATATGGGAGGTGAAATTATGAAAAGCCGCATTGCTTCTTATATATCAAAATTGCCGCGCTATGTCCCTTCAACGGCGATGCTGCTGCTCATAATTTTCCTTTGCGTTTCGCTGGGGGAATATTCGTTCAAGCCGCTGGTGATCCTTTATCTGCCGCTTCTTGCAAGCGATTATTTCCTCGATAACGGCAAAAGCCTTGGAGCGGTTCCGGGAATACTTTTCGGAATATATTCCATTCTTGATGATTTAAAGCCGCCGAGGGTCGGCCCTTCGACCTTTGAAATCGGCGTCGCTCTGATAATTTATTACGCGGTCTGCGGAATCCGGGTTTTTATAAAAAACCGAAAAACCGCAAAAAAACAATTGAAAGCCTGAAACAAAAGACGATTTTTTGCGACTTTATATATGGGAGGTGGAACAGATGCTTACAATGCTTAAAAATCTTAGAAGAGAAAGAAAAATGACCCAGGGAAACCTTGCGGAGGTTTTTCATATTTCACAGACCTCCGTCAGCAAATATGAAAACGGCGAGGCTGTTCCGGATCTCGAAATGGTTGTAAAAATGGCGGATTTCTTCGGCGTTTCGCTGGATGAATTTGTGCTCAGAGAAGCAAAATAAAACCGATAAAAGCGCACCCAATCCGTGCGGTGCGCTTTTTTGAAAAGAGATTTTTTACAAATGTAAAATTTTTTAATAAAAAACTGCCGACTGTTTTGTCCGAAAAAGGAGAGATGAAAATGAAAAAACTGCTTGCATTAGTTATTGCCCTGCTCATGCTCTGCGCATGTGCTCCGGAGGAACAGGAAAAACCTTTTGTTCCGGAAGAACCCCAAAGCGAAACGGAAATTTCCGAACCGGAAGAAACGAAAAATCCTGTTTCTGAAGAGCAGAACGAGCCTTCTCCTGAAGAAGATGCCGCTTTACAGGAATGGGTCGAAAGCCTTGAACCTATTGAAGTTTATGATACAAAAAAAGTATATCCGTGGGTTATCGGAGAAATTTTTGAAATCATAATGGAATCCGAACCGGAAGAAAACAAAGCAACTGAGCTGAAAAACATCGAAGTCTGCGGCGGAGAAAACGAATTTTTTGTTGATTACACATATTCCTGTAAGGCAGAAGATCCCGGACATCTTTTAATAAGAGTCAGAATGAACAATGACGGACTTTACACTCTTGTTGCGCGCGGAGGCGGTCCGCTTGGATACGGACTTCAGAAAACGGATATAACTCTTGACGATATTGTGCTTCGTCTGGAAAATGCGGTTGATATTACTTTGGAGGAAATTGTTTCCCTCGAAATTCAGTATCGCAATTATGAAGAAATCAAATCCGCAGTATTTAAAGACGAAGAGGCAAAGAAACTGGCAGCCACATTGTTTGCTGTTGAAATTGCGCAGTTCGACGAGAAAAAATTCAATCCCGTAACCGGCGGAGATACAAAATATATTATCGAAACCGCCGACGGAACAAGGATTGAAATAGTCGATAACGGAAGCATTACCGTCGGTGACGGTGAAAAATATTCGCAGCAATATTTGCTTATTGATACCGATTACAGCCTTGATATTCCGGAAAATGCCGTCTGGAATGTAACGAAGCAATAACCCAAAAATCAAAATAAAACCGATAAAAGCGCATCTCCCATCGGGCGATGCGCTTTTTTTAAAATAATTTTCTACAAACGTAAAAATATTTCCAAAAAACTGTTGACAATATCATTGTACGGATGTACAATAATGGTATCTTAGACAGTAGTAAAAAGGAGATTTTTAAAATGACTGAAAAAAAAGAACTTGTTCATCTTCCGAACGCAGAACTCGAAATCATGATGGCCATCTGGGAAGCAAAAAAGCCCGTCACCCGCATGGAAATCGATTCTGAAATCGCCGCAAAAAACTGGCAACCCACAACCGTCCTCAAGTTCCTTTCCCGCCTTACCGAAAAAGGATTCCTTTCCTGCGAACGCCCGGAGGGTGTTAAAACAAATATCTATACCGCCCTTGTTTCCGAAGAGGAATATCTTGAATTCGAAAGCAAAAGCGTGCTCGGAAAATTCTGCGGACGCTCGGTAAAATCCCTTGTTGCAAACCTCTATGAAAACAACACCATCAACGACAGCGAACTTGACGAACTCCAGAAATTTATCGAAAGTGCGAAACAAAAACGCCGAAAAAAGACACTATATATAATATAATTAAAATTTCGGTAAAGGAGGCAGAAAATGGTTGAAAATCTGTTCATCAACATAATTGAAATATCAATGACCTCCGCTGCCGCCATCGGAATCGTTCTTTTGTTTTCAAATCTTTTTGAAAACAAATTCCGCAAAAAATGGCGCTATTGGCTCTGGGTCTTTGTTGCCATATATCTCATAATCCCTTTTAAAATCAACCTTCCGGATGCTCCGATAAAAATGGAGCTTCCGAAACATGAAATGATATTAACTAAAAAAGAAGAAGAAACCGTTCATCATGGGAACGTTTCTCCCGGCTTTTCCGAAGAAATTTCCGGCGAAAAAGACTTTGAGCACGAGGAAATTTCTCCCGTTCCGGAAAAGGAACCCCAAAGCGGAAATCTGAGCACGGAAACAAATGAAAATGAGCACCCGGGCACCGAACCGGTAAAACTTGTTTATACCGTTGTTTATGTGGCGGCGGTTGCATGGGCAATCGGCGCAGGGCTTGTTTTCGGATGGAACGTTGCAATGTATCTCCGCTTCGTGAACCGTTCAAAACCCTGGAACAGAAAAGTCGGAAATCCGGAAGTCCTCGAACTTTTCGACTGCATTAAAGAAGAGATGGAAATCCCGGAAAAAGTCCGCCTTTATGAAAACCGCCTTATAAAAAGCCCGATGATGGTCGGCTTCAGAAATCCAAGGGTGCTCCTTCCTTCGGAAGCGCTTTTGCCGGAGGAATATGAATTTGTTCTCCGCCATGAGCTCACCCATTATAAGCGCGGCGACATCTGGTATAAATTCCTTCTTATGCTGGCGGCATCGGTCCATTGGTTCAACCCGATGGTTGGCACCATGTGCCGCCATGCGGAAAACGATATCGAAATAACCTGCGACGAAGCGGTTGTAAGAGCAATGGAAGGGGACAGAAGGCAGGAATACTGCGCAACGATCCTCAACATTATGCGCAGAGGACAGAACAGCCCCCTTCTTCTTTCAACAAGTTTTTACGGCGGCGCAAAAACTCTTAAAAGGCGCTTTGCCGAAATCCTTCAGCCGAAGGAACACAGGGGAACTATCCTTTTTGTGATGGCTGCCCTTGTTGTTGTGATCTGCGGAACATTGGTTGCCTGCGGAACGGAGGAAACTTTTCCGGAAGAAGAACCTTCGCAGGAGGGCGCTGTTTCCGAAGCAACTCCGGAGGAGATCATTATAAAGGCAGACCGGATTATCCAGTTCGCTTTCACGGAAATGACCTATCACGAAACCGGATATTATACAACGATTCTTTCCGATAAGGTTCAGGATTACATAAAAGCCCTTGTTGAAGGCAAAAAGAAATATTTTGAAGAAGAAAACATCGAAATAAAGGAAACAACCTATTCCGTAAATTCCGAAGTTCTTTATAACGCAGACCTCGGCGAAAAAACCGAGATTCTCTATATTGTTACGGAAAAATACGAATGGTTCGTTCCGGGAAAAACCTCCGGCGAAAGCAAAACGGATAAATACCACGCGAAGCTCACCTATGATACAAAAACCGGAAAATTCATCGGATTCATCATCTATGGAGTAACGTGGATGGACGACGAAAGCTATAACGTATCCATGCCGGAAGAAGATGACCCGAGACCGGTTGTTGAAGGTCCGGATGTGGAAGGAAAATTCCCCTTCATCGCCGAGGCAAACTGGGACAGATGGGTGACCTATGACGGAAAACCGGACACCGTTATGCCGACGCAGCCCATTTCCTCCGTTCTCGAATGTGAGGAAGTTCTTGAAAATCTCGGCGAAGCATATCCCGATATCACCGACTGGGAAATCGTCTATGAGGACTGCTATTACGAACTCACCAACTGCTACGATCCCTATTCTTACAGCTTTCGTGATATTTACATGCCGGAACGCTTTGCGGTTCTCAAAACCGAACAGGGAAAAGGTTTTGACCGTATTTTCATAAGCACCCACGAAGATTATGTGGTGCTGGGCGGAGAAAACGGTTACTATCCCCAAAGGGATTTCCAGTGCTCCTGCTATGCAGCGCTTGAATCGGAAGTTCAGGTCGGAGATATGAGCGGCGCGGAACATTATCAGACCGAATACACGGTAACAAGAGGTCTCTGGTTCCCGGAAGAGCAGAAAATGCTCTATTTCGAAACAAACTGGAACAAAGTTTATCCGATATACGAAGTTACAAAGCCCCTTTGCCTGACTTCCTTCGGATATCTCGGAAAATGGACCTATGGCGTTGACGGAAACACCGTTGTTCCCCTTACGGAAGAAAGAAAGGATGACCTTTATTTCTATGTAAGCGAAAACGGCGGCGGACATAAGGAAGAAATCGCCGTATATTACTATTTCGGCGATACAAAAACCCTTAAGAAAATCGAAGATTCCGACGCGAATACGGAATACAGCTATCCCCAGGTATGGTTCCTGGATTCCGAAACAATGCTTATCGATACGGACGCAAGCCTTAACTTCTATGACGTTTCCGCCGGAGCTGATCCGACGGTCTGCGTTAAAAAAATCGGCGGAACCGATGGAGTGAAAACCTATAACTTCATCCGCGAGGATAAAACCGTAAGCGGAAGATACCTCTGGGTCTATACCAGTTCCGAAACCAATGAATTCAGAATGTGCACCTTCGATAAAGAAGGCAGCGTTCTTTCCGATTTCGGACTCGGCCTTTCCGCGGACGGAACCATCGGAAGCGCCAACTATCACGACGGTCTTGTCTATTTCAGCTATCACGTTTATCACAACGGCAGAAAACTTTCTTCCGAAAATTACGCCGTTGACGCAAGACCCGACCACGACCATATTTTGCAGGCAGACGCCTGGTAACGGATATTGAAAATCAATAAAAACGGAGCCGAAAGGGCGGATTTTCCGCACCTTTTGGTTTCTGCACCCATTTTTCGGAAAGCGGAGGCGAAAAAACTTGAAAAAACTTATCGCGGTTATAATTCTTATGGCGGTTCTTTCCGCAGCATTTGTTTCCTGCGGCTGGAATATTGAAATAAGAGAGCCGGAGGAAACCCCGGAAAAGGAACCTTCGCTTTCCGAAGAAGAGGAAAACACCGAAGAGGAAAAAACCGAACCCGCCCTCCTCGGGGATTATATTCCCCTTGGAACCATGGACGAAACAAGTTTTGATTTCCTCGAATTTGAGGACAGAATAATCGCCTATACCGTCGGCGGGGATATCAATGCGTTCGATATCGGAACCGGCGAAATGATTTATAGTTTTTATCTCGGCGACGTAAACGAAAACAAAGCGTTTGAATTTATAAAAACCGATGAAAAGAAAGGCTTTGATTACCGGGTTATCTGGGACGACAGAATTATTTATCTTTCGAGCAAAGATCCGGGCGCAAAGGAAGAGATCCTTCTTCCGGAACAGATTGCCGGAACAAAAATGGGATATGCTTCCTATTCTGAGCGCGGTGAAAAGATAATCTGGCAGTGCGAAGAAGGCGTCCGCATGATGGATATGAAAACCGGCGAAGAAAGCCTTATCCTTGATAACGCAATAATCGATGAAAAGGTAAGACCTATTGCGGAAGCTGCAATGGAAGGAATGTGGGTATCGGATACCGGAGAAAAATGCGCCTTTGAAAATCCGCGCTTTATCTGCGGCGGAAGAAAAATCGCGGTAACGGCTGTTACCTGGGATGCGGTATATTGGATGCTTGCGCTTTATGATATCGAAAGCGGCGAATTTGAATGGGTTTATTCTTTCAACGAAATGGTGCTTGCGGAATATCCCATTTCCGATAAATACGTTTCCATCGGCAAAAAATGGATAAACGCGGAAACCGGAAATTATAAGAATTTTGAGATGGAGGATTATTCCCTCCGATCCTTCGACGGAATTGAATTTATAAAGATTGTATGGGAAGATTTTGAGGGAACCGGAATGCAGGTTTTCACCGGAGATTTTGAAACGATTGAAGAAGGCGGAAGAAAAATCGCCGGAATTTCAAGAGAAAGCGCAAAAGGACATGTTGATTCGGTCACGGAAAATTATATTGTTATAAGAGTTTTTGAAGAAGAAAGCGAAGGCGGCTTCAGCAGAAGCCACTATATCATAAAATACAGATAACGGAGGTTCCGGGAAAATGAAAAAATTAATCTGCCTCGTGCTCATTTTTACTCTGATGCTCACCGCGTGCTCAAAATGGGAAATCGAGATTGTTGACCCGACGAAACCCGTCGAAGGCGAAAGTGAACTTATCGTTCCGGAAAATGAAAAAGAAGAAAAACCGATTCTTTCCGAAAACGACAAAATTCAGGAGAATAACGGTATTCAGGAAAATGACGAACCATCCGTTTATGAATATGCAATAATGAAAATATACGAAAGCGAAGAAATTTCCCAGAAAGATTTCGTGGAGCTTTCTGAAAGCGAAAAAGAAGAACTGATATCTGCCCTGAACGCTGAAAGCTGGACGGATGTTCCGGAAGACTGGGAAGCAGATGAAGCCCTTTCCGGACCGGTTAATCTTATACAGACGATTGCAAGAGATAATATGTATATCAGTTCCGACGGAGAGAAAACTCTCATAACCATAGAGTGGGGAAGAGATGAGAAAAAACAGAAGTTCTACCATGCTCCGAAGGAAGTGGCACAGAATATGGAAAACCTCCGCAAAGAGGTGCAGGCGCAGGTGCTTTCGGAAGCAGAAGAACCTGAAATTGAGGAATTCAGCAGACTTCTGGTTTACGGCAGCGATGATTATAATATCACGCATGCTTTTTCGAATGAAGAGCTTTCGGAATGGCTTTCTGTTTTAAATCCGGAGGAATGGAAAGAAAATTCCGATGAAAAAGAAGGCGGAAGCCTTAATAAAGCTATAATGCTTTCAAGAAGCGGCAGAGGTGCTTTATACATCGGAACCGATCAGTACGGTGACGAAATTGCGCTTTTCAAGTGGGGAAGAATGGGCAATCTTACAAAAAGCTATATCATGCCGGAGGGAACTTTTTCCGCCGCAAAGGCTTTTGAAAAAAGAATGATCCGGGAAAACCCCAATATTTTCACCTATCCGGAATGCCTTTATGATATGTCCGCAAATGCTTTCCTTAACAGGGAAAACGATGATTATATCCTCTATCTTGCGGATTTTCTCAACTGCATGAGATGGAATGCGCTGGTTGCGGAAACCGGAAAGGAATACAGCGGATTTTCTTCTCCTTCCGAACTTGACGGAAGAGTTATGTTCAACCAGTTCATGTTCGTTTTCGATAAGGGCTTTACCGAAAACGGAAGCCTTACCCAGGACGCATGGTACAGCTATGCCGACGAAAGATATCACATTCCCATGGCGGATATCCACACCGTCCTCGGAAAATATTTTGCGGATTATTCATTTGAATTTGAAGACCACATCAACTATGAGGAAGAATACGATTCCGTGGTAATTCTGCAGGGATACCCGGTAAGCAGCTTCCGCGGAGAAACCGAGGTTGTTTCCGTAACCGATAATGGCGACGGAACGCTCACCGCAGTTCTTGAATCAAGGCTTTATCACCTTGATGAAAGCGATAACATGGTGCTTTCCGAAAATCCGGAGGAAAGAAGCACAATCGTTTTCCGTCCGGGAGATTTCAGATGCCTTATCCTGAGCCATAAAATCGAAAGTATTGGTGATTAAAAATGAAAAAATTTATCTGCCTCGTGCTCATTTTTACTCTGATGCTCACTGCGTGCTCAAACAGGAACGTTGAAATTGTTGACCCCACAAAGCCGGGTGAAAGCGAAAGCGAAATTGCTGCTCCGGAAGAGGAAAAAACGGACGAATCTCACATGGAAATGGTAAAAGAAATAGAAAAAGCTTTTTCACCCGATTATTTGTTTTATGATGAAACGGAATTTGAGGAATTGGGGATAGAGGTTTCTGTAAATAATATTGAGATAAAGGATGAAAGAAACTGGACTGCGACGGTTAAGCTGAAAAGAGAAGAATTTGAGCTTTCGATAGATATTTCGGGAATACGCACGAGTTTTGAAGTGGAAGGAAACAAATGGTCGCATTATTATTGGGGAACTTTTATTTTTACCGGAAATGATACGATAGCTTTCTGCGGAAAAGAAAAGGTTCTTTTCTTTGATGAATGGAATCTTGAAGCAATGGATATTGATTTTGATTTTCCTGAAAAAGCTGAAAGTGAAACCTGGGTAAACGGAGCGGCTTTTGTTCCTGAAAACGAAGCTTATTATCTTTTCACATCCGAAATTTCGGAAAACGAAGCGGATATATATGCTGATGTATCAAAATATGATATGAACGGAAACTTCATCGAAGAGAAAAATACGATGTTTGTCGGTTCTGAAGAACTCAGGGGAGAATTTTATCCGCGCTTTATGGAAAAAGCAGTGCTGTTTGAATTGGAAGGACGGGATTTTGTAAATACCGGAAATAATTTCTGCGGAATCGGAAACGAAAAAACATATGGCGCTTCAAAAGATACCGAAGCGGAAAATGATTACAGATGTCTGGAAATCTATACATATTACAGCGAAGATTATGGAATAGATTATTTTGACGGAAACAAAATGGTGTTTCTTTATTCCTGTGGAAATCTTCTCCGGTATTTTGCGTTTGTTGAAGACAATTTAAGCGTTATTTATAACGAGGAGGATGAAATAAGCCTTTTTGGAGCGGACGATAAATATGTGTATTACAGCGACCATTTTGCAATGAGTCTTGAGCTTGATTTTGCGGACGAAACACATAAGCTGAACTATAATCCCACGGATAAACATACCGAAGGCGGAGTGTTCGGAACAAAAAGTTCCGACGGAAAATATTCTATCTGCGGTTTTGGAGAAACAAGCGGAGGAGATGCTGTAGACTGGCATGTGGCAATCCGCAACAATGAAACCGGAAAATATGTTTACATCGGAAGAAGAGGCGGAATTTGGGGCGGAACCGGCGGAGACGGCTTTTTCAAAAACAACGATTTTTACAGTTGGACATACCATGAGCTGACGATTCTTGACCCCGAAACAGGGAATGTGAAATTTGATCTCGGAAAAAATTTCAGCCTTGGATATGACGAAAAAACGGAAAGCGAAAGAGGAATTCTGACCTTCCGCCGCGACCCGGAAGATTTCAGCTTTATTGTGGTTTATTATGAATATAAAAACGGTTATGAAAGTATTGAGACAGAAGACGAAAAATTCGGCTGGCATGAGGAGCTGAGTTTTAATTATAAAATAGGTTTTCTTGATTCGGAAGGTAACCTTATTGAATCCTGTGATACGGGAATACCTGTTTGGAAAAATTCGATTTTTGGACTTCACAGTGTGGATATGAATTATTCCGCAGATAAATTGACTCTTACAGTAAAAAGCGTTGGAAAAGGTGAAAGTGGTTTTGTCGGAGTTTTTGATATGAATACAAAAGAATTTGAAATTTCTCCGCTTAAGTAAAAAGGAAGTGACAAAATGAAAAAAATTATCTGCCTCGTGCTCATTTTTGTGCTCATGCTCACGGCGTGCTCAAAATGGGAAATCGAGATTGTTGACCCGGAGGAAAGCGGCGAAAATCTTTCCGATATCTTAAGCGAACCTCCGGCGGAAGAGGAATTTATCGAGCTTCCCTATGTTACGGATGATATGCTGAGCATCGATGCAACGGGACTTCTCCGTTACAAAATTCTTTATTATAACCCCTTCGAAAACGCGGAGCCGGATGATTCCGAACCGGTTTATTGGTCGAACGGTTATCCGATGATTTATATTTATGAACCCTATCAGTGCAAATACGAGGTTTTTGAATACCGCGCGGAAAATGCCGAAGCAACCCTTAACCGGCTTGTTTCCGAAACGGTGAACCGCCTCAACAGCTCTGTTGAAAAGGAAAGCTTCAAAGTTTCCGTAAGCGTCCATAAAACCATGGCTGTTGTGGATTTTTACGATACCACAGATGCATTTTGGAATTTTCTTTCCGATGAAAAACAGCACGATGAGTTCCTTAATTCCATCGCCATGACAATTTCAAAAGCCGCCGGTTATGATCCCGGTTTTACCCTTGAGGGTGGAAAACAGTTCAGAACCGATTTCATCGAGCTGGAAGATGACGGCTACGGCCGGTTTGAACCTGTTGAACTTTATGCGGAAATTTCCGGAGAGGAATATGCTGAGCTCCGCTCAACTTTCCCCTATGATGATTCCTGGAAAACAAAGGCTCCGGCGGAATATGGAGGGAAATTTTCCCTTTCATCCGCCTATGCGGATTCCGTAACTCTTCGCCCGGATGGAATGGATATCCTTCTTTTTGCCGCGGGAAGAACCGGAGCTTTCGGCTCTCCGGATGAAATCAAAGACAAAATAAAAGTTTCCGCCGCAACGGATATGCTCAGATGCATAGAATCCTTTCACGGTTATGATTACACCCCTGCTGCAAAGGCCATAAGCGATGCGGTAAAGGACGATTTTATGCCGAAGGAATGGGTCGAGGAATTTACAAAAGACCTTTTCGGACCGGAAGCAAAGGTCAACCATATTTCCGCAAATCATTATACCTATCATGCCGAAACCGGAGTTTACACTCCTTATCATATGGGCGGCTGGGCGGATTTTGTCCCATATATTTTCTCCGTGACGGAAACCTCCGAAGGCTATGAAGCGGAAGTTGCATATATCTATATAGGAATGGGCGGCTATGGGGCTGAAGCCGGAGCATGGCACGAGGATTTCAACTATGATTATAAATATCTCGAAGATGACCCTGTGGCGATGGATTTCATCGAAAACCGCCTCCCGAGATATAAAGTCAATTTTAAAAAGACCGCTGAGGGCGAGCTTTATATCGCTTCTTCCGAAAGGCTTCCGCTTAATATGGAAGCGGAATATTTCGCAGTAATGCAGAAATATATTGCGCCGATTCATTATCTTGCGGTGGGAGAACCCTGGACCGATTTTGACAAAGTTCCGGCGGAATACCTTCTTGCGGCGGGATATTCATGGGCTTATGATTATTATCCCAACGCCGGATATCTCAACGAATATTATGGAACAGAAAGCACAATGCCGGAAAATCCGGAAGACTGGGAATTTGAAAGATTCACAATGGTTTATACGGAAGTTCCGGTTGAAAAACTCCGGGCTCTTGATTATTATGATTCCGAAAAAGAAAATTACGTTCTGCCGGAAAACTTCTGCTTCGGAAAAGAAAAATATCCGGTTGTGACCTATGTTTATGAACTTGACGACACAATTTCGATTTTCTATGACATTGTTGACGCCGAAGGAAACATCCTTGGAAGCCGGGAACTTATGGTGAAAATTATTGAGGATAAAATAGATGACTGGGGAAGCCGCTGGGAATATCTCGGCTGTTGGGAAAGAGAGTGACGGAAAATGAAAAAACTGATCTGCCTCGTGCTCATTTTTGTGCTCATGCTTACCGGGTGCTCAAAGTGGGAAATTGAGATTGTTGACCCGGAGGAATCTTCGGAAACTTCTTCCGAGGAAAGAAAACCGCTTGAGGTCCTTAACGAAAACCAGAAAAAAGCAATAAAAATTTTGCTGGAAAACGAACTTAAATATGAGGTATGGGATATACTCCAGCAAAAATATATTTTTGGCGAATTCAGAAATATTCAGTTCTATGACGAAAACTGCTGGAGCGCAGTAATGGTGCTCGATAAACTCGGAAAAACCCTTGAAATCCCGGTTGAAGGTATTTCCTATTACAGTGAAGACGGCTATGTCTCGAACATTTACGGCAAAATCCAGATTCTTGATGATGAAACCGCTGTTTTCTGCGGAAAGGAAAAGGCGCTTTTCTTCAGCACAGAAACCCTTGAACCCCTTGACATAAATCTTGAAATCCCAACTTTTGAAGGGGAGGAAACCTGGGTCAACGGCGCTGGATTCAACAAAATGACCGGTAAATACGTTCTTTTTGCAACCGGAATAAAAAGACCGGAAACCGAAGGAGAAAACGCCGTAATGTTCATCTATGATGAAAACGGAAAAATCGAATCCAAAACGGAAACTGCCGTTCACGGATCATCGTATTCTATCGAGGAATACCTCCCTTATTACTTCCCGGAAACGCAGTTTTTTGAATACAAGGGCGAAACTTTCCTCTATACCGGATATAACGCGGTGGGGCTTGAAAGCGGAACTAATGTTGAACTTTATGACGCGACAAAGCTTGAAAACGGAGATTTTGACCTTAAAATCGTCGGCTGCCATTTTTCCGGAACGGAATACAAAAGAGAATATATGGCTTTCCTTTCCAAAAACGGCGGAAACGAAAAAGTTATGGTGTTCGACGGAACAGATTTCAGCGACCCCATGTATTCCGGAAACAGCGAACCGCCGACCTTTGAGGTAAACGGCGACATTCTGACCTATCGCCACGAACATTTCGCAATGGAAATGACCCTTGATTTTGCGAAAGAAAGCTGCAGAATCGAGTATAAACCGGATGATTCAATTCTTGAAACCGCGGAAAAATACGCATCCAGCAGGGACGGAAAATATGCCGTCTATTCCTTCGGTCTCAACGGAGCGGGAGATGTACTGAATTACCATCTTTCAATCCGCAACAGCGAAACAAAAAAACACGTTTATCTCGGAACAAGCGGCGGAATGTACGGCGGCTATAACGGAGTGGGATTCCTTAAAAACAACGATGTTTATATTTTTAATCTTACAAAGCTCAACATCCTCGACCCGGAAACCGGAGAAATAAAATTTGATCTCGGAAAAAACTTTCCGCTTTTCTATGACGACGAAACCGAAAAAGGACGCTATATGCTCACTTTCCGCCGTGACCCGGAAGATTTCAGCTTTATCGTTATTTATTATGAATTTGAAGGCGGCAGAAAATGGACGGAAGTTGAAAGCGAAGAATTCGGATGGCACGAGGAGGCGGACTGCAATTACAAAATTGCCTTTCTTGATGCTGAAGGAAACCTTCTCGAAGGTTACGATACCGGTGTTCCCGTCTGGGGCGACCAGTTCGGAATACACAGGGTTGATATGCGCTATTCTCCGGAAAAGCTGACCGTTATAGTCCGCAACAGCGGAAAAGGCCAAAGCGGTTTTGACGGCGTTTTTGATATGGAAACAAAGGAATTTACCGTTTTCGCTCCGAAATTTTAAGTTTTTACCGAAACGGAAGTGACATAATGAAAAAACTTATCTGCCTCGTGCTCATTTTTGTGCTCATGCTCACCGCGTGCTCAAAATGGGAAATCGAGATAAAAGAACCGGATAATTCCGAAATCCCGGAAAATACGGAGAATGTTTCTGAAAATATTCTTGAGGAAACCGGCTTTACAAAAGAGGAATACGCAAAGGCAACCGGGCTTATTGTTGAAAACCTTGCCTTTGTGACCGGCGGAAAGCTGGACGGATATTACGAACTGGGCTTCGTCGAAAGCAGCATAAGCGTTACCGAAGCAAACATTGCCATTGAAAACGAAAATATCTTTTCTTTCGATCTTTTCCTTTCCAACGGAGGCGCGGAAATAAAGATTCCCATGAAGGGGTTCTATCATCTTGCTAAACGCGATTCGGAAGTTCCGAACGATGCCGCCGTTTCAACCTGCGGTTTCTGTGCCCTTGGTGAAGATAAAATCGGAATCTACGGATATAATTTTGTCGGAATCATCGATGAAATCACCCTTGAACTGACAGAGCTTTCTCCTGCTCCCGGCGAAATTTCCGGAAACGTCTGGTATAACGGAATAATGCTGACCGAATCCGGATATGCGGTTCTCGTAACCCCCATGGAAAAGGAAAACTATATTGCGGATTCCGCAAACGAAACAAAACTCCTTTTTCTTGATGAAGAAGGAAAAACCACCGAAAGCCATGTCCTTAAAGATCCTATTGTAAATCTTAACCGCTATTTCACAAGTCCGGAATTTACCCGGGGGATGTATATCATCAATACGAATGAAGGAAGAATTCTTGAATGCGGAAACAACACCGAAAATATCGATAACGGAATCTCCTATTATTGTGACACAATAATCGAAATTTCCTCCGGAGAGAAAGAGGCTGTAATTTACCGCTATTATGACAACGAGGACTATACTTTCATAAGAAACGTTGCGGTGCTTTATGATAAAAAAGCCGCAAAAAGCTTTGTCGATATGGGAACGGATTATATCGATACCGCGGTTTTTGAACCGAAGGACGGAATCGAGGAACTCCGTGATGATAACACCCTGCTTTTCACCTGTGTTAACAACGGTCTTGTTATCGAAATCGATTTCAATTCCGGAGAATACGATATCCGCTATGAGGTTGAAGAAAAACATCTCCGGGAACTGATTGACGAAAGCTCCGACGGAAAATATTCCCTCTGGGATTTTGCGGCATCTTCCGGCGGCGATGCTATCAGCTATCTTATCGCGTTCAGAAACAACGAAACCGGCGAGATAAACTATGTTGGTCCCGGCGGCGGAATGTACGGCGGAGGAACGGAAGCAGGATTCCTTAAAAACGGGGATTTTTATTATACCGATTACAGCGAGCTGAAAGTTTATTCCCCGGAACCCTTCGAGGTTATTTTTGATGCGGAAGAAAATTTCCCCTTCGGAGACAAAAAGGCCGAAAACGGAAAATCAAGATATCTCCTCACTTTCCGCCGCGACCCGGAAAATTTCGGATTCATCGTTGTCTATTTTGAGCGGGACGATATGGAATACAGAAATGACGAAACAAAAACCGGAACCTATATGATAGGCTTCCTCGATGCGGAGGGAAATCTCATCGAAAGCTATGATACCGGCTGCGGAGTCTGGATAAGCCCCTTCGGAATCCAGGAAGTTTCCATGCGCTATTCAAAGGAAGCACTCACACTTGTTATCCACGGAACAAAAGGAAACGACGGCTTTACCGGAATATTCGATATGGAAACGAAGGAGTTCGCCGTTTCCTGATGAAAAGGAAGTGACATAATGAAAAAACTTATCTGCCTCGTGCTCATTTTTGTGCTTATGCTCACGGCGTGCTCAAAATGGGAAGTTGAAATTGTTGATCCCACGAAACCGACCGAAACCGAAGGGGAAGAAAGCTCTTCCGCTTCGGAAACGGAAAGCGAACCGGAAGTTTCCTCCGCACCGGAAACCGAAGAACAGCCGGAAAAAATCCCGGAAAGAAATCCGGCTTTTGTTTTTGAAAAACCGGAGATTCTCTATCCGGAAAACGCTCCGGAGGAACTTTTTGAATCCGCCGCCTTCGCGGAAGCCATGAACCGACCTTCGGTCATTCTTTATGATTATGAACCCATAAGCGATTGCCTTGCGGCGGTGAATTTTATCGAGGCGTTCGAAAAAGGCGAATATGCGGAACTCTATATCTTCCGCTTTACGAACATTGATTACTATGATTCAAAAGACGCTTCATGCACCTGCCTTTTTACCGAAAACGGAGTTATAACCGAAACCGCGGAGGATTGGAAGGATTGGGAAACATGCAGTAATTACGGATATATAAAACCCATAATAAACGTTTATATCAACGATTACGGATTTTTTACCGTTGAATCCGAAATTTATGAACCGGTTTATTATAAGGTGATAAGCGATTTTGCCCTTTATGAAAACGAAGCGGAACACCGCGTCATGAAGGAAAAATACATCGACCCGATTTTTACGATTACTGTAAGCCCGAAGGAATTTGCCTCTGTTTCGGATTTTTCCGCGGCGGAACTTGTCTTTCTTTTCGAGGATATTTATAACCACGAAAACGGAAACGACCCCTGGCAGAAATTCGGCAATAACTGGCCCCTTTCCGAAATTCTTTCGCTCCTGAACCGATATTTCGAAGGCGTGACGAAGGAAATGATAATTTCGGACAGCCGCTTTGCCTATGACCCGGAAACGGATTCGATTTTCTATGAAGGCGGAAGGGGAGGCGTTCCCCCGGACAGAAGGGTTTTTGATTCTGAACGAAGCGGCGATATCCTCACCGTTTATTATTGGCTTTATCACGAGGAAAGCGGAACAATTTATGATGACAAATACTACGCCCTTTCAATAAGGCTCCTTCCGGACGGAAGTTTTCGCTATCTTTCCCAGGAAATTATTGAAAACGGCGGCTGAAAAAAACGAGGTGACCGAAAATGACCATAATGCTTAAAAATCTGCGGAAGGGAAGAAGAATGACCCAGCAGAATCTTGCAAAGGCACTCCATATCTCCCAGACCTCCGTAAGCAAATATGAAACCGGCGGCGCCTTTCCGGATCTTGAAACCTTGGTAAAAATGGCGGATTTTTTCGGAGTTTCGCTGGATGAATTTATAGTGAGAGAATAATGACAAAAAAGCGGTCGGGAAATTTTTTACAGTTTTCCGGCCGTTTGCTGCAGCAAAAAGCGGTTTTTGAGGCACTATTATTATAGAAGGAGGTGCGTTCCGATGAAAAAACTTCTTTGCGTTCTTCTGATTTTCTGTCTTGCGGGATGTTCCCCGGCGGAAAATCTTCCGGAAACGGATATCACTATTTCCGGAATTGAAACCGAAAAAAGTGAGGCGGCGGAATCTTATACCGAAGAAAATGTTTTCCGTTCGCCGGAAGAACTTGCGGAATATTTCAATAAAAATCCGGAGCTTTTGGAGTATGTCATGGAAGAAAACGGCGGAACCGGAATCTGCGTTCCCCGGAACCTTCCGGAAAAATATGAACTCAGCATGATAAGGCTCAGCGGAAGCTATGTGACATATTTTTACGAAAAAGCGGAAAATCCGGCGGAAATATTCCTCCTTGAATGGGCGTTCAGAGCACCCGACGCGGAAAAATTCCTGCAGAATTCCCTGAATTTTAATTCGGAGGAAATTGCAGTTAGACCCGGAAGCTATGCTTCGCCGCAATTTTCGGCGGAAACAGGGGAACAAATCGGATGGAAAATTTTCTGGACGGATGAAGGCTTCTGCTTCACCGCAATCGTTTCCGGCGAAATTTTCGAAAGCTTTAAAAACGGAACGGATTTTGTTGAAAAACGGGTTTTCGGATAAACGGAGGAAAAAATGAAAAAATTTATTGCCGCATTGCTGATTATTTTGCTGATTTGCGCCGGTTGTTCAAAGGCTGAAAAACTTCCGGATGAGGGCGGAAACAATCCGCCGCCGACAGTAAACGTAAACGGAAAGCAGTATATTGTCAGCGGGAACACTCCTTCAGAACCGCCGGAAAATGCGGAAATCTCCGGAACTTTCGATGAACTTTCGGAATGGCCGGACGAACACGGCGAAACAAATATGGATTATCTGGTCGGAAAACCTTATATTTTTGCGGGAGGCGAACTTTATGTTTTCGTGGAAAACTGGCCCTTCCAAAACGAAAAACTGCAGTATGTTTATACCGGCGGTTGGATAAAATGCAGCTGAACCGCCTACTGATAAATTTTATAAATTACTTTGGAAGAGCCCCGTTCATATCCGGAAGAGGGACTCTTTTTTTATCTTGAAAATCTCCCTATATATGTAGTATAATATATCTTGGAATTTTATGTACCGGAGGAAAAAATGGCAAAGAAACGCGAAGAATACGGAAACGAAAGCATACAGACATTAAAAGGCGCGGAAAGAGTTCGAAAACGCCCGGCGGTAATTTTCGGTTCGGACGGAATCGAAGGCTGCGAGCACGCCGCTTTTGAAATTATATCCAACGCAATCGATGAAGCAAGAGCCGGCTACGGCGAAAAAATCGTTGTTACCCGCTATAACGACGGCTCCACCGAAGTCGAGGACTTCGGACGCGGATGTCCCGTTGACTGGAACAACAACGAACAGCGCTATAACTGGGAACTCCTTTTCTGCGAACTTTACGCAGGCGGAAAATATGAAAGCGCAAGCGACTATGAATTCTCCCTTGGCCTTAATGGACTCGGCCTTTGCGCAACCCAGTATTCCTCCGAATGGATGGATGCGGAAATCTGCCGCGACGGACATATCTATAAACTCCATTTCGAAAAGGGCGAAAACGTAGGCGGACTCAATAAGGAACCCACCACAAAGCGCAAAACCGGTTCGAAAATCCGATGGAAACCGGACCACGACGTTTTCACCGATATTTCCATTCCCCTTGAATGGTATCAGGAAGTCATAAAACGCCAGGCGGTTGTAAACTCCGGAATCATTTTTGTTCTCCGTGACCAGAAGCTCACCGGCGGTTTTGAAACCTATGAATACGTTTACGAAAACGGAATCAGCGACTACGTAAAGGAAATCGCCGGCGAAGAAGCGGTCCTCACCGGAACACAGTTCTGGCAGGGCGAAAGAACCGGCCGTGACCGCGAGGACAAACCGGAATACAAGGTAAAAATGCAGATTGCCTGCTGCTTCTCCAACAAGGTCAGGGCAATCGAATATTACCATAACTCCAGCCACCTTGAACACGGCGGTTCTCCGGAAAAAGCGGTAAAATCCGCATTCGTAAGCCAGATTGATGCTTACCTCAAGGCGAACAACAAATATCTCAAGAACGAGAGCAAAATCAACTTCCAGGACGTTGAGGACTGCCTCATTCTTGTATCTTCCTCCTTCTCGAGCCAGACTTCCTATGAAAACCAGACCAAGAAGGCAATCACAAACAAATTCATCGCCGAGGCAATGACCGATTTCCTCAAGCACCAGCTTGAAGTTTATTTCATCGAAAACCCGGACGATGCGGTGAGAGTTGCGGAGCAGGTCCTTATCAACAAGCGCAGCCGCGAAAACGCTGAAAAGACCCGCCAGAACCTTAAGAAAAAACTCACCGCGACCATGGATATGACAAACCGCGTCCAGAAGTTTGTTGACTGCAGAACCAAGGATACAAGCCGCCGCGAAATATATATCGTGGAAGGTGATTCCGCTCTCGGCGCCTGCAAACAGGGAAGAGATTCCGAATTCCAGGCAATCATGCCCGTCCGCGGAAAAATCCTCAACTGCCTCAAGGCAGATTACGATAAAATCTTCAAAAGCGATATCATCACCGATCTGCTTAAGGTTCTCGGCTGCGGCGTTGAGGTAAAAAGCAAGGCGAACAAGGAACTTTCCTCCTTCGATATCGAAAACCTCCGCTGGAACAAAGTCGTGATCTGCACCGATGCGGACGTTGACGGTTACCAGATCCGCACCCTTATCCTTACCATGCTCTATCGCCTTACCCCGACCCTTATCGAAGAAGGCTACGTCTATATTGCGGAATCTCCGCTTTACGAAATCAACTGCAAGGACGATACTTATTTTGCATACACCGAGGACGAAAAAACAAGAATCACCGAAAAACTCGGAAAGGCAAAATATACCGTCCAGCGTTCAAAAGGTCTTGGTGAAAACGAACCGGATATGATGTGGCTCACCACCATGAATCCGGAAACCCGACGCCTTATAAAAGTAACCCCCAGCGAAGCCGAGGCAACCGCAAATATGTTCGATCTTCTCCTCGGTGATAACCTTCAGGGAAGAAAGGACTTCATCGCCACAAACGGATATCTCTATCTCGACGATATGGATCTTTCCTGATGCCTTCCCCTTGAGGGGAAGGTGCCGCATGGCGTAAGCCGCGGCGAACGAGGTGTTGCAAAAAATTCTTTTGTTTTAATGAAAACCGTAGGGCGGGGGATTGCTCCCGCCGAATAAAATGAAAGGGGCTTTATTATGATAGCAAAAATAGCCGTTGATAAAGCCGCTTTCGGCTTTGATAAACTTTTTGATTATTCCGTGCCGCCTTTTCTTGAAGAAAAGGTAAAACCCGGCTGCCGGGTAATGGTGCCTTTCGGTGCCGGCGGACAGAAACGGCAGGGAATGGTATTCAGAACTTCCGGAAATCCGGAGGGTGACACGAAAAAGCTCAAGGAAATCGCTTTTCTCCTTGACGAGGAACCGGTGGTTCCGGAAGAACTTATGGAGCTTGCGGAATATCTTGCGGTGCATACCTTCTGCCCGCTTTTCGAAGCAGTAAAGGCAATGCTTCCGCCGGGACTGAACTTCAGACCGATTTATAAATATTTCGCAAACGGCGAATCCGAAGATGACGAGGAACAGCGGATCATAAACTGGCTCCGGAAAAAGAAAAACGGCGCCGAAGGCGCGAATATCAACAAGGCTTTCGGTTTCGCCGATTCCGCTTTTATTGATTCCATGGCGGAGCGGGGAATCCTCCGCAGAGAAGAAAGTACCCGCAGAAAAATCGGCGACGAAACAACAAAAATGGTCCGTCTTTCCGAAAAAGAAACTGAATTTAACGAACAGGGCGGCTCCATTTTAAAAAAGCCCACCCCCAAGCAGAAGGAAGTTATTGAATTCCTTTCGGAAGCCGGTTCTGCCTGCGTCAAGGAAATCAGCTATTTCACCTCCGCGGGAAAAGCCGTTATCGAGACCCTTGAGAAAAAGGGCGTCCTCGAATTTTTTGAGCAGGAAGCCTTCCGCAGACCATATAAGGAAAGTATCCGCCGTATAGACCCGGAAAGCATTATTCTTTCCGAAGAACAGCAGGCGGCTTTCGACGGAATCACAAAACTCTGCGACAGCAAAAAAGGTTCCGCCGCACTCCTTTTCGGAGTTACCGGAAGCGGAAAAACTTCCGTTTTCATAAAACTCATCCAGAGGGAAATCGCAAAAGGTCATCAGGTAATTTTAATGGTGCCGGAAATTTCCCTCACTCCCCAGATGATGACAAAGTTTTTCTCCTATTTCGGAGATTCCGTTGCGGTGGTCCATTCCGCCCTTTCCGCAGGAGAGCGCATTGACGAATGGAAGCGTATCGCAAGCGGAAAAGCAAGAATAATAATCGGAACCCGTTCTGCGGTTTTTGCTCCGGCAAAGGAACTGGGACTAATCATCATGGATGAGGAGCAGGAGCAAAGCTATAAATCCGACCGTTCACCGCGTTTCCACGCAAGGGATGCCGCCGCATTCCGGAGCAGGAAACTCGGAATCCCGCTTCTGCTTGCTTCTGCAACTCCTTCGGTGGAAACTTTTTATAAAGCGCAGAAGGGCAGAATCGCCCTTTTTGAAATGACCGAAAGATACGGAGGCGCAAAGCTTCCGGAGTCGGTCATAGTGGATATGAAAAACGAAATCCTTTCCGGAAGAACCGGCGTCCTGAGCGAAGTTCTTGCGGAGGATATCCAATATAACCTCGATAACGGACAGCAGTCCATTCTTCTTATGAACCGACGCGGCTATAACACCATAGCAAGATGCGCCGAATGCGCAGCGGTGAAGGAATGTCCCCGGTGCAACATTCCGCTTATCTATCACCGGGCAAACGGAAGGCTTATGTGTCATTACTGCGGACACAGCGAACCCGCAACAATTAAATGCGATTCCTGCGGAAGCGAATACGTTATGTATTCCGGCTGCGGAACCCAGAAGGTCGAGGACGAAATTCAGGCGCAGTTCCCGGAGGCGAGAATCCTCCGGATGGACCTTGATACCACAATGGCAAAGTTCAGCCACGATAAACATTTCGCGGATTTTGCCGATGGAAAATACGATATCATGGTCGGAACCCAGATGGTTGCAAAGGGGCTCGATTTTCCGAACGTAACTCTCGTCGGCGTTCTTGCGGCGGATATGTCGCTTTACGGCGGTGATTACCGGAGCTATGAAAGAACGTTCAGCCTTCTTACCCAGGTTATCGGAAGATGCGGAAGGGCAAAACTTTCCGGAAGGGCGTATATCCAGACCCATTCTCCGGAACACAGCGTAATCGAACGCGCCTGCGCCCAGGATTACAGAATGTTCTATGAGGACGAAATCATAAACCGAAAGGTGATGCTCTATCCGCCTTTCTGCTCAATGGGTTCGGTGCTCTTTTCCGGAACGAACGAAAAACAGACAAGGGAAGCCGCCGCCGCTTTTTCAAAGCTCCTTGAGGAAAAGGTCGCAAAAACCGAAATTCCCATAAGAATCCTTGGGCCGACCCCTTCCCATGTTGCAAAAATCGCGGATAAATGGCGCTGGAAACTCATTGTGAAATACCGCCCGGACAACGCTTTTTTTGAAACAATGGGCGAAACTTTGAAAGAATTTTCAAAAAATAAAGATTTTGTTAAAATTGAGGTCATGGCTGACCCCTATGATATAAATTAACAGGAAAGGTGAAAAAATAATGGCACTCAGAAATATAGTAAAAGACGGCGACCCGATCCTCCGCAAGGTCTGCCGCCCGGTTGAAAAATTCGATGAAAAACTCTGGACTCTCCTTGACGATATGGCGGAAACCATGCACGAAGCCGACGGAGTCGGCATTGCCGGACCCCAGGTCGGAATCATGAGAAGGGTCTGCCTTGTTGACTGCTATGATGAGGACGGCGTAATCGAACTCATCAACCCGAAGATCGTTGCCACTGCCGGCGAACAGACCGGAAACGAAGGCTGCCTTTCCTTCCCGGGAAAATGGGGAACTGTAACAAGACCCATGGCCGTAACCGTAAGAGCACAAAACCGCTTCGGTGAAGAATTTGAAATTTCCGGCAGAGAGCTCAAGGCAAGAGCCTTCTGCCACGAAATAGACCATCTCAACGGAGTCTGCTTCGTTGACCTTGCAAAAGATATCCAGATCGAAAAAGGTGAGGAAGAATAATGAAAGATATGCGAATCGTCTTTATGGGAACTCCGGATTTTGCCGCCGCGATCCTTAAAAGACTTATTGATACCGGAAGAAACGTAGTCGGCGTTTTTTCCCAGCCGGATAAACCCGTCGGCAGAAAACAGGTGATCATGCCCACCGCAACAAAAGCCCTTGCAATGGAGCATGGAATCCCGGTCTTCCAGCCTGCAAAACTCCGTGACGGAGAAGCTCTCCGCATTATGCAGGAGCTTAAACCGGACCTCACGGTTGTTGCCGCCTACGGAAAAATCCTTCCGAAAGATATTCTCGACGTTGCTCCTCTCGGAAACGTAAACGTCCACGGAAGCCTTCTTCCTAAGTACCGCGGCTCCGCTCCTATCCAATGGTCGGTTATCAACGGCGATAAGGTCACCGGAATTACCACCATGTTCATGGCGGAAGGAATGGATACCGGCGATATGATAATGAAGTTTGAACTCCCCATCGGCGAGGACGAAACCGCAGGCGAACTTTTTGACAGAATGGCAAAGCTCGGCGCGGAATCCATCGAAAAAACCCTTGAACTTTTCGATAGCGGCGAAGTGAAAGGCAAACCCCAGAACGAGGAGGAAGCAACCTATGCTCCCATGCTCAAAAAGGAAATGGGAGAAATCGATTTCGGAAAAACCGCCGAAGAGATTCACAACCTTGTAAGAGGTCTTAACCCCTGGCCCACCGCATTCACTTTCCTTGACGGAAAAACCATAAAAGTCCACGAAGCAAAAGAGGCCGAAGGATTTTCCGGAACCGAAGGCGAGCTTCTTGATGAAAAAAGATTCGTTGTCGGAACAAAAAACGGCGCGGTTGAATTCATAACCGTCCAGCCGGAGGGCAAAAATAAAATGTCCGGAGCAGATTTCATCCGCGGACGCCGTCTTGCAAAAGGAACTGCCTTCGGAAAATAAAAACGAGGTGAAATAAGAATGCCCTTTTATTACGGATTTGATATCTATTACCTTATTCTGATTCTTCCGGCGTTCCTTTTCGGACTCTGGGCGCAGAATCAGGTTACCCATAATTTCAACAAATACAGCAAAATCGGAAACATGCGCGGAATGACCGGTGCGGAAGCGGCGGAATATATCCTTCGGCAGAACGGGATTTATGACGTTGAAATCCGCCGTATTTCCGGAAACCTTACGGATAACTTTAACCCGAAGAACAAAACCATAAACCTCTCCGACGGGGTTTATGCAAGCACCTCCATTGCAGCTGTCGGCGTCGCCGCACATGAAGCAGGCCACGCAGTCCAGCATGCGGTGAACTATAAACCCATCCGCATCCGGGAAATGATAATCCCGGTGACCCAGATAGGTTCCTGGCTCTATCTTCCGATAATCATGCTCGGATTCATCTTTTCCGCACAGTATCTCATCGATATCGGAATCCTTCTTTTCGCAACCCTTGCGGTTTTTCAGCTTGTTACTCTTCCGGTGGAATTCAACGCCTCTGACAGAGCAATCAGAACTCTTGAGGGAAGCGGAATCCTTTATGGCGAGGAAGTTTCCGGAGCAAAAAAGGTACTCCGTGCCGCCGCTCTGACCTATGTTGCGGCGCTTGTTTCCTCCCTTGCACAGCTTCTGCGGCTTATCCTTCTTTTCGGCGGCAGAAGAAGAGACTGATTTTTTTAAAAGAACTGGAGATTATAATTTATGGCAAACACAAGAACACTCGCAGTCCGTGCTCTTTTAAGAGTAGCCGAAGGCGGTTTTTCAAATATCGTGCTCGATGCGCTTCTTTCCGGTGCTCATATTGAGCACCGGGACAAAGCTTTTGTTTCCGCGCTTTTTTACGGTGTTCTTGAACGCCGCATAACCCTTGATAAAATCCTTAAAAAATATTCCAGAACGCCCCTTGATGAACTGGAACCGGCGGTGCTCGAATGCCTCCGGATCGGTTTTTACCAGCTCATTTATATGAATTCCGTTCCGGATATGGCCGCGGCAAACGAAACAGTCGAAGCGGTAAAACAGCTCGGATGCGAAAAAGCCGCAGGTTTTGTAAACGGAATCATGCGTTCCTTCATCCGTGACGGCAAAAAATTCGATTTTTCAAGAATGGATAAATTCGGACGCCTTTCCGCCGAATATTCCGCTCCGATATGGCTCTGCAAAAAATGGTGCAATGAATACGGCGACGAAAAAACCGAAACTGCTCTCAGGGAATCCCTCGGTTCCGTACCGATTTTTGCAAGGGTGAATACAACAAAAATCACCCCGGAGAAACTTTTGAGCACGCTTGAGGAAGAAGGAATAAAAGCCGTGCTCATCGACGAAATCCCCGGTGCAATAAGGATTTATTCCGCCGCTCCCCAGAGCACGAAAGCATATAAAAACGGGCTTTTCCATGTCCAGGATATCTCCAGCCAGCTCTGCGCAAAAGCAGTCGGTGCTCAGAAAGGCGAACGGGTGCTCGACGTATGCGCTGCTCCCGGCGGAAAAACCTTCACCATTGCCCAGCTTATGGAGAACGAGGGCGAAATAGTCGCCTGCGACCTCCATCCGAAAAGAGCCGGACTTGTTAAAAACGGCGCGGAGCGCCTTGGTCTGAGCATAGTTTCAGCAATGGCAAACGACGCCACAGTTTTTAACGAAAATATGGGAACCTTCGGAAGAATCCTTTGCGACGTTCCGTGCTCGGGTCTCGGAGTTATCCGCAGAAAGCCGGAAATCCGATTCAAGGATCCGGCGGAAATTGCTGCTCTTCCCAAAATACAGTACAAAATCGCTTCCATCTCCGCAAAATATCTTAAGGACGGCGGAACGATGATCTATTCCACCTGCACCCTTTCAAAAGAGGAAAACGAGCAGGTTGTAAAACGCCTTATGGAAGAGGACGGACTTCTTCCGGAAAAACTTCCGGAGGAACTCCTTAAGTATTCAAAGGACGGTTTTTCCGTCACCCTTATGCCCGGAGAAATCAATTCCGACGGTTTCTATTTTGCAAAACTCAGGAAGGAAGTCAGAGAATGAAAGACCTGCGCTCACTTACATACGAAAAGCTCTGCGAAGAGGTAAAAGCCATGGGACAGCCCGCCTTCCGCGCAAAACAGATATATTCCTGGCTCCATGAAAAAAGGGTTGCCGATTATTCCGAAATGACGAATCTTCCGGCTGCTCTTCGGGAAAAACTTTCCGCGGAATACGAACTTTCCAACGTTACCATCGAACGCAGGCTTGTTTCAAAGCTCGACGGAACGGTAAAATATCTTTTCCGCCTTGCTGACGGCGAACACGTTGAAGGCGTCCGTATGTCCTATAAGCGCGGCGGAAGCCTTTGCATTTCCACCCAATGCGGCTGCAGAATGGGCTGCACCTTCTGCGCTTCAACTCTTACCGGACTTTGCCGGAACCTCACTCCTTCGGAGATGCTTTCGGAAGTTTATCTTGCCGCAAAGGACGCGGAGGAGCACGGCGAAAAAATCGCATCCCTTGTTCTTATGGGAATCGGCGAGCCCCTTGATAACTTCGATAATGTGATGGATTTCCTTGAAATCCTTTCCTCCGATAACGGTTTCAACCTCGGAATGCGCCACATCTCCCTTTCAACCTGCGGTCTGGTCGATAAAATCTATAAGCTTGCGGAAAAAAAGCTCCAGCTTACCCTTTCGGTTTCGCTCCATGCGCCCAACGACGAAATCCGCAGAAGAACAATGCCCGTTGCAAAACGCTGGCCCATTGATGAACTGATAAAAGCCTGCCGGGATTATTTTGATATCACCGGACGCCGCATTTCCTTTGAATATGCGCTCATCGACGGAGTCAACGACCAGCCGGAACACGCAATGGAACTCATAAAACTCCTCAAGGGAATGGGCGCCCACGTCAACCTTATTCCGGTCAACAAAGTCAACGAAACCGGATACAAACGCGGAAAGCGCGAATCGGTGGAAGCCTTTGCAAAGCTCCTCAACGATAACGGACAGAACGCAACCATCCGCCGCGAACTGGGAAGCGACATCAACGCCGCCTGCGGCCAGCTTCGCAGAACAACCATAAAAACCGAAAAAGGCGGAACCCTTTCCGAATAAAAATTTGACATATAAGCCAATAAGATATACAATAACCTAAATAGGTATCTTTTTTTGAAAAGGAGGCGGAAAATTTTGTACCACGTAACCGAATATATAAAAATGGCGGGAAGTTTCCGCAAGGAAAAGTACAAAAGTCCAGAACCTCCGAACGAAGTTGCCCGCCTTGTTGTAAAAGGTTTCGATAACTGGCGCATAGGCCGCGCCTGGAACTATTGGTTCCATAATTTCAAAGGCCTGGGAAAAAGAGGTGAGAACTGATATGCTGAAAGCTTACGGAAAAACTGATGTCGGAAATGTCCGGGAAATGAACCAGGACGATTTCAACTGCGGCGTCCTCGGCGATGAGGAAGCTGTTTTTGCGGTTGTCTGCGACGGAATGGGCGGCGAAAAAGGCGGAAATATTGCAAGCCGCACTGCCTGCGATATCGTTACCGACAGCGTAACCGCCGCTTACGGAAGCGGATTCGGCGATAACTCCATCCGCCGTATTCTCCAGACAGCAGTAACCGCTGCGAACGTTTCGGTTTTCGACCGTTCCCAGCGTGACCCCTCTCTTCGCGGAATGGGAACGACCATCGTTGCTGCGATAGTCTGCGACGGAATGGCGCATATCGTTCATGCCGGTGACAGCAGGGCATATCATATCACCGAAAACGGAATCGAACAGGTGACAAAGGACCATTCCGTGGTCCAGCTTCTTGTTGACCGGGGAGAAATCACCGCAGACGAAGCAAGATTCCATCCGAAAAAGCATTTCATAACAAGAGCCCTCGGCGTTATGTCCATAATCGACCTTGATTACTGCGAATTTCCCATCGGTGAAGGGGAGGCAATCATGGTCTGCACCGACGGACTTTCGAACTATTTTTCCAACAATGAACTTTACGAAATGATAAAATCCGCCGGATATTCAAAATGCGTGGATAAGCTTATCAATGCCGCCAAAAAAGAAGGCGGAGCAGATAACATCACCGTTGTCTGCATAACAAGATAACCCGGGAGGTTTCCGATGGACAGATATATAGGAAAAAAACTCGACGGCCGCTATGAGATTAAAGAAATCATCGGCGTCGGCGGAATGGCAAACGTCTATAAAGCCTATGACAGCATTGATGACCGCATTGTTGCGGTCAAGATTCTGCGCGATGAGCATATGCAGAACGATGAACTTCTCCGCCGTTTCCGGAACGAATCAAAAGCAATCGCCGTCCTTTCCCATCCGAATATAGTAAAGGTTTATGACGTCAGCTTCAACGAGGATATCCAGTATATCGTAATGGAGCACGTTGACGGAATAACCCTTAAGGAATATATCGAACAGCAGAAGGTCCTGCGCTGGAAAGAAGCTGTTCATTTCACCGTACAGATTCTCCGTGCTCTCCAGCACGCCCACGATAAAGGAATCGTACACCGCGATATAAAACCCCAGAACATCATGCTCCTTGAAGACGGAACCATCAAGGTCGCCGATTTCGGCATTGCCCGTTTTGCAAGAGCAAGCCAGCACACAGTTACCGATAAGGCCATCGGCTCCGTTCATTATATCAGCCCGGAACAGGCAAAGGGCGAACTTTCCGATGAAAAGAGCGACATCTATTCCATCGGCGTAATGCTTTACGAAATGACGACCGGAACCCTGCCTTTTGATGCAGACAGCCCGGTTTCCGTTGCACTCAAGCAGATTCAGAGTCAGGCAAAGCGCCCGAGAGTTATCAACCCGGATATTCCGGAGGGACTTGAGGATATCACCATCCGCGCAATGCAGAAGGACCCCGCAAGACGTTATCAGTCTGCGGCGGAAATGCTCCGTGATATCGATGAATTCAAGCGCGATCCTTCCATCAGCTTTGAATACAAATACAGCGAACCCGCAACCGAAAATATTTCAAAAGAGGTTGCAAACACCAAAAAGAAAACCAAAAAAATCAAGGATGAACAGGTGCGCAATGCTCCGGTTGTTCCGGTTCTCACCGGAATCACCATTGCGTTCATCGTTGTTGCAATCGTTTTCGTAATCGGAATCATGGCGATGGTCCGCCCTTTTGAGGAAGTTCCGGATACAACCGCGCCCAACCTCATCGGAATGAACATCAATGATGCCATGAAAAAATATAAGGGATTCGATATTGTTATCGAATCCTCTGCTTTTCATGAACAGTATGATAAGGATATCATCTATGACCAGTCCGTGAATCCGGAAATGGTCGTAAAGGAAGGCGCAACAATAAAGGTTAAAATCTCCAGCGGAATCCAGTATTTCAGCCTTGCGGATTACCGGAATTTTGAGGAGAACCAGGTTTATAAAATCCTTACGGATAACGAAATCGAATTCAACACCGTAACCGAATATAACGACGAAATCCCCGAAGGATACGTAATCAGAACCGAACCCGGCGCAGATACCCAGGTCGATACCGGAACGGTTGTTGTCGTTTATGTAAGCATGGGTGCGGAAAACACCTATACAACCGTCCCCTCCGTTGTGGGTTATAAACTTGAGCACGCAAGAATGATCCTCAGCGCAGCCGGAATCAGGATCGGAAGCGTTGAAAGAGTCCCCGACGGCGGTCAGAGCACCGAGGTCCTCAGCCAGAGCCTTCCGGAGGGAACAATGGTTGCCCACGGAAGCACCATAAGCCTTGTTATCGTTGAGGAAAAGGATGATAACGCCCAGGCAATCGAACTTATTATCCCGCTTCCCAACGTTTCCGAAGAAGTGACCATGACCGTTGCTCTCGGCGGCGAAACCGTTATCACCGAGGAAATCGTTCCTTCGGAACTTGACGGATACTGGGAAATCACCGTCCGCGGCGAAGGGCTCGGAACCATAACGATTTATTATGACGGAAGGCTTTACAGAGCATATACCGTCGATTTTTCCGAACAGACCACCACAATGGTAACGGATTATTCCGAAAACTTCGGAGGCTGAAAAACTTGAAAGAACGTAAAACAAAAGAAGAACCTAACGAAATTGAAGAAAAGGACCTTCCCAAAGCGGAAGGTCTTATCATAAAAGCCACCGGCGGATTTTATTATGTCCGCTCCGGCGAAACAACTTTTGAATGCCGCGCAAGGGGCGTTTTCAGAAAGCACGAAACCTCTCCGCTTGTGGGCGATAAGGTGACGATTTCCGTCCTTCCGAAGGAAAAAGGCTATATCCACGCCATCCACGAACGGAAAAATTCCCTTGTTCGTCCTCCTCTTGCAAACCTCGATCAGCTTGTTATGGTTGTTTCAGTTGCGGAACCGGCGCCGAATATCCTTGTTATGGATAAGCTCATTGCCGTTGCGGAACAGCAGGGCGTTGAACCGGTTATCGTTTTCACGAAAACGGACCTTGCGGATTCAAAACCCTATGCGGAAATCTACCGCAGGGCGGGCTTCCGTGTTTATGAAGTCTGCGCCCTTGAGCATGAAGGAACCGAAGAGGTTTATTCCATGCTCAAAGGAAAAATCAGCGCGTTCTGCGGAAACTCCGGCGCAGGAAAATCAAGCCTTCTCAACGATATTTTCCCGGAACTTGCCCTTTCCACCGCGGAAATCAGCAAAAAGCTCGGCCGGGGAAGACATACAACCCGCCATACGGAACTTTTTGAACTGGAAACCGGCGGCTGGGTTGCGGATACTCCCGGTTTTTCCGCAATCGAAATGGAAAGAGTCGGAATAATCCGCAAAGCCGAACTCCAGTATTGCTTCCGGGAGTTCGAGCCATATCTTCTCAAATGCAGATTTACCGGATGCAGCCATGTTTCCGAAAAAGGCTGCGCTGTGCTGGAAGCGGTTAAGGAAGGAACAATCCCCGAAAGCCGCCATAAAAGCTACTGCATGATGTACGAGGAAGCAAAACAGATAAAAGAATGGGAACTTGATAAAGAAAATGGCTGAAACACAGGAAGAAAAATTCCGCCGGATGACCGAAGCGCCCGTCGGCAGACTTATTTCAAAGCTTGCGGTGCCCTGCATAATAAGCATGCTTGTAACTTCGTTTTACAACATGGCGGACACCTTTTTTGTCGGTCTTATGAAAAGTAATTCCGCAACCGGCGCCGTGGGCGTTTCGTTTTCAATGATGGCGATAATCCAGGCGGTGGGTTTCTTTTTCGGTCACGGAAGCGGAAATTACATATCACGTGAACTCGGAAAAAAGAATTATCACGAAGCGGAAAAAATGGCCGCAACCGGATTCTTTTCCGCATTCGCCGCCGGAACTCTTATAATGATAATCGGCGAAATTTTTCTTGAGGAACTTGCGCTTCTGCTCGGTTCAACGGAAACGATTCTGCCATATACGATGGAATATCTCCGGGCAATCCTTTTCGGCGCGCCCTGGATAACCTCGTCCTTCGTGCTCAATAACCAGCTCCGTTTCCAGGGAAACGCAGCATACGCGATGGTCGGAATAACCTTCGGTTCGGTGCTGAACATCGCCCTTGACCCCCTGCTGATTTTCACTTTTGATATGGGAATTGCCGGAGCGGGCTGGGCAACGGTTATAAGCCAGATTGTCGGATTTTTCATTCTGCTTTACGGAATGCAGAAAAGAGGACATATAAAATTACGCCTTTCAAACATCAGGTTTGAATGGTTTTATTATAAAAATATCTTCGGCGGCGGAGTTCCTTCTCTTGCAAGGCAGGGGCTTGCCTCCGTTGCAACAATTTCCCTCAACCATGCGGCGGGACCTTACGGCGACGCGGTAATCGCCGCCATGGGCATTGTGCAAAGAATCGCAATGTTCGGCGCATCAACGATGATCGGTTTCGGCCAGGGCTTCCAGCCCTTCTGCGGATTCAACTACGGAGCGGGACTTTATAAAAGGGTCAAGGAAGGATTTTTCTACTGCGTAAAAACCTCCGTTGTTTTCCTGCTCGGAATTGCCGCAGTTGGATTCATCTTTGCTCCGGATATAATCGCTTTGTTCCGTGATGACCCGGACGTAATCGCCGTCGGAACGGTTGCAACGCGGTTCCAGTGCGTGACCTTTGTCACCCACAGCTGGATAGTCCTCAGCAACATGATGACCCAGGTCATCGGAAGAACGGTTCCGGCAACATTCCTTGCAACCGCAAGGCAGGGGCTTTTCTTCATCCCGGCGGTGCTTGTTCTTTCCGAACTCATCGGGGTTACCGGAATCCAGCTTGCACAGCCAATCGCGGATATCGGAACGCTTCTTTGCGCAATTCCGATACAAATTAAAATTTTAAAAGAAATGGACAGCAAATTATTATCAGAAAAGGAGAATATATAAATGAATATCTGGCATGATCTTTCCCCCAAAAGAGTAAGACCCGAGGATTTTGTGGCTCTTATCGAAATTCCGAAAGGCAGCAAAAACAAATATGAACTCGATAAAGAAACCGGTCTTTTAAAACTCGACCGCGTTCTTTATACTTCCACCCACTATCCCGCAAGCTACGGTTTTATTCCGAGAACCTTTGCGGATGACGGCGACCCCCTTGACGTTCTTGTTCTTTGCTCCGAGGAAATCTATCCCATGACCCTTGTCCGCTGCAAACCCATCGGCGTTATCAAAATGACCGATAACGGCGCTGCGGATGAAAAAATCATCGCTGTTCCGCTCGATGACCCGACTTATAACGGATTTAACGATATTTCCGAAATCCCCGCCCATATTTACAGCGAAATGATGCATTTCTTCGAGGTTTATAAGGCTCTTGAAAACAAACAGACCGTTGTTGACGAAGCCTGCGACGCCGCAGAAGCAAAACGCATCATCGATTACTGCATCAACAACTACGTTGACAAATTTTGCAAATAATCCGCATTGAAGAATCCCGCCATCCGGCGGGATTTTTTTGTTTGACATCCTGCACCGTTATGATAAAATATCATTAGATTAAAGGAAAGGGGAAAATGCCCTTGAAAAAGACAGCGAAAAGACTGATATCGCTTCTTCTTGCTTTCGTTCTCGCTTTCGGCGCTGTGCCGGTGGAAACAAAGGCTGAGGAAATAATCGAGGATGAATTGCAGCAGGCACTTTATCTGATTCCGGAGGGATATCCGAATATCGATTTCTTTGCGCCGGGAACGGAATATACCGTTCCGGAAACGGTGACGGCAGATGAAGCAAAAGCAAGGGTTCTTGATCTTGCGGAAAAATTCGAAGGAAAGTTTTTCACCGTAAGCGGAAATTACTGCACCGCATCCGGAATCCACGCAACTGCCTGCAGCAACTGCCTTATGAGTAATGTTATTGCGGCGGAATGGGTCGAGGAACTGGTCGGAATGGGAACTCTTGATGCGTCCCTCTGTCCGACCCAGTACAGCTATAAGGGAACCCAGGGTTCTGCGGACGGATATCAGTGCTTTGGCTTTGCAAACTTTGCTCATTGGTATGTTTTTGCGGAAAAAAACACCGATAAAGTCACCTCAACACTTGAACTCACCGGTCCCATGACCTATGAAACCATGATAAAAGCTCTTCCGGGCGACGTTATCCGTTCGAACTATTACGGCGGACATTCCATGATTTTCATAGATTGCGACAGCACCGGCTATACCGTTCTCGACAGCAACCATACCGGAAATGCCGACGGGAAATCCGCCTGCATCGTAAAGGTGCATAAAGTAAAATATAACGCAAAATATACAGTTGCGGTCACAGGAACGACTAACTATGACCGTGAAAGCGCAACGGAATATTTCCTCGTGAAATATAACGCCAACGGCGGAACGGGCGCACCGGCTTCGCAGATTAAAACCGAGGACGTGAACCTTGTTCTCGCAAGCGATATTCCGACTTTTGAGGGAAGAGAGTTCCTTGGCTGGGCAAGAACCGCCGATGCGGCTGTTCCGGAATTTGCACCCGGCGCGGAATATTCCGAAAACGCGGATATCACTCTTTATGCGGTTTGGAGCGAATGCAGGCACAGCTATAAAAACGGCATCTGCACCATCTGCGGCGGCGCCGAATGGGATACCAACGGCAACGATGTGCTGGAGATTCTGATGATAGGCAACAGCTTCAGCTGGGATGCTTCGGATTTCTGGTACGATATGCAGGAAAGCATGACCTATAATGCAATGAAGAGCATGATTGCAGACCAATATGACGTTCATCTGGCGGTTATGTATAAAGGTTCAGCAACTCTGGCATATCATGCAACCTGCGCCATGAAGAATACCGCGTCCTATACATATACGGAAATCGGTCCGGAAACCAATTATAAATGGACCCCCTCAAGCGGAAAAAATGCAGACAATAATATCCTCAGCAAGCTGGACGCGCGGGAATGGGATATCATTGTTATCCAGTCCTATCAGCATGAAGCGGACGGAACGGAACCCCGCTCCACATATACCGGCGGCGACGCCCGGTTTGAAAAGCCGGAAGATTCCGTCGGATATCTGCTGGATTATTTCGCGGAGCATGAGCCCGCCGCTGAAGTTTACTATTACATGCCCTGGGCCACCACAAAATTTTATGGCGATGACACGGTTTCCGGCTATAAGGCTATTGCTGAATATTCACCAGATTATATGAATATGAAGGGTATTAACAGCGGCAGAGAATTTGCGGGTACCATTCCGGTCGGCACCGGAATCCAGAACGCAAGAACAACCTATTTTGATGCGCTCCGTTACAGTTCCGGTACCGGAGAAACAAATCTTCTCAAAGACCCTCAGATCGGTCTGCAGTACGATGTCCAGCATCTGAGTTTCGGAATCGGAAGATACATCGCGGGCGTTGTTGTGGCCGAAACGCTGATACCTCAGTCAGCACGTAAAGATTCCTGCACTCTGCCCGTAATCAAGGAAAGTCCTGCTGTGGGTGAACTTCCTCTGGAATACACCGAAATAGCGCAGCTTGCGGCAAAAAAAGCAATCAGCAGTCCGTATGAGATCACAACTCTGAACGGTTACGAAAAAGACCCGGCAGACAGAATATGCGATTCTCTTGTGTGCCGGGAATATAAAGCCGAAGGAATCACCGATGAAGCGGCGCTTGTTGCTTATATGCAGAGCATTCTGAACGAATATCTGAAAGACGCCTGTGATGCGGAAACGACGATTGAAATCAACAGCTTCCAGCAGGAGAACGGAGTGCTGACCGGCATGGATTGCTCGGTAACCCTTCGGGTCGGCTATACCACAAGAACGGTCAACATTAACGTGACTGACGGAAAATCCCACGTTTTCGGCGAATGGATACACGAAACCGTTCCCTCGGCAGAAGGCGTCGGAATCGATAAACGAATCTGCAAAAACTGCGGATTTGTTGAAACTGTGGAAGTGGAAGGTTCCTGGCAGAAATTTGCTCTGGCGGACCACCTGCAGAAACTTCCGGATGCATTCTGCAGCAAAACAAATCTCTGGAGCCTGCTGGTTCCCGAAAAGGATATGATCGACCATCAGGGCAACTGGGTGGATGCCGGATCGACGGTTTATTCCGTTACAATACCCGTATCGCCCGGAGACAGAATCTATGCAAATTCCTTCGACCAGACCGGATCCCGTAAGGGCATCCAGGTAAGCTTTATCGGCGATTACGGAATTGTTAAAACAACTTTCTCAAGCCAGACTTACAGCGAATTCCATGCCAACGGAGGTTACCTTATTGCGCCGGAGGGTGCGATTGCGGTCAATATCCCCGTCTGGGATGTGAACGCGGAAAATAATGTTGTTAATATCCTGGATGCGGAACATATCTACGAATCCGTCGTCACCGAACCCACCTGCACCGAACAGGGTTATACAACATATACCTGCAAATTCTGCGGGGAAAGTTATGTTGGGGATTATGTCCCTGCCCTCGGGCATACCTACGCAAACGGCATCTGTACCATCTGCGGCGCATGGGAATATCCCATGGGCGACATCAACCTCGACGGTTCCGTCAACGTAAAAGATGCCTATTATGCCCGCCTTGTTGCGGCAAAACTCATCAGACCCACCGAACAGCAGATCCTGCTCGGCGACGCTGACCTCGACGGAAAAATCACTGCTCTTGATGCGAACATCATCCGCAAATTCGCGGTGAAAATCATAACAGAAATTCCGGTTAAAAAATGATGCTCAAAAAGGAAAAATCCCGTGCTCAGAAATGAGCACGGGATTTTTTTTAATCCTCCCTGCCGATTCTGAAAATCATACGCAGAAAGGGCGCAAGGAATTTCGGGCTGTTCACAACAACGATTTTCATAAAAAACGCACCTCCGTCATCGAAGAATCAAACGGTGAATTGCTCCCGCCGCAAGAAAAAGAAGCATGAGCACGATGAAAAGCGGGAGAAACTTTACAAAAAGTCCGACAAAAAATCCTGCCGCGAAAAATACCGCCGGATTCATAAAATTCGCTCTGCATCTCTGCATCCTGCACACCTCTTTTTTCGGTTTTTGTATGATATCCTATGCAAAAAACGCCTTTCCGGTTACAAAAACCGCATTTTTTGCCCCGCTTCGGAATATTAATATCAAAAACTCATGTTCTGAAAAGGGTGAAAATATGAAAAAACTTCTTTCGATTATCCTTGCTTTCTGCCTTGCGTTTTCTTTTTCCAAAGCCGCCTTTGCCGACGGAATCAGCTTTTCTGCAAAATCCGCGGTGCTTGCTGAACGCAAAACAGGAAAAATCCTTTTTGAATATAACGCGGATGCTCCGATGCCGCCTGCTTCCATCACAAAAATAATGACACTTCTCCTTGTTATGGAAGCTATCGAAAGCGGAAAGCTCACTCTCGAGACGGAAATCACCGCCAGCGAACACGCCTGCTCCATGGGCGGAAGCCAGATCTGGCTTGAACCGGGCGAAGTTTTCACAGTTCACGAACTGCTGAAAGCCGCGGCGATTGCATCCGCAAACGATGCCTGCACCGCCCTTGCGGAAGCTGTTTCCGGAAGCGAGGAAGCTTTTGTCGATCTTATGAACCAAAAAGCCGCGGAGCTCGGAATGGAGAACACCGTTTTTAAAAACTGTACCGGACTTGATGCGGAAGGCCACGTTTCCACCGCAAAGGATATCGCAAAGATGTCCGCGGCTCTGCTCTCCCACGAAAAGATAAAAGAATATTCCACCGTCTGGATGGATAGCCTTCGCGGCGGCGAAACGGAACTCACCAACACAAACAAGCTTGTGCGGTTCTATAAAGGCTGTACCGGTCTGAAAACCGGTTCCACTGACGAAGCCGGATGCTGCCTTGCGGCTTCTGCGGAAAGGGACGGAATGGAGCTTATCTCCGTGACCCTCGGTTCTCCTAACACCGACGAGCGCTTTGCCGCAGGAAGAAAGCTCCTCGATTATGGATTTGCCAATTTCGCAGTTGCCTCGCCGAAGCCTCCGGAAGAGGAACTGCACGAAATCCCGGTGCTCCACGGAACAAAGGATTCGGTTTCACCGGTTTTTGCCGTTCCGGAAAGCTATCTTCTTCCGAAAGGGCAGGAGAGCCTTATTACCCAGGAGGTAATCCTTCCGGAAAATCTTGAAGCACCGGTGGAAAAAGGCAGGGTTATCGGAAGGGTAAAGGTTCTCCTCAGCGGCGGGGAAATCGGCGGATACAATATTCTTGCCGGGGAAGCGGTTGAAAAAATGAGCTTTTCCGCCGCGTTGCGGATTCTTTTTCTCGAAGCGGTTTCGACCTTATGAAAAATTTTTATATGAGGCAAGATTTCGCTCCTTTGCCACTTGCAAAAATCGGCGTTTTAGGTTATTATATATGCAGGATAATATCATTATTCAGGAGGTGTCCCAATGCCGAAGCTTGATTTTCGGTACCTGAAAGACTTTATCTCCGAAGAGGATTTTTCCGCAAAAGTTCAGAAAGCCGAGGAAGCCCACCGCACTCTTATGACAAAATCCGGTGCAGGAAACGATTTCACCGGCTTTGTGGAACTTCCGGAGGAATATGACCGGGAAGAATTTTCCCGCATCATTGCCGCCGCGGAAAAAATCAGAAAGCAAAGCGAAGTTCTCATCGTGATCGGAATCGGCGGTTCCTATCTCGGAGCAAGAGCGGTTATCGAACTTTGCACTTCTCCTCTCCGCAACAGAATCCGCAAGGACGGTCCGGAAGTTTATTTTGCCGGATGCAATCTCAGCCCGGATTATATGTCCGAAATTGCGGAAATCTGTGAAGATAAGGATTTTTCCGTAAATGTAATTTCCAAATCCGGCACCACAACGGAGCCGGCAATCGCTTTCCGCTTCTTCCGCGAAATTCTCGAAAAGAAATACGGAAAAGAAGGAGCAAAGGAAAGAATCTATTGCACCACCGACAGAGCCAGAGGTACCCTCAAGGCTGTTGCGGATAAAGAAGGTTGGGAAACCTTCGTCGTTCCGGATGATATCGGCGGAAGATTTTCCGTTCTCACTCCGGTCGGACTTCTTCCCATTGCTGCCGCGGGAATTGATATCAATGAACTGATGTCCGGCGCCGCGGAAGCAAAAAAGGTTTATGAAAATCCTGTTTTTTCCGAAAACGAAGCAATGCAGTATGCCGCCGCAAGAAACATTCTTCTTGAAAAAGGAAAGGCGCTGGAGCTCCTCGTAAGCTATGAACCTTCCTTCAGCCAGATGGCTGAATGGTGGAAACAGCTTTTCGGCGAAAGCGAAGGAAAGGACGGAAAAGGAATTTTCCCCTGCTCCGCGATTTTCTCGATGGACCTTCATTCCCTCGGACAGTTTGTCCAGGACGGAACAAGAAATCTTTTCGAAACCGTTGTCCGTTTTGAAAAGGCAAAAACAAAACTTTCCGTTGCCGCAGATGAAGAAAACGGCGACGGGCTCAATTTCCTCGCAGGAATGGACATGCAGGATATCAACGAAAAAGCAAGACTCGGAACCCTTGTTGCACATACCGAGGGCGGAGTTCCCAACATCGTAATCACCTGCGAAGAAAGATCCCCGAAGGAAATCGGAAAACTCATCTATTTCTTTGAAATCGCATGTGCGGTTTCGGGCTATATGCTTGGGGTAAACCCCTTTAACCAGCCCGGCGTCGAAAGCTATAAAAAGAACATGTTCGCCCTTCTCGGAAAACCGGGATATGAGGACATGAAAGCGGCAATCGAAGCAAAACTCGACTGATTTTCGGTCAAACTGCGTTCGCGCAATGATAATACATTTTGAACAGAGGGAGACAATTACCATGATCAAACTTATCCTTGGCCTCAAAGGCTCCGGCAAAACCAAATATCTCATCGACAGCATCGACGAAGCAGTAAAAACCAGCAACGGCTGCGTAGTAGCCATTGAAAGAGGCGCAACCCTTCGTTTTGACCTCAGCCACGATGTTCGTCTTATCGATATCGATGAATACGATATTACCGATTTCAACTCTTTCTACGGTTTCCTTTCCGGCCTTATCGCAGGCAACTATGACATCAGCCACATCTTTGTTGATGCAACCTTCAAAATCGGCGGCCGTGACTATGATGCATTCGCAAAAATGACCGATAAACTCAAAAGACTTTGCGATGATTCCGACATCACCATGACCTTCACCGCTTCCTGCGAAAAAGAGGATCTTCCCGAAAGAACCCACAAATACATCGTCGAAAGATAATCAAAAAAGCAAAAAAAGCGCAGTCCACCAACGGTGGATTGCGCTTTTTTTGTATATAGGATATAATTCTGGCAGAAAAGGCGGTGCTTTTATGACTAAAGACGAACTCGGAAAATTCATTGCGGAAAACCGCAGGGCTCTTGGAATGACCCAGGAAGAATTGGCGCAGAAGCTTTTTGTCACAAACAAAGCCGTTTCAAAATGGGAAAAAGGCCAGAGCTTTCCGGATATCGCAATGTTTGAACCTTTGGCGGAAGCTCTTGGAGTTTCGGTTGCGGAACTTTTTGCCGGAGAAAAAGAGGCGGAGGAAGAAATATCGGTAAAAGAGGTTATCGGACTTTCCCGCGAAGTGATAAGAAAATATAAAACAAGGCTCACCGCGGCAATGATTGCGCTTGCGCTTATTGCTTTCTGCGCAGGTTGTTATATCTGGGCGGAAATTGAAAGCCGGATGAATTTTGATTACGTTTACTGGCACGGCTGGTATTGGATTGTTACCAACGAATACCAAAGCGAAAACCGGGATTGGAAACTTGGCGAACAGGTTGGAACAGTTCGCGAAGCCGGCTGGCGAAATAAAAATAACCTTGGCGGTGATTCAAACTGCGCCGAACCAGGAAGCGGAATTTATACAGTAATAAACAAAGACGGAACGCTCTATGAGGACGGCGCAACCCTTGCGGTAAAAGTCCGGGGGAAATATCGGATTGCAAGGGTTTTTTATGAAGACCGTTCAGATATGGAAAAATTCCATGACGTGAACATAAAAAAAGACGCCCTTGAAAAAGGTTTTACCAGGCTTGATGATTTTTATTGACGAATATAATAAAAAACGCCTCCGTATATTTTTGCGGAGGTGTTTTTTATGAAAAAAATTGCGGTAATCGGCGCGGGAAATATCGGAAAAGCGGCGGCAAAATCCGTTCTGGAATCCCCGGATATGGAACTTTGCGGATTCGTGCGCAGAAACGGAGAACCGGTTTCCGGTTTTGAAAAAATCCCCGCGGCAAAAAGCGCTTTTGATTTGCCGGAAAAACCGGACGGAGCGATAATCTGCCTTCCGTCAAGACTGGCTGAACCGGCGGAAAAGGAGCTTCTGGAAGCGGGAGTTTTTACTGCCGACTGTTTTGATATACACGAGGAACTTCCGGCTCTGCGCCGGAGGCTTTCTGTTTCCGCAAAAAAAGGCGGAGTTTCCGCCATAACCGGAGCGGGCTGGGATCCGGGACTGGATTCGGTTATCCGGATTCTTGTTTCCCTTACGATGCCGGAAGGGGAGATGTTCACAAATTTCGGTCCTGGAATGAGCATGGGACATTCCGCCGCGGTAAAGGCTATTCCCGGAGTTGCGGAGGCGGTTTCACTGACTTTGCCCCTTGGAAAAGGAAAACATTTCCGGAAAATCTATGCGGTGCTCAGACCCGGAGCAGACAAATCGGCGGTTGAGCACGCAATTTTATCCGACGGATATTTTGAGCACGACGGGTGCTCGGTGGAATTTGCCGAAGATATTCTGCCCTTCATCAACACTTCGCACGGGGTGGAAATCGAAAGCACCGCCGGGAACCGGAAAATCAATTTCCGGATGCGCATCGATAATCCGATGGCGACCGCAAATATTCTTGCTGCGGCAATGCGTGCGGCTTTCCTTCAAAACCCCGGCGCATATTTCCTTCCGGAAATTCCGCCCTGCGATTTATCTGCAGAAGGATGGAAGGCATTTTTATAAGCCTTCCCCTTGAGGAGACTCCCCTGTTAGGGGAGATGTCTGCGCAGCAGACAGAGGGGTCTGCCGTCTGCGGCTGAGCAAAAGGTGGCATTTGCAAAGCAAATGACGGATGAGGTGTTGTTTTAATATAACGCCGCTGCTGCGCAATGCGGCTACACCTCATCAGTCAGCTGCGCTGACAGCTTCTCCGGCAGTAATTGTCATCCGCTCGCTTCGCTTGCGGGACAATCTTGCGTGGGTGTTGTTAACCAAA
>JAFQBT010000097.1 GCA_017399625.1 Oscillospiraceae bacterium
ATTATGTACCCCCATTTCTTTGACGGCGCAAAGAAACGGTGGTACCCGCCAAAGAAACGCTTTCCAACCCCTGCAGTTTGCTCCCGCAAACGCTGTCCCCTTCATAAGGGGACTAAAACGCTCCACCGGAAGAACGGAGGTTCCGATTCCCGACCGCCATCGTTCAGGCCGACGGCGGTTTTCATTTTACACCTGTTGCCCGGTTATTTCCGGCTGTTTTTTGACGGGATGGGATTGGTCTGTCATTGCGAGCCTTCGGAGAAGGCGTGGCAATCCGTTTTCCTTTTTACGGATATCATTACGATTTCCGTAGGGGCGGATATTATCCGCCCGTTTAAAAAAACGGTGGTTTGCGGAGGAGGAATCCCCCCGGTTCTGACCAAAGGTCAGAACCACCCTTTTACAAGGGGGGTGATTACCTCGGCGGAAGGCGGCAGGATTATCCACGGACAGCTTTTGTTCCGAAGGGGAAAAGGCTCATGGCGGCAAGTTTGAAGAACTGTTTGCCGAAGGGGATTCCGACGATGGTGATGCACCAGAGAATTCCGGAAATAAGAGCGGTGAGGGCGATTTCCCAGCCGAAAACGATTATCCAGAGGATATTGAAAAAAGTGTTGCCGAAGGCCGCCGGCTCATGCACGATTTCCTTTTTGAACGGAAGCGCACAGAGCCCCGCTATTTTAAAACACTGGATTCCCGCAGGAAGACCGATTACGGTTATGCAAAGGAGGATTCCCGCAAAAACCCATTCGAGCCAAAGGACAAATCCGCCGAAAATGAACCAGAGAATATTTCCTAAAGTTTTCAAATAATCACCTTTTTTAAAAAATTTTGTCTGCAAAAGCTTTTGCAGTATCATTATATCACAAAATTTTCCTCCGAAAGGGCGCTTCCCCCAATGTTTAACAATTCTTTACAGCCGCGAAAAAAATTATTCATATTCTCCCTCCCTTGACCGCTCTTCACCGCTGTGCTAATATGTTTTTATAAAATCAAGGAGGTCCGGAAAAATGATTGACGAAAAACTCAAAAATGAACTTATTGAAAAAGGCAGAAGATTCATGCACGGATATCACGACGACGACCTTACTGCCGACAGCGATTTTAACCCTTCCGACCAACAGCTCCGCCTTCCTCAGCCGCCTCTCTGCAAGGCTGCCATGGCTGACGAATCCGCAAGAATCGCTCTTTCCCTCGATTTTTCCGGACTTTCACTCAATAACGACGTGATTTCTCTTATCCGCGACAGAAGAAGCGCAAGGGTTTACACCGAAGAGGAAATGAGCCTTGATGAACTTTCCTTCCTGCTCTGGGCAACCCAGGGAATCAAGAGCATCCGGGGAAAAAGCTATGCGACTATCCGCACCGTTCCCTGCGGCGGAGCAAGACACGAATTTGAAACATATCTCATGGTGCGCAAAGTGACCGGTCTTGCGGAGGGAATCTATCACTATCTCCCCATGGAGCACGCAATCGAATTTCTCGGCGCTCCGGAGAACATCGAAAACTCCATCACCGAAACCCTTTGCGGACAGAAATGGGCGGAAAAAGCGAACGTGGTTTTTTATTGGACCATGGTTGCTTACAGAGCCGAATGGCGTTACGGAACCCATTCCCACCGGGTTGCCCTTCTTGATGCGGGACATCTTTGCCAGAACCTTTATCTCGCGGTGACCGCCCTTGGAATGGGAACCTGCGGAATCGGCGCTTTTTCCCATGACGAATGCAACCGGGTTTTCGGAATCGACGGCGAGGAGGAATATATGGTCTATACCGCACCTATCGGAACGGTCCGTCCGGAGGACAGAACCGCCGAAGCTGCATTCTATAAATTCGTCGAGGACGAAGGGCTCTGATAAAAAAAGCCTCCCTTGTGCAAAGGGAGGTGGCATTTCTGAAAGAAATGACGGAGGGATTGTAATCCCATCCCGTTTAATCCAGCCATTCAGCCTTCCCCTTGAGGGGAAGGTGGCAAAACCGAAGGTTTTGACGGATGAGGTGTTCCCTTGCAAACCGCCGTTTTTTAAACGGGCGGATAATATCCGCCCCTACATTATCAACTATCAATTTTCAACTTTCAATTTGCAAAGAATCCCCCCGGTTTTGGCAAAGCCAAAACCACCCCCCATTAACAAGGGGGGCTTTTCGGATATAAAAAAACGGAGATACCCATTCGGCATCTCCGTTCGTTTTTTATAAAATTTTCGCTTTCCGGAAAAAAATCAGTGTCTTCCGCCGCCAAGGGATCCGCCGCCGTAATCATCGTCGTTTCCGGTGCTCGGTCTGAAGAAATCATCAAAGCTGCTGCTTCCGCCGTAACACTGGGTGCATGTTCCGGGAACGTTGCTCTTTTTATACCAGCCGATGCCGGTTTCGGTGCAGTAACTTCCCGCAAGGTCGCCGGATTTCTGGCAATAGGTTGCGGAAATAACGTTTGTGCTTTCCGGGAATTTTACGTTCGGGTCCTCGCCGACCATAACCTGTTTCATGATCTGCTGCCAGATTTTGGTGGTGGGGTAGGTCCGATATTCGATAACTTTCGGGATATCGTAACCGAGCCAGCAGACTCCGAGATACTGGGGAGTCATTCCCACGAACCAGAGGTCGATGTTGTCGGAAGCGGAACCGGTTTTGCCCGCAACGGTGAATCCGGGAATCTGGGCAACGGAGTTTGCGGTACCGTGCTGTCCGTAAACAACCTCCTGGCAGAGTTTGTTGAGGATCATTGCGGTTTCCGCGGAAATAACGCGTTCCGGAGCTGTGTCCGCAGTAAGGATAACCGCGCCTTCGCTGTCAAGAACCTTTGTATAGGAATGGGGCTTGATATAAAGTCCGCCGTTGCCGATCATCTGGTAAGCACCCGCAAGTTCGATGGGGGAAACGCCCTTTGTGAAGGAACCGAGAGCCATGGGCGCAACAGCAACGTCGTTGTTGGGTCCGGTTTCAACAAGAGTGGAAATATGGAGCTTCTGAGTGAGGAAGTCAAAAACCGTCCTCGGGGTGAGATAGGTTACAAGCTTTACCGGAATGGTGTTGATGGAACGTGCAACCGCCGTGCGGACGGTTACGTCGCCCATATAGGTGCCGAAATAGTTTACCGGCCAGTCCGCATTGAAAGTGGTGCCGCCGACTGTTTCGCCTTTCTTATAGGTCGGTTCGTCGGTGATGACGGTGGAGAAGGTGATAAGGTCGTTTTCAATGGCAAGGGCATAGGATGCGATGGGTTTTATTGTTGAACCGATATGCCGCTTTGCGTTCGCCGCAATGTTGAAAAGGCGGGAACCGGTTTTTTCGCCCTTGCTGCCGACTATTCCCACAACTTCGCCGCTGTAATTGAGAACAAGGAAAGCGGAGTTCGGCTGTTCCTTGTTGAGAACCTTCGGGAAGTCGTCAACGTTTTCGTAATAATCCTCGATGATGTTCTGGATGCGGTTATCAACGGTGGCGTAGACTCTGTAACCGCCGTTATAAAGATTATATTCCGCGGTGTCATAATCCCAGCCGTATTCGTCCATAAGTCCGTCGATTACGTCGTCAATAAGGTAATCGATGAACCAGGAGGTATATTTGCTGGATTCCTTTCCAGTGACCTGACCCTTGGAGGTTACGATTTCCGTTTCAACAAGGGCATCAAATTCCGCATCATTTATATATCCGACCTCGAGCATTTCGCCGTAGATATATTCCCGGCGGCCTTTGTTGTTTTCCGGATGGCCGAAGGGCTCATAAATACTCGGGTTGTTCGTGATGGCAATAAGTCCGGCGCATTCTGCAACGGAAAGCTCCGAAACGTCCTTGTTGTAATACATATTCGAAGCCGCCTGAACGCCGCAGGTGTTATAACCAAGGGCGATTACATTGAGATATGCCTCAAGGATCTGCTGCTTTGAATATTTCTTTTCAAGGGCAAGGGCGTTAAAAATTTCCTTTACCTTACGGTCGATTCGGACATCCTTTTCGCCGGTTACGTTCTTGATAAGCTGCTGGGTGATGGTGGAACCGCCGCCCATATCGCCGCCGGTAAGAAAACCGAGGGTTGCCTGGATGGTTCGGGCAAAGTCAACTCCCTGGTGCTGCCAGAAACGCTTGTCCTCTGCGGCAACGGTGACGTCGATGAGATAATCCGGGAAATCCTCATAATCCGCCCAGATAAGCTTTCCGTTTTCGCCGTAAAGCTTTGTATCCTCGATATAAGCTCCGGTTTCGGAATCCTTTGTATAAATTATTGTTGTGTAGCTGAGTTCAAGCTGGTCAAGGTCGATGATTTCCGCATCGTCAACCATTCCGAGAATGACCGTTGCAAGAACACATCCGATGATGCAGCCGCTTATAATAATAACAGAGAGCACCGTAACAAGACCCCTTCCAAGAAAACGGAAGAAACCTTTTGTGATTTTAAGCCAGAGCGGTGTTTTCTTCGGCTGACCGTCGTTTTTTCCTGATTGCATTTATCTGTCCTCCTTTTTATGAGGATTTCCAAGCGCCCCTTGTCAAAGGGGAGAGGGCCGCGAAGTGGCGAGGGGATTCATAAAAAAGGAATCCCTCCGTCCTCGCATTCGCTCGGACACCTCCCTTTAACAAGGGAGGTTCATATTACATATTATACCTCGCCAGATGATTATTTGATGAACAACCTGTTAAAAATATTTAAAGGAAGATATCCGGAAAGGGGTTTTGTTCATGGAAAAAACTTTTGCGGCAGCCGTTGCCGCCCTTCTGATAACCGGAGCGGCGGTTCTGGGGCTTTTTGCCTTTTCAGAAAAACCGGAGCGGGAAGCGGAAATTGCGGAAAAAACAGTTTCTGTTTCCGAACCGGAACCGGAAAAAACCGTCCTCGGCGTTTTTGAAGGAAAGCTTGCCCTTTTTATCGGCGAAAGCCCCTATCCGAATATAGTATATGATTTTTTTGTGCGGAATCTTCCTCCGGAAGACCAGAGCCGCCTTTTTGAAGGAATTTCCGTTTCCTCCGAATCGGAACTGGAATCCCTTCTGGAAGATTTTATGTCATAACTTAAAGCCTTCCCCTTGAGGGGAAGGTGTCTTTTCTGCAACTTGTTGCAGAAAAGACGGATGAGGTGTAATAAAATCCGATTCCGTATAAATGACCGCTGACGCAACGGAATCCCTCCACCGTGCGTACCGCAACGGTCCCCCTCCCTTTAACAAGGGAGGCAAATTATCAGTCAATAAAATCCTTGAGCTTTTTGCTGCGGCTGGGGTGGCGGAGTTTGCGGAGAGCCTTTGCTTCGATCTGACGGATACGTTCACGGGTTACGTTGAATTCCTTGCCGACCTCTTCAAGAGTTCTGGGGCGTCCGTCATCAAGTCCGAAACGGAGGCGGAGAACCTTTTCCTCTCTGGGGGTAAGGGTTTTGAGAACGTCCGCAAGCTGCTCCTTGAGAAGAGTGTGGGAAGCTGCATCAGCCGGTGCCGGTGCGTCGTCATCGGGAATGAAGTCGCCGAGATGGCTGTCCTCTTCCTCGCCGATAGGGGTTTCAAGGGAAACGGGTTCCTGAGCAACTCTCATGATTTCGCGGACTTTATCGGTGGGCATATCAAGTTCGGCAGCAATTTCCTCTGCGGTGGGTTCGTGACCGTTCTGGTGGAGAAGCTGGGAGCTTACCTTTTTTACTTTGTTGATGGTTTCAACCATGTGAACCGGAATACGGATGGTTCTTGCCTGGTCAGCGATGGCTCTGGTGATGGCCTGGCGGATCCACCATGTTGCATAGGTGGAGAATTTGAAGCCCTTGGTGTGGTCGAATTTTTCAACCGCCTTGATAAGACCGAGGTTGCCCTCCTGGATAAGGTCAAGGAACTGCATTCCTCTGCCGACGTAGCGTTTCGCAATGGAAACAACAAGGCGGAGGTTCGCTTCGGAAAGGCGCTTTCTTGCGTTTGTTCTGATGACAAGGTCCTCGGAGTTCATTTTTTCCGCAAGCTCAATTTCCTCTTCGGGAGTGAGGAGCGGAACGCGTCCGATTTCCTTGAGATAAACCTTTACCGGGTCGTCGATGTTGATACCCTCGATGATGGTGCCGTCCTCGTCAACGTTGTCCCCTTCGATGTCGGAAAGGTCGAAGTCAAGGTCTGCCGCGGCGGAAAAATCCTCGATGATTTCGATGTTGTTGCTTTCAAGAATGTCATAAAGCTTGTCAACCTGCTCAACCTCAAAATCCATCTCTTCGATGAAATCGGTGATTTCCTTGGTTGTAAGCTTGCCTTTTGCCTTTCCGTTTTCAATAAGTTCGGAAAGAGTCATTTTCTTTTCTGCCATTTTTACATTCCCCCTGAAAAAAATCTATGTTATGTTGTGGGTAACTTTTTAAGCCTCCCTTGCCTAAAGGGAGGTGTCAGCCGAAGGCTGACGGAGGGATTCCTTTACAAATTCATCGATGAATCTGCAGATTCCCTCAAAATTATGATTTATCTCACCGTTCGGAATCCTCATAACGGTCAGATTTCGTTTTTCGATTCGTTCGGTGCGGATTTTGTCTTTCAAAATTCCGTCCTTTGTATAATGCTGACTTCCGTCAAGTTCAATTACAAGCCTTGCTCTGTGACAATAAAAATCGGCAATGTAATCATCGATTATCTTCTGGCGAAGAAAACGGACGGGATATACTTTCAAAAAATCATACCAAAGATGTTTTTCTTCTCTGGTCATATTTTTCCGGAGTTCTTTTGCATTTTCCGTAAGATTTGGATTATGTTTTCTTTCCATAAAAAGAATCCCTCCGTCATTTTCTTTCGAAAATGCCACCTCCCTTTAGGCAAGGGAGGCTATTTTTATTTCTTTGCCTTTCTCATCTTTTCGATGTATTCCGCAAGTTCCGCGCCGGAAAGTTCGCCGATCTCCTTATCGGTTTTCTTTTCCTTAAGGCGTAGAATCGTTTTCGCCGCTTCGGCGGCATCCTCCGCGGAATATTGGTGCTCACGGGCAAGATGGGATAGCTTTGTTATGATTCCCTGTTGCTCAAGAGTAAAATCGCCGCCGAAAATCGTAAGCGAAATCTCGGAACCGGTGCTCAGCGTGCTCAGAAGCTTCTCATAGAAGTGACCGTAGAGTTCGCATACAAAATCCTTCGGAGAAACAACCGTGCTCACGGTGCTCAAAGCCTCCGGGTTGCGCATTATTGCACCGAGAAGCCTTTCTTCCGCCGCGGCGGAAGCGGGATTCCGGAGTTTTTCCGGAACGGCGCCGCCGAAAGTGCTCTGCTGGGCATTCTGTCCGCTTATGGAGCGGTTGCCTTCGGCTCTTGCCCTTCGCTTTATCTTCGTCTGGACCTGCGCAAGGATTCCTTCCTTTGTGGTGCCGTAATCTCTTGCGAGTTTTGCCGCCCAGACTTCCCGTTCAAGCGGATTTTTCATTCCGGCAAGGAGGTTGACCGCCTCTTTGAGCGCGGAAATTTTTCCCTCCGGAGTTTCAACGTCGTATTTTGCGCCGATTTTTGAAAGTTCGTAATCCACCGAGCCGGCGCTCTGCTCGATGAGCTTTTTGAACCTTGCGCCGCCGAATTTTTTGATATATTCGTCCGGGTCCTTTGCGTCCGGAATGGTGAGGATTTTTGAACGGAGCCCCACCTCATCCAGAAGTCCGATGGCGCGCTTTGTCGCTTTCTGACCTGCTTCGTCGGAGTCATAGGCGAGCACCGCTTCCTCAACATAGGACGAAGCAAGCCTGCACTGGTCGGAGGTCAGCGACGTTCCGAGAGAGGCCACAGCCTCGGTGAAACCTGCCTGATGCATGGCGATGACGTCCATATATCCTTCGCAAAGGATAAGCCGCTCGAGCTTTTGCTTTTTCGCAAAGTTGAGGGCGAAAAGGTTCTTTGTTTTCTTAAAGACCGGCGTATCCGGGGAGTTATAATATTTCGGACCGTCGCCGCTCATTTTTCTTCCGCCGAAACCGATCACGTTTCCGCGCAAATCAATGATTGGGAACATGACCCTGTCCCGGAAAACGTCGTAATATCTTCCGCTTTTTTCGCTTTTTCGCGAAAGCTGGGCGGCAACCATATCTTCGTAACGGTAGCCTTTTGATGCCAGAAGATCGGTGAGCCTTGTCCATTCGTTCGGCGCATATCCAAGTCCGAAATGCTTTATGGTTTTTGGCTCAAGTCCGCGTCCGAGGAGGTAATCCAGCGCGGCTTTTCCGGAAGGTTTTGTGAGTTCGGAAAAATAAAATCTCGCGGCCTCCCGGTTCATTTCAAGGATTTTTGTTTTTAAAAGAGCCGTTTTGTCCTCCGCCGCGTCCTCCGGAACGTTCATTCCAGCGCGCTGGGCAAGGAATTTTATGGCTTCCACATATTCAAGATTTTCGATTCTCCGGATAAAACCGATGACGTCGCCGCCGGCGCCGCAGCCGAAGCAATAAAACGACTGGCTGTCCGGATAAACGGTGAACGAACCGGTTTTTTCCGAATGGAACGGGCAAAGCCCGGTGGAAATCCTTCCGCGTTTCCGAAGCTGAACATAGCTTGAAACAACGGATTCAATATCGCAGTTGATCTTGAGTTCCTCAATAAAACTCTGCGGAATCAAAAGGCTCTGCCTCCTTTCTTTGTAATAGCTCCCCTTGAGGGGATTTAATCAGTAAAAAGTTCATCTTCCTCCCATTTCATGGGATTTTCGAAGATGTATTCTGAAATTTCATCATAAGCCGATTGGTTACGGATTATTTCGTCGTAAAAAGATGTCTGAAATATTTTTCTTCCGGGTGTTTGCAAAAGCTTGTTGCAAATTCTTGTTGTACAGGATTTGTATGCACAAACGATATCGAATAACGTAGGGCGGGGGCTTGCTCCCGCCGTTTTGCCCAATAATGCAAAAACAATGTGTATATGATTCGGCATGATTACATATCTGTCAATTCTGACAAAAGGATATCTGGATTCAAGCAGCAATAATTGTTCTTCTGCAATTTTGCCGATTCCGGTAAGCGTTACCGTATTTGCGGCGGGAGCAAGCCCCCGCCCTACCGTAGAAAGAACAGGTTTTCTTCCTTCGGTGCAAATCGTCACAAAATAATACCCGCTTTTGCTGTAATCATATCCGGACAAACGATGCTGTTTCCTTTTCGGAAAATTGCTTTCCGTCATTCCCTGCTCCAGCCTTTGGGAACGAAGAAATCGTTATAGAGCTTTATGGCGTAACGGTCGCTCATGCCGCTGATGTAATCGCAGACCGCTCTGTCAAGTCCGTCGCGCATGGCGATGGACTGATATTCCGCCGGAAGGGCATTGGCGTTCTCGAGGAAAAATTCATAAAGCGCCTTAACAAGCGCTTCCGCCTTGTGCTCCTGGGATTTTGCAATGGGGTTCGTATAAACGTTCGCGAACATGAATTCCTCAAGGAGTTTGCTTGCGGCGGCAACTTCCGGCGCCATGCAGATATCATCGCCGGAATTTTCAATAACGGATGTTATCATCTTCGCAAGCCGGGGAGTTGCCCCTTCTCCGAGGATTTCCCTGACTTCCGCGGGAATCGCGCTTTCGGAAAGAACTCCCGCGCGCACCGCATCCTCATAATCGTGATGAGCATAAGCAAAATGGTCCGCAAGCTTCACGATTCTTCCCTCCGGGGTGTCCGCTTCCTTGCCTTTGGTATGGCAGACTATTCCGTCCCTCACTTCATAAGTGAGATTCAAGCCCTCTCCGTCACGCTCAAGAATATCAACAACCCGAAGGCTCTGCTCAAAATGGCGGAAACCGCCGGGAGCAACCTCGTTGAGAGCTCTTTCGCCTGCGTGGCCGAAGGGAGTGTGTCCAAGGTCATGGCCGAGAGCTATTGCTTCGGTAAGGTTTTCGTTGAGCCGCAGGGCGGAAGCCATTGTTCTTGCAATCTGTGCAACCTCAAGGGTGTGGGTGAGGCGGGTACGGTAATGGTCCCCCTCCGGGCTCAGGAAAACCTGGGTTTTATGCATAAGGCGGCGGAAGGATTTGCAGTGGATGATCCTGTCCCTGTCCCTCTGGAAATCCGTCCGGATGTTGTCGCTTTCAAGGGGACGGAGCCTTCCCTTTGTTTCAGCGGAAAGGGTTGCAAGAGCGGAAAGGGTTTTGCGTTCGTTCTGTTCGGTCATTTCGCGGATCGTCATTTTCTGCCGCCTCCTTTTTCAAAAAAATTTTGTCTTATATATACTATATACGCCGAAAATTGCAAAAAACCTTCTTTTAAATTAATAAAAAGAAAATTTATTTAATAATAAGCCTTCCCAGAGGGGAAGGTGCCGAGTGAAACGAGGCGGAAGAGGGATTTCACCCAAGCCTTTGTTTCACATTCAGGTCAATATAAGCGCAGGAATTTTCAAAATTGCGGTCAATGTCTTTGTTTAAAAAACGAAGAACTTTTATTCCGCAGCTTTCGAGATATTCCGTACGTTCCTTATCATATTCTATTGAATCCGGGATATAATGCTGTGCGCCGTCGATTTCTATTGCAAGTTTTGCCTTTCTGCAATAAAAATCAACGATATAATTTCCGATTATAACCTGTCTGCGGAAAGAATGTTCATACGAATTCAAAAAATCATACCAGAGATGACGTTCCTGAGGCGTCATATTCTTTCGGAGTTCGTGGGAATTGGTGCGCAGATTTTCGTTTGCTTCGTAATTTCTTGGCATTGTTATCCCTCTTTCGTCACAGCCGCCGGCTGTGCCACCTTTTGCTCAGCCGCAGACGGCAGACCCCTCTGTCTGCTACGCAGACATCTCCCCTAACAGGGGAGTCTCCTCTGGGAAGGCTTAGTCATCGTCCAGCTTGAGCACCGCCATGAATGCTTCCTTCGGAAGCTCGACGGAGCCTATGCGGCGCATTTTCTTTTTGCCTTCCTTCTGTTTTTCAAGGAGCTTTTTCTTTCGGGAAATATCGCCGCCGTAGCATTTTGCAAGAACGTCCTTCCGGAGCGCTTTGATGGTTTCGCGGGCGATGATTTTTCCGCCGATGGCTGCCTGAACCGGAACTTCGAAAAGCTGGCGGCTGATGTTATCGCGGAGTCTTTCGACCATTCTTCTTGCTCTGGGGTAAGCGTTATCGGCAAAAACCATCATGGAAAGGGCGTCGACCATGTCGCCGTTGAGAAGAATATCCAGTTTGACCAGCTTGCTTGCCTTATAGCCGCAGGGTTCGTAGTCAAAAGAGGCATAGCCTCTGGTGCGGCTCTTGAGAGCATCGAAAAAGTCATAAATTATTTCGCCGAGGGGGAGTTCATAATGAACTTCGCAGCGGTCGGCTTCAAGATATTTGGTGTCCTTATAAATACCCCGGCGCTCCTGACAAAGTTCCATAATGCTTCCGATATACTGGGTCGGAGTGAAGATGGAAGCCCGGACATAAGGTTCTTCGGTGGAATCAATGATTGCCGGGTCGGGATAGTTGGTGGGGTTATCCAGTTCAAGGGTGCGTCCGTCGTTGAGGTGGAGTTTGTAAACAACGCTGGGAGCGGTGGTGATGAGGTCAAGGTTGTATTCACGCTCAAGACGCTCGAGGATTACTTCCATATGAAGAAGTCCAAGGAATCCGCAGCGGAAACCGAAGCCCAGAGCGGCGGAAGTTTCCGGCTCAAAGCTGAGAGAAGCGTCGTTGAGGGTCAGCTTTTCAAGCGCTTCCCGAAGGTCGCCGTATTTTGCGCCGTCAAGAGGATAGATACCCGCATAGACCATGGGGTTTACCTTTTTATAACCGGGAAGAGCCTCCTCTGCGGGATTTTCTGCAAGGGTAACGGTGTCGCCGACGGCGGTATCCGCAACGGTTTTGATGGAAGCGGTGATATATCCGACCTCGCCGGCTTTGAGAACTCCGCTGGGAACAAGGCGGGTTGCGCCCATATATCCCACTTCAACAACATCAAATTCAGCGCCGGTGGCCATCATTTTAATGCGGTCGCCGGAATGGAGTTCGCCGTCAACAACACGGACGTAAACGATAACGCCCCGGTAGCTGTCATAAATGGAGTCGAAGATAAGCGCCTTGAGCGGAGCTTCGTCGTTTCCTTCCGGAGCGGGAATGCCTTCAACAATTGCCTCGAGCACGGAATGGATGTTAACGCCGGTCTTTGCGGAAATCTGCGGAGCATCAAGAGCGGGGATTCCGATGATATCCTCGATTTCGTGGGCAACTCTGTCCGGGTCCGCCGCAGGAAGGTCGATTTTGTTGATGACCGGAACGATCTCAAGGTTGTGGTCAACCGCAAGATAGGTGTTCGCAAGGGTCTGGGCCTCAACGCCCTGGGAAGCGTCAACAATGAGCACCGCGCCTTCGCATGCGGCAAGGGAGCGGGAAACCTCGTAGTTGAAGTCAACGTGTCCGGGGGTGTCGATGAGGTTGAAAATATAGGTGTTTCCGTCGTCGGCTTTGTAATCAAGGCGCACAGCCCGGGATTTTATGGTGATTCCGCGTTCGCGTTCGATGTCCATATTGTCCAGAAGCTGTTCCTCCATCTCACGGGGGGTAACTGCTTCGGTGTTTTCAAGGATTCTGTCGGCAAGGGTGGATTTGCCGTGGTCGATATGTGCGATTATGCAAAAGTTTCTTATGTTCTCATTCGGCATTGTTAGAAAAGCACCTCCTGTGCAAATTATACCAGCTTATATTTTACCACCCTTTATAATAGATATCAAATATTTTTTTATAATATATAAAGAAAATTTTAAAAAGCCCCACTTTATCAAAGGGAGTTCTTCTCCGCCTTCCGCCGAGGCAACAGCCCCCCTTGTCAAAGGGGGGTGTCACGGCTTTGCCGTGACGGGGGGATTCTTTTTGAGTGTAAAGTTGAAAGCTGAAAGTTGAAAACGCAGGGCGGGATAGCCTTCC
>JAFQBT010000013.1 GCA_017399625.1 Oscillospiraceae bacterium
CCCTGCTGTTTGCTCCCGCAAACGCTGTCCCCTTCATAAGGGGACTAAAACGCTCCACCGGAAGAACGGCGGTTCCGATTCCCGACCGCCATCGTTCAGGCCGACGGCGGTTTTCATTCTCCATCTGCCGCCCGGTTGTTTTCGGCTGAATTTAGCGGGATGGGATTACAATCCCTCCGTCATCGCTTACGCGATGCCACCTCCCTTTGCACAAGGGAGGCTTTTGTTACGGCGGGTGTCATTATGATTACCGTAAGGGCGGATATCATCCGCCCGTTTTTTAATGGGACAGGGTTTGCCCCTCATCCGTCAAAACCTTCGGTTTTGCCACCTTCCCCCAAGGGAAGGCTTACATGGATTCCGGAACGGAAACTTTGAGCATTGTGAGTACGTTTTTGATAACAACTTTGGTTGCGGCGGCAAGAGCCATTCTTGCGTACATTCTGTCCTCATCTTCGCAGCGGCAGCGGCATGCGTTATAGAATTTATGGAACATAGTCGCAACTTCGATTGCGTATTTGGTAATTCTGGAAGGATCGTAGGTTTTTACGGATTCTTCGATTTCGCCCGGGAATTTCGCAATTTCGGTAACAAGGGCAAATTCTTCCGGTTCGGTATAGGAATAGCAGGAGATATCCTCTTTTACCTGAACGCCTTCCTCAGCAAGGGCGCGGAGGATGGAGCAGATTCTTGCGTGGGCATACTGAACGTAATAAACCGGGTTATCGTTGGTGTTCTTTACCGCAAGGCCGAGGTCAAAGAGAAGGTGGGTGTTGGGTTCGCGCATATTGAAAAGGAAACGTGCGGCATCGATCGGAACTTCGTCAAGAAGGTCGGTGAGGGTGATTGCCTTGCCGGTACGTTTGCTCATTTTTTCGGGTTTTCCGTCACGCATAAGTTCGACCATCTGCATGAGAACAACGTCGAGCTTGCTTCCGTCAAGACCCACAGCGTCCATTGCGCCCTGGAGTCTTGCGACGTGACCGTGGTGGTCTGCTCCCCAGACGTTGATGACTTTATTGAATCCGCGTTCTGCAAATTTGTTGTAGTGATAGGCGATATCGCCTGCAAAATATGTGGGATTGCCGTTTGCGCGGATGATAACGTCGTCCTTGAGTTCAAGAGCTTCGATCTGTTTATCGGTTTTGCCTTCGGCTTTGAATTTTGCGGTGAGAACTTCGGCGTTTTTATACCAGAGAGCGCCGTCCTTTTCATAGGTAAGACCTTTATCGGTAAGAATTTTTACGATTTTATCGATGGAGCCGTCATTATAAAGGCTGCTTTCGCGGAACCAGACGTCATAGTTGATGCGGTATTTTCCAAGGTCGCGCTGAAGTCCTTCAACGTTTGCGGGAAGGGCATAGGCAACAAGAGCTTTTTTTCTTTCCTCGGAGGTTGCTTCAACATATTTATCGCCGTTGATTTCGGTAAATTCTTTTGCACGGACTTTGATATCTTCGCCGTGATAACCGTCTTCCGGGAATTCAATGGCGTCTTCGCCGAGATGGAGCTGGAGGTATCTTGCCTCGAGGGATTTTCCGAATTTTTCGATCTGGTTGCCGGCGTCGTTGATATAGAATTCGCGGGTAACGTCATATCCGCACCATTTCATTGCTTCGGCAAGACCGTCGCCGATGGCGCCGCCTCTTGCGTTGCCCATATGCATGGGACCGGTGGGGTTTGCGGAAACGAATTCGACCATAACTTTTTCGCCTTTGCCCATGTTTCCGGTGCCGTAGGTTTCCTTTTCGGTAAGAACGGCGGAAACGGTTTCGGCAAACCAATGGGGTGCATAGAAAACATTGAGGAAACCGGGACCGGCAACCTCTGCTTTTTCAAAATAGCTGCCCTCAAGATCCATATGGGAAACGATTGCTTCGGCAATCTGGCGGGGTGCTTTGCGGAAGGCTTTTGCGGAAACCATTGCCGCGTTGGAAGCAAGGTCGCCGTTTTTGTTATCTGCCGGGATTTCGATGTTGAATTTCGGGATTTCGCCTTCCGGAAGTTCTCCGGCGGCGATGGCGGCATTCACCGCTTTTTCAATGATTTCCTTATACTGCGCTTTGGCTTCCGCCATTAAGTTACGCATTTTCTTCACACTCCTTGACTACTATGTTAACTTCATTTTCGCTTGCAAACATGGCATTAATATCCATGGAATATCTGAAATTAAGAACGCCGCCGTTATCTTCAAGACCGTTTTCGATTGAACAGCCCTGGATTCCCATGATCCAGTCGGCGTAGCCGTTGTCATAATGGCACTGGTGGCGCTCGCCTTTTTCGATTATAAGCTGCTGGTGTCTTTTTCCGCTTCGGGTCATGGTAACGCGGTTGTCCCCTTCGATTTTAAGAAGGGTTTTCATGGTCGGCTCCGTATCCTCTTCGTCCATTTCGTCATAGGAAAGATAGAGGACGTCGCGCCTTTTATAATAGCGGCCCTTGGTCATAAGTTCGATGGTGTCTTTTTCGCCGTCAACTTCCTGGGTGCCTTTTATGAGAATCATAACGTCTTTTTTCATTCTAACATCCTTTGTATATCGTAGGGCGGGGGCTGCGCCCTGAGCGCAGCGAGGAAGTACTCCTGGGGTACTCCCGCCGTTTATTTGCATTTTATCGGTGAAGGAATCCCTCCGTCATCGCTTACGCGATGCCACCTCCCTTCAGGCAAGGAAGGCTTTCCCTCCGGGAAACCTTTTTGGGGAACCACCGCGCCACGGTAGGGAACGGTCTTGACCGTTCCGTGAAAAAAACGTGCCCGTTTTTAGTTGGACAGGGTTTGCCCCTCATCCGTCTTTTGCCTTCGGCAAAAGCCACCTTCCCCCAGGGGAAGGCATTTAAAGTTCCTCTATCTCGACTCTTGTTACGTCGGAAAGTTCCTCGCCGAGGAAATCTTTTCCGAGCTTTGCGAAGCCTTCGACCTTATCGGTGACGAAGAACTTCATTCCGCCGATTTTTCTCCAGCCGGAAAGCATATCCCGCTCTTCAAGAAGAGCCTTTGCGCCAAGGGCGGCTTCCTTTCCGGAATCGATGAGGTTCAGTTTATAATCGGTAAGAGAATCTATAAGGTTATAAAGCAGGGGATAATGGGTGCAGCCGAGGATAAGGGTATCGATATCCTTTCCCTCGAACGCGGAAAGATAATCCTTCGCAACAAGGCGGGTGACTTCGCAGTTCGCGGCGAAATATCCGTTTTCAACAAGGGGAACAAAAAGCGGACAGCCTTTTCCGGTGAAGTTCGCTTCCGGAAGAAGTTCGGCCGTGAGCTTTTCATAGGAACCGCTTGCAACTGTGGCGGCGGTGGCGATGAGGCCGATGTTTTTGTTCTTTGTTGCGGAAACGGCGGCTTTTACGGTTGGTTCAAGAACGCCCATGCAGGGAACGCTCCTTCCGGTTCCGATGTTTTCGCCGAGGACGGAAGAAACCGTTCCGCAGGCAACAAGAATCATTTTCACATCCTGTTTTTCAAGGAAATCCATGCACTGCTTTGCGTATTCTTTTATTATATGGGGGCTTCGGCTTCCGTAAGGAACTCTTCCGGTATCGCCGAAAAAGACAATATCTTCCCCGGGAAGAATGCGTCTTAATTCCCGGACAGCGGTCAAACCGCCGAGACCGGAATCAAAAACGCCTATTGGTCTGTTATCCATAATTTCTCCTTTGCGCCCCTTGTTAAAGGGGAGAGGGCCACATCGCGTAAGCGGTGGCGAGGGGATTCTTTTTTTTATTCCGCCCTATCATTTGCGGAAGAGGAATCCCTCCACCGCCTTCGGCGGTCCCCCTTGCTCAGCCGCAGACGGCAGACCCCTCTGTCTGCTACGCAGACATCTCCCCTAACAGGGGAGTCTCCTTTGACAAGGGAGGTTTTTAAGATTATTCTGCTGCCAGTTCAAGGAGTCTGTCAATAAGCTCCGCATAGGTCATTCCGGTATCCATGATGAGCTTCGGATACATTGAAATATTTGTGAAACCGGGAAGAGTGTTCGGTTCGTTGAGGACTATTTTACCGCTTTCGCCGTCTATGAGGAAATCAACCCTTGTGAGTCCGGCGCAGCCGAGAACCTTATATGCGTGCTTTGCGGTTTCGCGGATTTCTTCCGCAACTTTTTCGTCGATTCGCGCTTTGAGGAAAGTTTCGCTTTCGTCGTTGTAATATTTTGCGTCGTAGCTGTAAAATTCATCCGCGGGAACGATTTCTCCCGGACCTCCGACCATCAGTTCATCATTGCCGAGCACGGCGCATTCGACTTCAACAGGGTTGAGCACCGCTTCCTCGATGATAACTTTTACGTCGTGCTCAAAAGCAAGTTCCATTGCTTCCCTGAGCATATCTGCGGATTTTACCTTTGTGATTCCTACGGAAGAGCCGGCGTTTGCGGGTTTTACAAAAACCGGCCAGCCGAGTTCCTTCTCAACGGCTTTTTCCGCTTCGGAATAATCGACGTTTCCGCGGAAATAAGTGAGCCATTTAACCTGGGGAATGCCCGCTCCTTTAAGAATTGTATGGCAGACGTCTTTATCCATGCAGACCGCAGAAGAAAGGACTTTGCAGCCAACATAGGGAAGACCCGCAATTTCGAGAAGACCCTGCATTGTTCCGTCCTCGCCGTTTTTTCCGTGGAGAACCGGGAAAACAACGTCGATATAAAGGCTTTTCCAGCCGTTTTCGGTTTCGACCATTGCGCCGTGGATTTTTCTGTCCGGGCAGATATATGCTTTTTTAAGGTTTCCGGAATCGGAATCCCATTCATGAGCACGGACTTTTTCGATATCTCCGGAATAGAGATACCATTCGCCGGTTTTTGTGATTCCGATGAGCACCGGTTCGAATTTTTCCCTGTCGATGTTTTCCCATACGGAGGAAACGGACATGCAGGAAACTTCGTATTCGCTTGAAACTCCGCCGAAAAGCAGAGCGACGGTTTTCTTTTCCATTTTATGTAAAACCTCTTTTCGGTTTATAATCGGTTTTAAGCCTTCCCCTTGAGGAGACTCCCCTGTGAGGGGAGATGTCTGCGCAGCAGACAGAGGGGTCTGCCGTCTGCGGCTGAGCAAAAGGTGGATTTTCTGCAACTTGTTGCAGAAAAGACGGATGAGGTGTTCTTCCGAAATCGGAATTTTATTATAACGGATGCTTCGCATCCTACACCTCATCAGTCACCTTCGGTGACAGCTTCTCCTCAAGGAGAAGCCTTTTATATTTTCTCAGAAAGGCTTTTGAGGACGCCGAGATAGGCATCCGCAGGGTTGCTGAGGAATTTTTCCTTTACCGCAAGGGCCTGCTCCCTTGTTGGCATGAAAAGGGAAAGATCCATAAGGTCCGTTCCGATATCGGTGACGCGGATATGGATTTTATAGCCGTCCTCGGTTTTTGTGATGGTTACAAGGTTTTCCTTTTCAAGCCTTCTGCGAAGGATTATATCCTTTGCGGTTTCGGCGGATTTTACCCTTACGGAAAGGGGAAGATCTCCCTCAAGGGTTTTTGCCGCGGCTTTTCCCTTTTCGGTAACAGTATATTTATTGATGCCGGATTCTGTTCTGATTGCAACAACACAGGCGGTTTCGCGGAGTTCCGCAAGGGCATCCGCAAATTCAAAATAGTTCGCGGTGCCGTCCGCAAGAACAGCTTCGGTCATTTCATCAAAGCTCATGGGTTCGCCAAGTTCTGTAAGGATATGGCAGATGAGTATTCTTATTTCTCTTCCTTCGGTAAGACCGCCGGGGCGGATTCCCGCAGTAAAGGTTTCTTCCATTTTTGCCTCTCCTTTTTATGACAGATTTACGGAATAAATTTCGGTATAGCGGAGAACGCCGTTTGCGTTTTCCGATTTCATTAGGCTTATGCGCTTTGCGGAAATCCGGTTTTCCGGAAGGAGTTTTTCGATCTCGCCGAAAGGGAAATCCTCCGCCGGTCTGAATTTCCTCGCAAGGGTTATATGGGGAACAAATTCCCGCTCCTCCGGTTCAAAACCGCTTTCCCGGAGTTTTTCAAAAACGGCTTTCTGCAGATTCCGCAGGTTTTCGTTTTCGGAAATTCCCGCCCAGAAAATGCCTTTTTCAAAAGTTCCGGTACCGGAAATTTCAAAATCGAAAGCGGGAAATTCAATTTCCGAAAGGGCGGTTTTTATTTCATCCGCCCTTTCGGTTTCGCCGATGAAAACAAGGGTCAGATGGAGGTTTTCCAAAAGGGTGAATTTTCCTCCGGAAAAATTTTCCGCCGCTTTTTCCGCAAAAAAAAGGGCGTTTTTTGCTTCGTCATCAAGGCATATTGCAGTGAAAAGCCGCATTTTCCGCCTCCGTTAAAATCCACAAACGGAGGGACTTTCGGTTAAAAAAGTCCCTCCGCCAAAAATATTTTTATCAGTCGGTTTTTACGCATTTATGCGGGATTTCGTGCTTCTGGAAAAGCTGGCCGCATCTGGTGCATTTCCATGCCCAGGGATGTTCGCCGGTAAATTCAAGGGGACCTTTGCAGTCGATATATTCCGGTTCGGCCGCTTTTGCTTCCTCTTTATGTTTCTGTTCGCCGGCAGCTTCCGCAAGGCGCTGTTTGCGTTCTTCGGCGCGTTTGCGGTAAAATTCCGGGTCATAGGCGGTCATGCCTTCGGCATCGGTTTCGGGTTTTACCTGGTTATCCGGTTTGCGTTTCTGTTCGTGTACCGGAGGAACATATTCGGTTACGGTATATTCCTCTTCTTCCTCTTCCTCAGCGGGAGCTTCTGCGGGAGCGGGTTCTTCCTCGATGACTTCCTCGGGTTCTTCTTCGGGAATTTCATCTTCGGCGATTTCTTCGACAGGTTCTTCGGGAATTTCTTCGATGACCTCTTCGATTACCGGTTCTTCGATGATTTCCTCAACGATTTCTTCCGGTTCCTCGATTACTTCCTCGATAACCGGTTCTTCGACCTTTTTGCGCTTCGGTGCAAAGGGGTTTACCCATTCTTCATCCGGAACGGATTTATAAGGGTTCGGTGCGGGAACGGGTTCCGGCTGGGGTTCGGGGATGGGTTCCGGACGGACCGGTTTATAGGGATTTACGTATGCAGGTGCCGGTGCAGGCTGTGCCATGGGCTGCTGGGGCATTCCATAGGGATTCTGCTGATACTGGGGCATCTGCTGGGGCATTGCGTAAGGATTCTGCTGATACTGCATCTGCTGGGGGTTCTGCTGATACTGCATCTGCTGCTGAGGCATTGCATAGGGATTCATATAGGGGTTCATATAGGGATTGGGCATCTGCTGCTGCATTGCGGCAACGCGCTGTGCAACAAGAGTTTCCATTTCGCCCCTGAATGCTGCAAGTTCCGCTTTGATGGATTCGGCGGTATCGTCGGCGATTTCCGCCCGGAGTTCATCGAGTCCCGCTTCCTCCTCTTCCGGTTCGGAAATTGCGGCAAGCTGGACTGCGGTTTTTGCGGCGAGTTTTGCGTTGTTATAAACAAGTTCGATGTTGGAATCAAGGCTCATTCCGCCGGTCATCTCTTTTACGAGAGTGAGGAGGAAGGGAGTGAGTTCCTTGCCTTTGATATTGTTTTCCTCGGCTTTTTTGACGGCGATTTCGATGGCTCTGTCAGCCATTCCTTTGGACATTGCGTATTCCTTGGGGATGGGATTTCCGACAAGCATACCGCCGTGGATTCCGAGATCGAGTTTTGCCTTGAAGGCGGCGGCGAGTTCGCCCGGGGTGTTGATTCTGTAATCAACGCCGAATCCGCTTTCTCTGCAATAGAATGCGGGGAGTTCATCGGTGCCGTAGCCGATTACCGGAACGCCTTTTGTTTCGAGATATTCAAGGGTAAGACCGATATCGAGGATGGATTTTGCGCCGGCGCAGACGACCATAACGTCGGTTCTTCCGAGTTCTTCAAGGTCCGCGGAAATATCCATTGTGGTTTCGGCGCCGCGGTGAACGCCGCCGATTCCGCCGGTTGCAAAAATTTTGATTCCCGCCATGGCGGCGATGATCATTGTGGAAGCAACGGTGGTTGCGCCGTCGGCTTTCATTGCGGCAAGGATCGGAAGATCGCGGCGGCTTGCCTTTGCGATTTTTGTTCCTTTTTTGCCGAAATATTCGATTTCATCATGGGAAAGACCGACTTTGAATTTGCCGCCGATAATGGCGATGGTTGCGGGAACGGCGCCTTCGGAACGGATTATTTTTTCAACGTTCCTTGCGGTGTTTACGTTCTGGGGATAGGGCATGCCGTGGCTGATGATGGTGGATTCAAGAGCAACGACGGGTTTTCCGTTTTCAAGAGCGGATTTTACCTCGGGTGCAATATCAAGATATTTTGCAAGATTCATGATGGCTCCTCCTTCATAGGCGAACTTTTACATATAATATAATAATAAAAACAAGGCGCTTTGTCAAATAGTAATTGCGATTTGGGCGGAAAAAGGATATAATAATCTTGCAAAATTCTGATTTTGAAGATAACACCTCATCAGTCACGGCAATTTCCACATTATTTTAAAAAATCCCTCCACCGTGCCATACGGCAACGGTCCCCCTCCCTTTAGGCAAGGGAGGCAATTTTGAAAGGAGATTTATATATGAAAATCGCGAGAAATTTCAGCGAACTTATCGGAAACACCCCGATGCTCGAACTTTGCGGAATTGAGAAAGAACTTGGGCTTAAAGCAAAGATTTTTGCAAAGCTCGAAGGGCTTAATCCCGGCGGAAGCATCAAGGACAGGGTTGCGTGCTCAATGATTGACGAAGCGGAGAAAAACGGCATGCTCAAGCCAAATTCTCTTATCATAGAACCCACCAGCGGCAACACCGGAATCGGCCTTGCGGCGGTTGCGGCGGAAAGAGGTTACCGCTGTATCATCATCATGCCGGACACCATGAGCATCGAGCGCAGAGCCGTGCTCAAAGCCCTTGGAGCGGAACTTATCCTTATCGAAGGCTCCCTTGGAATGACCGGATGCATTGCAAAAGCGAAGGAACTCCTTGAGGAAAATCCCGGTTCGTTCATGCCGGCGCAGTTCAAAAATCCGGCGAATCCCCTTGCACATATTCTCACCACCGGTCCGGAAATGGTTGAACAGATGGACGGAAAAATCGATATTTTTGTTGCCGGAAGCGGCACCGGCGGAACGGTAAGCGGCTGCGGAAGATACCTTAAGGATAACGTTCCGGGGGTAAAAATCGTCGCAGTTGAACCGGCTGCGTCGCCGCTTTTAAGCGGAAAAGCCCCTGCCGGAAAGCACAAAATCCAGGGCATCGGACCGAACTATATTCCCGATAACGTGGATTTCGGCGTCATCGACGAGGTTGTTTCCGTTTCCGACGAAGATGCCTATGAATACGGAAGGATGATTGCCGCGAAGGAGGGCTATCTTGCGGGAATTTCCTCCGGAGCGGCGCTCTGCGCGGCTGTTGAACTTGCAAAACGCCCGGAAAACGAAGGCAAAAACATTGTTGTCATTTTCCCGGACACCGGAAACCGCTATCTTTCCGGAGATTATCTCGGATAAAACGAAAAGCACCCGGCGGGGTGCTTTTTTTATTAACCCCCTTGTCAAAGGGGGGAGGGCCACGAAGTGGCGGGGGGATTCTTTGCAAATTGAAAGTTGAAAATTGATAGTTGATAATGCAGGGGCGGATATCTTCCGTACGGTTAATACCTCCTCGGAGGAGGAGGTGTCACGCCCATAAGAATAAAGGCGTGACGGAGGAGGGATTATCCCTGACCGGTTGCGATGATTCCGCAAAATCTGCCGCCCGGTTGTTTTCGGCTGTATTTTAACGGGATGGGATTACAATCCCTCCGTCACCTTCGGTGCCACCTCCCTTTACACAAGGGAGGCTTTTTTGTTATTTGTATTCCGAAAGTTCCTGCAAAAATTCGGAATATTCCTCTTCCGACCAGTAAAAAGTCAGCTCATCTTCGGAAAAATCCGCCGGGTTATCCCTCATGAAATTTTCGCCGATATCATAACCGAAACGGCGCAGAACCGCTTCGGCAAACTCCCGGAAAAACATACCGATTCCGGTTATAACATTCCCATCACCGACAACGCCTTTATGCACAAAATTTTCCTTTTCAACAAACGGAAAGACCTCCGCCATCTGCATAAAAAATCCCGCGGTGAACTTTTTCCCTTCCAGAATTCCCGATTTTGCAAGAAGAAGCGGCGATGATGAAATTGCCGCAAAAACAACATCGGTACCGATTCCGCTTTTCAGAAAATCCATCAGCGCATTGTCATAAAGCGCCGGAAGGGGATTTATGGTTCCCGGAAGAATCACACAGTCGTAATCGGTGATTTTTACTTCGGCGGTTGTTTTCGCCGGAAGAATCCTTAGGCCTTCTTCGCTTTTATATTCTATATTTTTACTTGCGATAAAATCTATTTCCTCACCAAACCAGACGGAAAGAACAGAGGTAAGACAGGTTATTTCCTGCAGAGAAAAATCCGGATATAAAAGCACTGCGAATTTATTCATTAAATCATCTCCTTTGAAAATTGGTAACGGCGGATATTATCCGCCCGTTTTTTATTTGATAGGATTACAATCCCTCCGTCGCCGTTGGCGACACCTCCCTTTGCACAAGGGAGGCTGCCCTCCGGGTTACCTGGGAATCCCTCATCCATCTTCGCCGCAAGCGGCGAATCCACCTTCCCCTCTGGGAAGGCTGATTGCCTCGGTGGAAAACGGAGGAAGGAATCCCCCCGGTTCTGACTAAAGGTCAGAACCACCTCCCTTTGCACAAGGGGGGCTGCCCTCCGGGTTACTTATCCGGAGATTTTTTAAGGCCGTCCGGGGAAAGTTCATAGATGGTTCCGCAGACTTCGGCGATATATTTTCGGTCGTGGGAAACGCTTATTATGACTCCTCCGAAATTTTTCAGGACGTCGCGGATCATCGGGTTCGAAAGGGGAGAAAGATTTCGGGTGGGCTCATCGAGAATCAGCACATTGTAATCCGAAAGCGCCATTTTTGCGAAGAAAAGCTTTGCTTTCTGTCCGCCGGAAAGTTCCCTTGCCGGGTGGCTCATCTCGTCCGCGGTGAATTTTATACTGCCGAGATAGGTGCGGATTTTCGTCCGTTCCTCCTTCGTTCCGCCTTCCGCAAGGAGTTCGATGGGGTCCTTCGAAAGGTCAAAACCTTCCTCATAATTCTGGGGCATATAGGCGGCTTTTATATCCTTCCGGGGAAGGAGTTCTCCGGCGATTTTCCGGAGAAGGGTTGTTTTTCCGGCGCCGTTTTTTCCGATTATGCAGATCTTTTCGCCGCCGGAAATTTCGAGTTTTATCTCGCCGCAAAGGAGTTTTTCCCCGGCAAAAAGTTCCGGAATTTCAAGGGAAAGGACCCTTTTTCCGCCTGGAACTTTTGCATCCTCGCCGAAACGGAGAAAAATTGCGTCCTCGCTTTCGGGCATTTGGGTAAGATTTTCCCGCTCCTTTTCAAAACGCTTTCCCATGGCTTTTACGGAATGCATTTTCTTTTTGAGGAGCGCGCCGCCGTGGGGATCCTGCCTTGAAATATTTTCCTGCCGGTGATCGACCTTCTGATAAATCTGGCGGTAGCGGTCCATCTTTTTATCAAAATCCCGCTTTTCGCTCCGGGCGATCTGCTCCTGTTTTTCAAAACCGAGAAGCCGCTCATCGACGTATCTCCGGTAGGGAAGCCTTGCGACGGTGCATCTTGCGGCGGTTTTCCGCCGGAGCTGTTCCATGTGGATTATCATATCCGCGGTGCGTTCAAGAAGAGTTTCGTCATGGCTTATGAAAAGCACCGAAAGACCGCAGTAATTTATGAAATTTTCGAGCCATTCCAGCGTTTCGATATCGATATCGTTGGAAGGTTCATCAAGAAGGAGAATATCCGGTTTTTTCGCAAGGACAGCCGCCATTCTGACCTTCACTTTTTCGCCGCCGGAAAGGGTTTTCATCTTCCGCCCGGATTCAAAAATTTCCGGGTCGATGCCTATCTGCGAGGCAATATCATGGATTTCGTATGGAAGAAGTCCGGAAAATCCTTCGGAACTGCGGCAGAATTCCGAAACGGAAAGTTCCTTTTCCGAATCGGAAATTTCCTGGGCAAGATAGCCGAAAACCGCGCCGCCGCGGATTATTTCGCCGGAATATTCGATATAATTTTCCACAAGTTCCGGGTCATAAATCAGCTTCAGCAGGGTGGATTTTCCGTTTCCCTCTTCGCCGATAACAGCGGCTTTTTCCCCTTCGTTCAGGACGAAGGAAAGATTTTCCGCAAGAACATGGGAATCTTTTGTGTGGTTCATTGAAAGATTTTTTATCTGGAGCATAAATTTCCTCCTTTTCGGGAACAAAAAAGGTCTGCCTTCGGCAAAGCGAACGCAGACCAATAAAAGCTCGGTTTTCATGATGAAAAGGGCTTTTGTGACAAATAATCTGCGTTTTTCCGCAAGGAACAAAGCCGCCGCAAAATTGCGGAAGCCGCCGAAGGTTTTTCGGTTTGTTTTCTTACATCAAAAACGGATTATTTGCGCATCTTTTCACCCTTTTCAGTTTTCTATGGTTTCAATATAGCACGGATTGATATCAATTTCAAGTGGGTGCGGATATTATCTGCAAGGTTAACACCTCCTCGGAGGAGGAGGGGGACCATCGAAGATGGTGGAGGAGGGATTATCCCTGACAGGCTGCGATGGATTCGTAAAATTAATGTAGGGCGGGGGCTTGCTCCCGCCGTTATTTTTGTTTATTATGTACCCCCATTTCTTTGACAGCGAAAAGAAACGGCGGTACCCGTCAAAGAAACGCTTTCCAACCCCTGCAGTTTGCTCCCGCAAACGCTGTCCCCTTCATAAGGG
>JAFQBT010000098.1 GCA_017399625.1 Oscillospiraceae bacterium
ATTAGATGGGGGTGATATTATGAAAGTCATTACCGAGATGGTGCTCCGCAATGAGCTTAAAGGCGAATGCCCTCCCGTATATTATGTACCGAAGGACAAACTCCTTTCTCCTGCCGCGAAGGAATACCTGAACCAGCTCAAAATCAAAGTTGAATTCGGTGATCCGCCGGCAGCTCCTGCGCCTGCAGCATCCAATAACAAAGGTTCCGCAATCGGCGATACTCCCGTTGGAGCAAAATACGTTGATGAACTTACCGGAGCTTTTTATGTCAAAAAGCCGGAGTATATGTGCCAGCTTTTCGGTAATAGATTGGTTTATAAAAATCATCCAAGGATTGCTTTCCGCGGTAAACTTGACAGCATGAGTTCCACTGTGGTCCAGATCCAGGCAGAAATTGCCGCGACCAACGGCCCCCAGAAACTTATCGATGATCTCGGTGACATCAACAAGGTGCTCAACCAGATCATGTACTGTGAAGTTATGGATGAAGAAATGGGCGTAATGAACATTCTCGGACTTACTCCGGAAGAACTTCGCGCACGTTCCCACAATCCGCAGAAGTATTTTAACATTAAGCAGATGCTTCTCCCTAACTATACCATGGGAGTTGATTATACCAAACTTAATGTGCTCCGTGCGAAAGTACGTGAGCTTGAGCTTGCTGCTCTCGATTGCTTTGTTGACGGCAAAAACGTCAAACAACCCGAGATCATCAGGACTCTCAACCGCCTTTCCAGTGCATTCCACATCATGATGTGCATGTACCTGGCAGGTGAATATAAATAATTATAGGAGGAGACTCATGGCTGTAGAAAAAGTCGTAGAGGCTGTTATTGATGAAATCAGAAACGCCGGACTTGTTCAATTGGAGGTCTCCGCCAGACACGTGCATCTTGACAAAGAGTGTGTAGAAGCACTTTTCGGCAGAGGCTATCAGCTTACTCACGTAAGAGAACTTAGCCAGCCCGGTCAGTATCTTGAACAGGAGAGAGTTGACGTTATCGGTCCCAAAGGAACCTTTAAAAACGTCGCTGTTCTCGGTCCGGAGAGAAAGCACGTTCAGGTTGAGGTCTCGTTCAGCGATGCTTTCGCCCTTGGAATCAATCCCCCGATCAGACAGTCGGGAGACACCAAAGGTTCCGCAAGCGTAAAACTTGTTGGTCCCAAAGGTGAAATTACTATTGACGAAGGCGCAATTGTCGCACTTCGCCATGTTCACATGACTCCCGAAGATGCGGAAAGACTCGGCCTTGTTGATAACCAGGTCGTTTCCGTAGAAGCTCTTACCGACAGAAGAACTATCTTCCCTGAAACCGTAATCAGAGTTTCTCCCAATTTCCGCACTCGTATGCATGTTGACGTTGACGAAGCCGGCGCCGCACATATTGCTGGTTTTGCACTTGGCAGAATTATTAAATAAGGATGTATTTAGAAAATGGTCGATCTTGAAACAATAAACGCGTACATGGCGCGTGTAACCGAAACTGAAACGGTTGTTCACAAACCGTGTTCCAACAAGCTTAAGGTTGGCGTTGACCTTGGTACCGCATATATCGTAATCGTTGTTCTCGATGAGGACAACAACCCCGTTGCCTGCGAAAAGCAGTTTGCACAGGTTGTCAAGGACGGTGTCCTTGTTGATTACGGCGGCGCTTGCAGAATTCTGAGAGAGCTTAAGAAAAAGCTTGAAGAACGCCTCGGCGTTGAGCTTACCGAAGCTGCTATCGCAATGCCTGCAGGAACCGAATCCAGCACCAAGACCCACAAATATTGTGTTGAGGGAGCAGGTTTTGACGTTATCAACGTCCTTGATGAACCTACTGCCGCAAACGCCATCTATGGTATTACCGACGGCGTCGTAGTTGACATCGGCGGCGGTACCACAGGACTTGCTATCTTCAAAGACGGCAAAGTAGTTGAAGTCGATGACGAGCCTACCGGTGGTACCCACCTTTCTCTCGTTCTTGCCGGAAGCTACGGAATTCCTTTCGAGGATGCCGAGAAGATCAAAACCGATTACACAAGACACAGAGAGATTCTCCCTATTGTCAAACCCGTAATCGAAAAGATGGCCACTATCGTAAAAAAATATACATCCAGATATAACATCGACACCATCTATCTTTGCGGAGGTACTTGCTGCCTTACCGGAATGGAGAAAGTGTTCGAAGATACAGTTGGCATCAAAACCATTAAACCCGCGGACCCGTTCCTGGTTACACCTACCGGTATAGCCATGAACTGCCTGGTCGAAGACGACCAGTGACCATATCTTTTCCAATGGAAATGCATTGAAAAAGAAGGTGATAATTATGGATATGGATTTGTTAATTGAGCTTGCAGTCCGTGCCGTAAAAGCTTATCTTGAAAAAGAAGGCGTTGTTGCGGCAGCAGCACCGGTGGAACCCAGAAAAGCTCTTGTTCTTACTGAAGAACACTGTGGCGAAACCTGTTCCATCGAAAACTACGGAAGTGAGCTGTGCAAAGTTGATTGTGCTCTTGCACAGAATTACGAAGTCAATGTTGATGATTACGACGTTGTCGTTGTCAGAAGCATGACTAACAGCAATTTGTTCAAGATCGCCAACGGCTGCACTGACAATAAGTTCCTTGCCCTTGCGGCCGAAGCGATCCTGAAGGGTAAACGCGTAATAATGGTTAAAGAGTGCGTTGAAATTCTCAAATATG
>JAFQBT010000099.1 GCA_017399625.1 Oscillospiraceae bacterium
GGAAAGTTCCGCTCTGTTTGAGCATTTCATCAACAATAGTGGTTTTGCCGTGGTCAACGTGGGCAATAATTGCAACGTTTCTTAAATCTTCACGAATCAAATTCTTATTCTTCCTTCCTTATGGGAAATTTCCCGGAATAAATAAACATAAAAAACGGACAGTTCCCCGTTTTTGTCAATCGGCGGAAATGCCCGTTATTGGACAAATCTCTTAAGATTGTTCGGACTTTTTATCAGTCCGGAAGATCTTCGGTGGGAAGATCGAGGTTTTCAAGAAGTCTGCGGAGTTCGCCGAGTTCTTCAGCAGTAAAGGTAAGGCCTTTTGCCATTCTGCTGTGGTCGGGAGCCCATTCGCGGATGTCGTATTTTGCGGGACGGTCATTCCAGCTTACGAGGTTGAGTTCTTTGGTCCAGCCGCGGGAGTTTTCAGAAATTACGCCGCATTCTTCGGTGATTTTATAAGTGATTTCAGGCATGTCAGATTCCTCCAGTGAAATTATGTTTTCGCATTTATATATTATATATTATAATTATATAAAATATTTTTGCAATATGCTTTTTTAAAAAATTTCAAATTTTCTTATCATTTTTTTGATTATTCCGCAGAAATATCCACTTTTACGTCTTTCATCGCCTTTCTGAAAGCCGAATCATAGTATGAACTGCACGGAAAATCCGTGCAATCATCAGATTTGGAGATTGATAATATGGAAAACAACGGCAACGTTACGAACCCTTCCTTCGGATGCGAAGGCACCGAAGGCGTTCTTGCAATGGCAAAGGTTCCGATTCAGCCCTGGTGCCCTGTTTATGACAGTGCAACGGCTTTTTCCCGCGGAACCCTCTTCCCTGCTCTTGATCTTCCCTATATCGGAAGGGAGGCGGCAAAATGAACGATCAGAAAACCCTTCTTTCAAGAATCGCAACCTGTGATTTTGTTCTTCACGAAACCGCACTTTTTCTCGATACTCATCCGGACTGCGCCGAGGCGCTTGCTTTTTATAAAAAGCATCTTGAAATGAGAAAAAAGGCTGAAGAGGAATATACCGAAAGATTCGGCATGCTTACCCACCGGGATTACAACGGACAAAATACCTGGCAGTGGACCGAAGGTCCCTGGCCCTGGGAATATGAGGAGGTCTGAGATATGTGGGTTTATGAAAAGAAACTTCAGCATCCGGTAAAAATCACAAGAACCGACCCTGCAATGGCAAAAATAATCATCACCCAGCTTGGCGGTCCTGATGGTGAACTCGGCGCGTCAATGCGTTATCTCAACCAGCGCTACGCAATGCCCAACGATAAAATCAAAGCCGCTCTCACCGATATCGGCACCGAGGAGCTCGGTCATATGGAGATGGTGAGCAGCATTGTCCACCAGCTTACAAGAAATCTTTCCATGTCGGAAATTGAAAAAAGCGGATTCGCTCCATATTTCGTTGACCACACCGTAGGCATCTACCCTGTTGATGCAACAGGAAATCCCTGGACCGCTTCGACCATACAGTCCACCGGCGACCCCATTGCGGATCTTCACGAGGACATGGGCGCCGAACAGAAGGCGCGCAAGACCTATGACAACATTCTTAACCTTTGCGACGACCCGGACGTCCGCGACGTTATAAAATTCCTCAGAGAGCGTGAAATCGTCCATTATCAGCGTTTCGGTGAAAGCCTTGAGCACATTCTTTCCGGACTTGATAAAAAGAACTATTACGCATTCAACCCCGCTTTTATTCCGAGAAAATAACAAAACAAAAGCCGTAAAGCTTTTCAGCTTTACGGCTTTTTCTTGTTTTAAAAGATTATCTCTGGCCTTTGTCGTAAGGAATACCTTCTGCTTTAGGAGCTCTGGATTTCTTGGAAGTGAAAGCAAGAACAATAAGGCAGATGATATAAGGCAGCATATTATATACGGAACCGGGAATGTTGAGAGCAACAAGGAACGGGAATCCGAAGAATACGTTGGAAAGAGCGCGGAAGAAACCGAAGATAAGAGCAGCCATTGCGATTCTGCTCGGTTTCCACTGTCCGAAAATCATTACTGCAAGAGCAAGGAATCCGAAACCTGCCACGCCGTTTTCAAATTTCCATTCGGAAACACCGGAAAGGATATAGCAAATGCCGCCGAGTCCGCCGAACATACCGGAAATAAGAACACCGGCCCAACGCATTTTATAAACGTTGATACCAACACTGTCCGCAGCCTGAGGATGCTCACCGCAAGCCATAAGACGAAGACCGAATTTTGTTTTGTAAAGAGTGATATATGCGCCGACAACACCGATAACGGCAATGAGCATGAACCAGTTGAATTCAAAGCTGCCGATATTTACGATGAAAGCTTTTTTCTCTTCAACATACTGGATGGTAGAAGAAACGTCGTCGGGGTTAGCAGCGGTGTTGATTGCTTTGACAGCAACAGTTGCGGCCGCAGTACCAAGCATATTAAGAGCAGTACCGACAATGGTCTGGTTTGCTTTGAAGTTAATACACGCAACGCCCAGAAGCGCGGAATACGCAACGCCGAAAATAATCGCCGCAATAATTACGCAAAGAATAAGCGGAAGCGGACCGAAGCTGTCGGGGGCATATCTCATCATAAGCGCGCCGCCGAGAGCGCCGATTACCATAATACCTTCAAGACCGAGGTTGATAACGCCGGAATGCTCAGCAAAGCATCCGCCGAGAGCAACAAGAGCAAGAACAGAGGCAAAAATTAATGTGTACTGGATAAGCAATAACATTATTTATCGCCTCCTTCCTGAGAATTTGCTTCCGCAGCGGCTTTTGCTTTAAGCGCCGCTTTTTCCTCATTTTTATCAAGAATGGTATTCATCGTGTATTTGATGAAGAATACGAAACCGCAGAGATAAATGATGATTGCGGAAATAAGGTCGGAAATCTGGGAGCAATACATGCTCTTATCAACATAAGCGCCGCCGTTGGTAATATGCTGGATGAAATAGGAAGAGAAGATTGTTCCGATGGGGTTAAGACCGCCGAGGAATGCCGCGGCAATTCCGTTGAAGCCCATTGCGGGAACTGCGGAGGAAGTGCAGGACCACTGTTCATAGTCGGTAAGATACATGAAACATGCGCCGAGAGCAGCAATTCCGCCGGAAATCATAAGAGTTACAATAATATTTCTCTTTTCTGCCATACCGCAGTATTTAGCGGCGTTTTTGTTGAAACCGGTTGCTTTGAGTTCATAACCGAATTTTGTTTTTTCAAGAATAACGTGAATAAGAATTGCGGTAAGGATGGAAAGCGGAAGAGCGATTGTAACATATTTGTTTCCCGCAAAAATGTTATCCATTCCGAGATTCGGAAGAATAGCCTGCTCGCCGTGGGTATCAAGATGGAAAGTATAAGGGCTGGTGCTTTCTTTTACTGTATTGAGAATCATGTTGGTGCTGTAAAGAGCAATCCAGTTAAGCATAATTCCCGAAATAACTTCGTTTACGTTGCAGTATGCTTTAAGAAGACCTACAACAGCGCCGTAAAGAGCACCGCAGACTGCAGCAATGATCATGCAGGGAACCCAGCCAAGACCAAGATTAAGCGCGCAGAAAATGCTTACGCAGATACCAACGCAATACTGACCGGGAGCACCGATGTTGAAAAGTCCTACTTTATATGCGAACAGAATGGAAAGAGAGCACATGATAAGAGGAGCGGTTTTAACAAGGGTGTTGCCGAAGTTTTTAATCTGAAGATTTGTTTTTGAATAATGGAGGAAGTTTTTAAGAACTTCTCCGATAGCCTCACCTGCTCCGGTAGGATTGATGAAGAGAAGTACGACATATCCGATGAGAACACCGAGGATAATGCAGATAAATGAAGCAAAAAGCGACTGGAACGCTTCGTTTCTCAAAATTTTCTTGCTCATGCTTTCACCTCATCTCTTTTTGCGCCGGCCATATAAAGACCAAGTTCATCTTCGGTAGTGGTTTTGGGATTAAGCTCGCCGACGATTTCGCCTTCATACATAACAAGAATGCGGTCGGAAACGTCCATAACTTCTTCAAGTTCAAGAGAAACAAGAAGAACGCCTTTTCCTGCGTCGCGCTGAGCGATAATCTGTTTATGGATATATTCGATTGCGCCTACGTCAAGTCCGCGGGTGGGCTGAACGGCAATAAGAAGTTCGGGGTTCTTATCAATTTCGCGGGCAACAATCGCTTTCTGCTGGTTACCGCCGGACATGCTTCTTGCAATAGTGATGGGGCCCTGTCCGGAACGGACGTCATACTGTTCGATAAGTTTTTCGGAATATTTTCTGATTTCGCCTTTTTTGAGGAAACCGAATTTATCGGTAAATTCCGGTTCAAAATAACGCTGGAGAACGCAGTTGTAATCAAGCGGATAATCAAGAACAAGACCGTGTTTATGTCTGTCTTCCGGAATATGGCTCATGCCGGAAACAAGTCTTTTTCTGATGGGAGCTTTGGTAATATCCTCGCCGCAAAGAGTGATTTTACCGTTAACAAGAGGTTCAAGACCGGTAAGACCGTAAACGAACTCGGTCTGTCCGTTTCCGTCGATACCCGCGATACAAACAACTTCGCCGCGGTGAACTTTAAGGGAAACGTTTTTGACAGCGTTGTTTTTGTGCATTTTGGATGCAACGGTCATGTTTTCAACTTCAAGAACAACGTCGCCAACCTTGGGTTCGTCTTTCTGAACATGGAGGTTAACGTTATGACCTACCATCATTGCGGAAAGTTCTTCGATAGTTGCGTCTTTGGTATCAACAGTTCCGATATATTTACCTTTTCTGAGAACGCTGCAGCGGTCCGCAACGGCTTTGATTTCGTTGAGCTTATGAGAAATGAAAAGAATGGATTTGCCTTCTGCGGCAAGGTTTTTCATAATCTGCATAAGTTCTTCTATTTCCTGAGGAGTAAGAACTGCGGTAGGCTCATCGAAAATAAGAATTTCGTTTTCGCGGTAAAGCATTTTGAGGATTTCGGTACGCTGCTGCATACCTACGGTAATATCTTCGATATAAGCATCCGGATCTATATGAAGACCGTATTTTTCGGAAAGTTCAAGAACTTTTTCCCTTGCTTCTTTTTTCTGAAGAAAACCGAATTTGTTGGGTTCAACGCCCATAATGATATTATCAAGAACGGTGAAGCATTCAACAAGTTTAAAATGCTGATGTACCATTCCGATTCCGAGATCATTAGCATCGTTCGGATTTTTGATCTGAACCTCTTTACCGTCTTTTTTGATAATGCCTTCTTCAGCCTGATAAAGACCGAAAAGAACGCTCATCAAAGTGGATTTACCCGCACCGTTTTCGCCGAGAAGAGCGTGGATTTCACCTTTTTTAAGCTGAATCGTGACGTCATCGTTGGCGATGATTCCGGGGAATTTTTTGGTAATGTGAAGCATCTCAATTGCATACTGATTCTCCAAACCTACCATCCCTCCTGTTTGTAACATATAGTTATTATCATAATACTACATATTTCTTTTAAATACAAGCGAAATTTATATAAAAAGATAACAAAATATGAATAAAAAAAGAACAGGCATAAAGCCTGTTCTTTTTTCTTTTACTGTGATAAAAATTATTTGATGTTGCCGAGATCGTTAACAGAAATAACAGTTACGTTTTCAGCAGGAGTGATGTCGATGTTGTTGCTTACAACGATTTCGCCGTTGAAGATTGCTGCAACGAGTGCTTTGTAATCTTCTTCAGTGAAGTCATCGGACCACTGGGTGGAAGAAGGAAGCTGTACATAGTTTTCTTCGGGATTTTCGGAAACGAGACCGAGGTTTTCAACTACGCCGCCTTTGAATTCGCCGGCAAGAATCTGTGCAAGAACGGTTTTAACGGTAGGAGCAAGACCTTTCATTGCGGAAGTTACAGTCATGCCTTCGCCGTAAAGAGGATCGATAACGTTAGCCTGGTCAACGTCAACGCCGATTACTTTGCCGTTAACTTTTGCTGCTGCTTCAGCAACAGAGGTGAATACGCCGCCGCCGCAGGCAAAGATGATTTCAGTGCCTTCGCCGTACCAGGTATCCATAACTGCAGTTACGTCAGCATCGCCGTAGAACTGGTTTGCATAACCCCAAACAACGCTTACGTCAGCGCCGGTTTCAGCTGCTGCTGCGTCTGCGCCCTGGAGGAAGCCGTAACCGAAACGGAGAACTGCAGGAACAGCCATACCGCCGCAGTAACCGAGTTTGGTGTAACCGAGTTTAACTGCTGCATAGCCTGCGAAATAACCGGAAATTTCTTCCTGGTAAACTGCAGAATATACGTTTTCGGGAATGGTCCAGCCGCCGGAAGTGAGGTCGAATTCAGCAACGTCAAGTGCTACGAATTTAACTTCGGGATAGTTGTCAGCGGTTGCGATGATTGCGTTTGCAAATGCAAAGCCGGGGAGAACGATTACGTTGAAGCCCTGGTCAATTGCGTTTTCGATCTGGCCGATACGGTCTTCGTCGGAGTCAGATGCGGGTTTGAAATAGTTGAAGTTGATGCCTTCTGCTTCGCAGAATTCTTTGCATGCTTCATAAGTGGTCTGGTTGAAGGACTGGTCGGTGATGTCGCCGTAGTCGGTAACCATTGCAACGGAATAGTCGCCAGCGTTTTCGTTGCCTTCGGAAGAGCCGCAAGCTGCGAAAGAAAGAACCATTACCATTGCGAGAACAAGTGCGATAATTTTTTTCATTTTGTTTTTCCTCCCTGTGTATATTTTTTTCACAGTACCTTTAATATAGCACATTACACAAACAGTTTCAAGTCGATTTAATATTTAACAAGAAAAATTTGTAAATTTACAACTAAAAAACGCACCCGAAGGTGCGTTTTTGTTAATAATTACTCATGTTTTTCAATATATTCGCGGATATAACCGGAGAAAAGATCGAGCGCAGCCTTGTTTCTGCCGCCTTCAAGAATTACGATATCGGCGTTTTTCTTGCTGGGTTCAACAAATTTTTCGTGCATCGGTTTAACAGTTGCCTGATACTGGGTCAGAACGGATTCAAGGCTTCTTCCTCTTTCGTTCATGTCGCGGAGAATCCTTCTGCCAAGACGGATATCCGCATCGGTATCAACGAAAATTTTCATATCCATAAGGTCGCAGAGCTCCTTGTTTTCAAGAACAAGAATTCCGTCGATAATAAGGATTTTTTTCGGTTCAAGAGTTATCGTTTTAGATTTATCCCTGTTGTGAACAGTAAAATCATAAACCGGTTCCTCAACGGTCTCCCCTGCTCTGAGTTTTTTGATATGCTCAATCATAAGACCGGTATCAAAAGAATCCGGGTGATCATAGTTGACCTTGCATCTCTCCTCGTATGTAAGGTGGTCAAGGACGCTGTAATAGTTGTCGTGGTGGATAACGACAACGTCATCTCTGAACTCATTTACAATTGTATCCGTAAAGGTTGTTTTTCCGCTTCCGGTTCCTCCGGCAATTCCGATAACAAACATTTTTATCAAATCCTTTTATAGATTATTTTGTTTTCCCTCCGTGCTCAAATTTTCCGAGGTTTGAGCACGGCAATATTTTTTTGAGCACCGATTTATTTCTGTTTGCTGATGTTTACGACAGTATCAAGAACAAGAGTGATCATTTCATCAAGTTTTGTCTGGCGGTCCATGGAGCTGATTCCTTCGCCGGTAATCATATCATCAGTGATTGTGCAGACGCAAAGACCTTTCTTCCCTGCTCTTGCGGCGTTAAGATAAAGAGCTGCAGCTTCCATTTCTTCCGCAAGAACGCCCATTTTCTGCCATTTTGCAACGTAGCCCATATGATCGTCTTTATAGAAAACGTCGGAAGAAACAACGTTTCCGACTTTTACGTCAACGCCTTTTTCCTTTGCGGTTTCAACAAGAGCACTGAGAAGTCCGAAATCCGCAATCGGAGCAAAAACGCCCGGAAGTTCGTGATGGGAAGCGAAACTTGAAGTTGTGCAGGCACCCTGCGCCGCAACAATTGTGCTGACAGGAAGACCCATTCCTCCTGCGGAACCGATTCTGATGATATTATCGACTTCAAAGAAATTAAAAAGCTCATAGCTGTAAACACCCATGGAGGGCATTCCCATTCCGCTTGCCATAACAGAAACCGGAACGCCTTTATATGTACCGGTATATCCCTGGATTCCACGGACGTTATTAACAAGTTTTGCGTTTTCAAGATAATTTTCCGCTATGAATTTTGAACGGAGGGGATCTCCGGGCATAAGCACGGTTTTTGCAAAATCCTCGGGGGTTGCGTTGATGTGGGGAGTAGGATAATTGTTAGACATAGTTTTTCCTCCTTATTTATGTTCTGCAATGGCCTTTTTCCAGCATTTATGGCACATTGCGATATATCTGTCGTTTCCGCCGAGGCAGACCTGGTCGCCAACGGTAACGATATGTCCTTCGTCATCCATTCTTGCGTTAACAGTTGCCTTCGCGCCGCAATCGCAGATGGTTTTAATTTCGGTGATGGAGTCAGCAACTTCAAAAAGACGCATGCTTCCGGGGAAAAGCTTTGTTACAAAGTCGGTGCGAAGACCGAAGCACATTACCGGAATATTCATTTCGTCAACAATATCGCGAAGTTCGTCAATCTGTTCCGGAGTAAGGAACTGGGATTCATCGGAAATAATCACGTTGCAGTCGCTGTGCTTTGCAAAAAGTTCCTTTATGCTGTCTTCGGAACCGACCTGTTCCGCAACAGCATAAAGACCGATTCTGGATTTGATGATTTCCGCTCCGTCTCTTGTATCGGTTTTCGGCTTGATGAGCCAGACTTTCATTCCGCGTTCTTCATAGTTGTACTTTGCAATAAGCGCCTGAGCGGATTTTGAACTTCCCATTGCGCCGTATTTGAAATAAAGCTTTGCCATAAAAATCTCTCCGTTTCGGATTTTTTCCGCAGGAAATTCCAGTTTCCGGCAGATTATGATAAAATCATTATATCATATCCGAAAAATATTTCATATAGTAAAAACAAAGATATTCAACGAAAATTAATAAATTTTTGCGGAACATCTCTTGCCATTATATGAATTTTGATGTAGAATATATATGTGATAATTTTATGTTTTGCAAAGACCCAGAATCGAGAGGAGGATTTTCCGTGAACGAACCTACCATTTCCTTTTCCATCAGAGAAGATAAAGAAAAAGAAATCAAAGCAATTCTTACAACTGTTTATGATGCTCTCCGCCAGAAAGGATACAATCCCATCAATCAGATAGTCGGATATATCCTTTCCGAAGACCCCACTTATGTCACTACTCACAACAACGCAAGAAGCCTTATCCGCCGCATCGACCGCGATGAGCTTCTCCAGATTCTTGTGAAAACTTATCTTAACGATTGATTTAATTGGAGGATTTTATGTCTGAACAGTTCATGACCTACAAGGGCCGTCCCCTTGTTCGCAGCAAAAAGATTCTTTATTATGGAGATATGCGCGACGCTTACGTTGTAATGCTCCAGATTAACAACACCAGCACCGTTGCCGATACCGAAGTTGCCGGCCACATCGTCCTTCAGATGATGTCCACCGACCCAAACGCGGCTCCCACCGAAATGGTTGTAAAACGCGCGGAGCGCGACGGACTTTATGCCGCTCTCGACCTTGCATCCGCATGGCTCGACCGTCAGCTTGGCGAAGTCAAAGAATAAAGCGAACAAAAACCGCCCTGAAAGGCGGTTTTTTTATTTTTATCCGGGAGGTAACTTTATGAGATTGCGTTTCGTTCTCTTCTGATTAGAAAATCGAAAGGAGAACTTTATGGAAATTATTATAAATGAATATAATAACTATGAGCACGGCGAAATTATGAATTTATATAAAAGCGTCGGCTGGTGCTCATACACCGAAAGGCCTGATATGCTCAGAAAAGCTTTTGAGCATTCACTGAAAATTCTCGGTGCTCATGACGGAGAAAAGCTTATCGGAATAATCCGCGCCGTCGGCGACGGATATTCAATTCTGTTTATTCAGGATATTCTTGTCCTTCCGGAATACCAGCGCAAAGGCATCGGCAGAAAACTTATAAACGCGATGCTTGAACTTTATCCGGATGTTTACCAGACCGAACTTGCAACCGACAGCACCGAAAAGACCGTTGCGTTCTATAAATCCTGCGGCTTCCTCCCCTATCCGGAAATCGGATGCGAGGGTTTTATGAAAATAAAATACTGATACAAAAAAGAGCTTCCCTTCCGGGAAGCCCTTTTTAATTTCGGTTTTATGATTACCAGTTGCCGGAGGGTTTCGGAACCTGGTGCATTTTTTCCTGAACCTCATTGATGAATCTGCCCTGATATTCGGGAATTTCGGTTACAAGGCTTTCGGTGGTAAGAACCATGGAAGCAACGGAAGCTGCGTTGTTAAGAGCGCTGCGGGTTACTTTAACGGGGTCAACAACACCGGCTTCGATCATATCGGTGAATTCTTCGGTGAATACGTTGAAGCCATAGCCGACTTTTCTGGAACGGCGAACTTTATCAACAACAACGGAACCGTCAAGACCTGCGTTGACTGCAACCTGGCGCATCGGTTCTTCAAGAGCGCGAACAACGATTGCAACGCCGGTTTTTTCGTCGCCGGAGGTATGTGCAAGAAGTTTTTCAACTTCGCTGATTACGTTAACAAGAGCAACGCCGCCGCCTGCTACGATACCCTCTTCAACTGCTGCTTTGGTTGCGTTGAGAGCGTCTTCGATACGGAGTTTCTTTTCTCTTGCTTCGGTTTCGGTTGCTGCGCCGCATTTTACAACTGCTACGCCGCCAACAAGTTTTGCAAGTCTTTCCTGGAGTTTTTCACGGTCATAATCGCTGTGAGCGGTTTCATAGGAAGCTTTGATAACAGCAATACGTCCCTGGATTTCTTCTTTGGAACCTGCGCCGTCAACGATAAGGGTTTTATCTTTATCAACTTTAACTTTCTTTGCGAAGCCAAGGTGATTGAGTTTAACTTCGGTAAGGTTAAGACCGATGTCATCGCAAACAAGGGTTGCGCCGGTAAGAGCGGCAATATCAAGAAGCATTTCTTTTCTTCTGTCGCCGAAGCCGGGGCCTTTTACGCAGCAAACGTTAAGGGTGCCGCGGAGTTTGTTGACGATAAGGTTGGTAAGAGCGTCGCCTTCGATGTCTTCGGCAACGATAAGAAGTTTTTTGCCCGCTTTCATGGTCTGTTCAAGAATCGGAACAAGTTCCTGGAAAGAGGAGATTTTTTTCTCAACAAGAAGAATGGAGCAGTCTTCGATGATTGCGACCATCTTGTCGGGGTCGGTTACCATATAAGGAGAAAGGTAGCCGCGGTCAAATTCCATACCTTCAACAACTTCGATATAGGTGTTTGCGGTTTTGGAGTCTTCAACGGTGATGATACCGTCGGTGGTAACTCTTTCCATTGCGTTTGCAATGAGTTCGCCGAGTTCGGGATCGCCGCAGGAGATGGTTGCAACTCTTGCAATATCCTGGGAACCGGAAACAGCTTTTGCGTTATTGAGAACAGCGGCAGTTGCAACGTCAACTGCTTTCTGGATGCCGCGTTTTACAAGCATGGGGTTTGCGCCTGCGGTTACGTTTTTCATACCTTCGCGAACAAGAGCCTGTGCAAGGATGGTTGCGGTGGTGGTACCGTCGCCTGCTGCGTCGTTGGTTTTTTCCGCAACTTCTTTAACGATCTGTGCACCCATATTCTGGAAAGGATCCGGAAGAGAAATTTCTTTTGCGATGGTAACACCGTCGTTGCAAATCATAGGAGTTCCGAATTTTTTATCGAGAACAACGTTGCATCCTTTCGGACCAAGGGTAATTTTTACAGTATTGGCGAGCTGGTCAATACCTGCCTGAAGGGCACGTCTTGCGTCGTCGCCGTAAAGCATCTGTTTTGCCATATCTAATACCTCCGAAAATAGTTAACTAAATCAAAAAATCAGTCTTCGACAACAGCAAGGATGTCGTTCTGGGAAAGAATGATAATTTCTTCGCCGTCGATTTTAACGTTGGTGCCGGCATATTTTCCCATAATTACGTGGTCGCCGACTTTAAGCTGCATTTCAACTTCTTTGCCGTCAACAACGCCGCCGGGACCTACTGCGATAACTTCTGCAATTTCAGGTTTATCCTGTGCGTTTGCAGTGATGAAAAGACCGCCTTTGGTCTTTTCTTCATAATCAACCATTTTAATAACAACTCTGTCTCCAAGGGGTTTTACGTTCATTGGAAATCCTCCTATATATATGTTATTTATTAAAAGCAATTGTTTAGCACTCAATCTTTTTGAGTGCTAATAATATTTTATACTATACACCCGTAAATGTCAATCATTTCAGGGCATATTTTTCATAAAATACGCAAAAATTTAGTTTTCGTTCACATTTTCTGGCTGATCGGCATCAATTTCGGTGCAACTGACCTCATTTTCTGCCTCACTGACCTGTTTTTCGGACGGACTGACTGTTAATTTTTTTGCGATAAGGAATTTTATCGGAATTCCCTGCTCTGAAAACATTTTTTCGTGCTCAGTCATTATATTATCATCAAAACCGGAATTATGAAGGTCTTCCGTAACAAAAGTAAGTTCAAATCCGCATTCGGTGAAATATCTTTTTGAAGAAAGGAAAAGATCGTCATTATCGGTCTTGAATCTGATTTCTCCGCCGTCCCTGAGGAATTCACGGTACTGCATAAGCTGGTTGTTATGAGTAAGGCGTTTTTTGTGGTCGTGGGTTTTGGGCCACGGATTGCAGAAGTTGATATAAATTCTGTCGAACATATCCTCATTGGAGAAAACCTTATTGATAAGCATTATCTCCTGGCTGAAAATATAAACGTTGTCAACTTCCCTGTTTGCTTCGGCATATTCGCGTTTGATGTTTCTCATGGCAAGGCCGAGCATTTCGCTTTTGATGTCAACAGCGATATAGTTGATTTCCGGATTCGCAACGGCAAGCTTTGAAATAAAACCGCCTTTTCCACAGCCGAGCTCAAGCATCATCGGAGCGGATTTTTTGAAAACGGATTTCCATTTTCCTCTGTTTTCCGCCGGAACGTCTATGCAATTTTCCCATTCGGCAAGTTCCGGTCTTGCCCAGGGTTTTCTTCTGATTCTCATTTTATGTCCTCCGGGTTGATTCCATAAATTCTGCATCCGTTTTCAAATGCGTGGTCAATAAGAGTCCGGGCATCCGTTCCGCGGATTTCAGCAAGCTTTTCCGCCGTTGCGGGAATTAATCTGCTGTCGCAGCGCTGACCTCTGTAAGGAACAGGAGCCATATAAGGGCAGTCCGTTTCAAGAAGGATTCTGTCCTCCGGAACGGCTTGTGCCGCAAGAAGAAGTTTGTTCGCGTTCTTGAAAGTGACCGAACCGGTGAAACCGATATACATTCCGAGTTTAAGAAATTCCCTTGCTGTTTCGGCGGAACCGGAAAAGCAATGGATAATCCCTTTCGGGCGGTATTTTTTCACCAGTTCAAGGGTATCCGCATGGGCTTCCCTGTCATGGATTATAACCGGAAGTTCCAGTTCGTTTGCAAGTTGAAGCTGCGCCGCAAAAACTTCCTTCTGTTTTTCCCGCGGGGAAAAATCGTAATGATAATCCAATCCGATTTCACCTATTGCCACAACTTTTTTGTTTTTTGCAAACTCTTTTACTTTTTCAAGCCAGTCGCCGTTTCCATCGCTTTCGGCGGAATGGGGATGAACGCCCACCGCAGAATAGATGAAATCATATTTTGACGAAAGTTCAAGGGTCTTTTCGCAGGATTCCAGATCGCATGCCGGATTCACAACCAAGGAAACGCCGTGCTCAGCAAGATTGCTGAGCACGGTGTCACGATCATCATTGAATTTTTCGTCATCGTAATGAGCGTGGGTGTCAAAAATGCCTTTATATTCCATTAATGAAGCCTCGTTCCGACCGGTACGGAATCATCGATGAAGGTCACGCAGACAGAACCGTCTTCTCTGTCGCCTGCAAGAAGCATTCCGCAGGATTCAACGCCGCAGAGTTTTGCGGGTTTGAGGTTTGCAACAACAACAATTTTTTTACCGATGAGTTCATCGGGAGTATAGTGCTGCGCAATTCCGGAAACAATCTGGCGTCCGCCCATTCCGTCGTCAAGCTGGATTTTATAGAGTTTCTTTGCTTTCGGAACTTTTTCGCATTCAAGGATTTTTGCAACACGGAGTTCAACTTTGGTAAAATCGTCAATTGCGATTTCCGGCTGGAGTTCGATTGCGGGTTTTTCCTCTGCTTTTTCAGCTTCAAGCTGTGCTTTGTGTGCTGCTTCAAGTTCAGCGATGAGTTTTTCCGCGTCAATTCTGGAGAAAAGCGGAGTTGCGGTTCCGACTTTTCTTCCTGCTTCAAGCGCGCCGAAGTTCTGAATGCTTTCGTAAGTCTGAACTTCGATTCCGAGCTGTTCAGCGATTTTCTTAGTGGTTTCGGGCATGATGGGAGCTATGAGAACGGAAAGGATTCTTATTCCCTCAAGAAGGTTATAAAGAACGGTTCCGAGTCTCTCTTTCTTGCTCTCGTCTTTTGCAAGAGCCCAGGGCATTGTTTCGTCGATATATTTGTTGCAGCGGCGTGCAAGATCCATAATGCAGTCGATGGCATCGCTCATCTTATATTCGGAAAGGTTTTTATCAAAACCTTCGATGGCTTTCTTTGCGGTTGCCTTGAGGTCTTCGTCAATTGCTTCGGTGCAGTCCGGAGACTGGATTACGCCTTCGAAATATTTGTTCTGCATTGCAACAGTTCTGTTGACAAGGTTTCCGAGGGTGTTAGCAAGATCGGTGTTGAATCTGTCGATCATTGCTTCATAAGTAATTGAACCGTCGTTTGCGTGAGGCATTTCGGTAAGAAGATAATAACGGACTGCGTCAACGCCAAAAACTTTGGTAAGGTCATCGGCATAAATTACATTACCGCGTGATTTGGACATTTTGTCCTCGCCGAAAAGAAGCCACGGATGTCCGTAAACCTGTTTCGGAAGCGGTTCGCCCAAAGCCATAAGCATGATGGGCCAATAGATGGTGTGGAATCTTACGATGTCCTTACCGATAATATGAACATCAGCAGGCCAGTATTTCTTATACTGTTCGGAACTTCCGTCCGGATCATATCCGAGAGCGGTGATATAGTTGGAAAGAGCATCGATCCATACATAGATTACGTGTTTATCATCAAAAGTTACCGGAACGCCCCATTTGAATGAAGTTCTGGAAACGCAGAGGTCCTGAAGACCGGGTTTGATGAAGTTGTTGAGCATCTCTTTTTTGCGTGCTTCAGGATAGATGAAGTTTTCGTTGCTTTCGATAAATTCCTCAAGCTGTTTCTGATATTTGGAAAGGCGGAGAAAATAAGCTTCTTCCTTTGCCTTTGTTACTTCCCTTCCGCAGTCGGGGCATTTTCCGTCAACAAGCTGGCTTTCGGTCCAGAATGATTCACAGGGGGTGCAATAGAGGCCTTCATATTCGCTCTTATAGATGTCGCCCTGGTCATAGAGTTTCCTGAAGATCTTCTGAACGGTCTTTTCATGATAATCATCGGTGGTTCTGATGAAATGGTCATATGTAGTGTTCAGAAGGTCGCAGATACCTTTTATTTCGCCCGCAACTTTATCAACGTATTCCTTCGGGGTAACTCCGGCATCAGCCGCATATTTCTCGATTTTCTGTCCGTGCTCATCGGTACCGGTGAGGAAGAAAACATCATATCCCTGCATTCTTTTATATCTGGCGATGGCATCGGTGAGAACTATCTCATAGGTATTGCCGATATGGGGTTTGCGAGAAGTATAAGCAATGGCCGTAGTTATGTAAAATTTTGGTTTATCCATTATTTTTTATCTCCTTTGAGTTATGATGTCAGTATTCTTTGATGTATGCAAGCATCTTTTCACCGAGTTCGGCGGTTTTGATATTGCCTTTGAAAATATCAACAACAAGTGCGCAGAATTCATCGGAAAGAGTTTCGTTATCGGCAGATTTTACCATAAATTCCGGAGCGATTGCGGTGATTCCGCTTTCCGGAGCGGTTTTACCGAGTTTTTCCTTTGCAAGGTTTGCGGCTGTGTCGCTGTAAAGGAATTTCATGAAATCCTTCGCAAGTTCGGGTTCCTTTGCCTCAACCGGAATATACATTTCGGAGAAAGAAACAACCTGTGCGGGTGCACCGCTCAGTGCAGGATATGCGCAGATGTCGTATTTTTCGCCGTCCTTGTTGAGTTCCTTAAGATCCGCAGAAGTTCCGGAAACGAAAAGTGCTTTTCCGTCCTTAAGGTTTGCAAGAGTATCCTCTCTGGATTTGGTGCTGCTTCCGTTGACAACAAGTTTTGTGATTTTGTCGATTTTTTCGGCAAAGGTTTTTACGTTTTCGTTTTTCCAGGCTTCCTCTTCACAGGCAAGAAGCTTGTTGGTCTCCTCAATTCCGATTACCGGAACAACCGCCGCGGCGAAAATATTTACAAATTCGTCCGGTTCGGAACCCGCATAGGTGAAGAAGGAATAATTTTTGTTCTTGCATCCTTCTGCAATGGAAATGAACTCATCCCAGGTTTCCGGAACGGAAAAACCGCTTTGCGCAAGGAGCTCCTTGTTATAGATAAGTCCTGCGGTTTCGAAGAAAAGGGGTGCAAGATAGGATTTTCCGTCCTCATAAGGTTTGCAGATGTTGTTTTCAAAAACACCCGCAGGAGCGGAGGATTCGATATCAGAAATATCGATGAGAGCTTTGTCTTTTATTAGCGCTTCGGTAACTCCGCTTTCCTCATTGGAAGGAAGGTAGATGAAATCCGGGGAATTTCCCGCAAGGATTCTGTCGCGTACTTCGTATGCGGCATCCTTGGAAACAATCATATTGATTTTAACGTCCTGGTTTGCGCTTTCAAAAGCGGATTTTACCGCTTCCCAGAATTCGGCATCCTCACCGCTGTCATAAACAATTGCGGTGAAGGTTTTCTGGAGAGCTTCAACAACAATTTCGTTTTCCGGCTTCGGAGGTTCATTTTCCTCCGGTTTTTCTTCGGAACATCCGGCAAACATGGAAACCATCATCATAATGGCAAGAATAATTGAAAGAATTTTTTTCATAATTTCCTCCCGGTCATAAAAATACATATTAATATTACCACAAAACGATTATAAATAAAAGAGTTTTTGCCATTTTACTTTACAAATATTCTTATATATTATAAAATATAATCATTAATTAATCGGAGGCGATCGGTTGGAGGATTATATCTATCTTTTTTTGATTTCAATGGTCCCGCTTGTTGAACTTCGGGGCGCAATGATTTATGCCGCCGTTGCGGAAATGCCTTTTCTCCCCTCTCTGATATGCTGTGTTCTCGGAAACATTCTTCCGGTGCCTTTTCTTATAAAATTCGCAAAAACCGTTCTTGTTTATTTTGCAAAGATTCCGAAAATCGGCTTCATTTTTCAGAAAATCATCGACCGGGGCAACAAAAAGGCTGAAAAAGTAAGGAACGCCGAACTTCTCGGGCTTTTTGCGTTCGTGGCGCTTCCGATACCCGGCACCGGTGCCTGGACCGCTTCGCTTATCGCAACACTTATGCAGCTTCGGGTCGTGAAATCAAGTTTTGCAATTCTGCTCGGGGTTATAACCTGCGGAATAATTATGGGCATACTTTCTTTCGGAATTGTTGATATCGTTACATAAAGGAGGATTTTTTATGGAAAACAACATCGAAAACGCAATGGATTATCAGAAACTCATTTATGAAGAAAGCCTTAAGCAGACCGAACTTCTTGAAAAACAGGCAAAAAGCGCTAAAATCCAGATGATAATCGTTTCCGTGCTCATGGTAATCGTGGCGATCGCCCTTCTGGTGCTCAGCGTTCAGGTGGGCGGTGTTCTTGAGCAGGCAAACTCCGCCATCGACGAAATCACCGTGCTCACGAAGGAACTGAACACTGTTCTTGAGGAAAGTAACGTTACCGAACTGCTCAACAACGCAAACGCTCTCATCGAGGAAAGCGGCGACGCCCTTACAAAAGCGCTTGAGGACGTTGACGAAGCGCTGAACACCGTTTCGCAGATCGATATCGAAACTCTCAATTCCGCAATCGCAGATTTGCAGAAGGTTATTCAGCCCCTTGCAAAACTTTTCGGAAGATAAATTATTTCATACAAAAAATCCCCTCATCCGAGGGGATTTTTTTCTTAAGCTGTATGTAAAAGGAAGCGGAGGCGCAGAACGGCTGTCACGATAAGATGTATCAAATTGTCCGGTATAGGTGTTAACTGTCGGATTTATTATGGAATAACCGACCTTACCGATGACAAACAGGAAAAATACAATTGCCAAAACAGAAATTACATGAAGCGCTTTTCGCTTTTTCTCGCCTTCCTCATTTGAGGATTTTCCGGTATTTCGTGTAATATAGAAAAGAAAGACAGCGCCAAGAAGAAAAATAAGACCCGGAGAAATCAATTGATAATAAAGTCCGTCAAAACAATACATATAATCGCCTCCGTATTCGATTATATACCCCCCCGATTTTTTTGCAAGCACATTACCGAAAATTAAAAACTTTTTTTGCGTTGCATAAAACCGCCATCTCTGCTATAATTCAATTTATCAGGTGCTTTTTAAAAAGCACTGTTTTCCGGAGGTAAAAAAATGAAAGCATACGAAAGACTTCTCAAATACGTTCAGTATCCCACCGCTTCCGATGAGGAAAGCGAAACCTGCCCCAGCACTTCCGAGCAGACCATCCTCGGTCTTGTCCTTGTTGACGAAATGAAGGAAATGGGCATCAGCAACGTGAACATCGACGATAACGGCTATGTCTATGGCGAAATTCCCGCTTCCGAAGGCTGCGAAAACGCGCCGGTAATCGGCTTTATCGCTCACATGGACGTTGTCCGCGAAGTTCCCTTCACCAACATCAAGCCCCAGATCGTTGAATATAACGGCGGCGACGTTCTTCTCAACGAAGCAGAGCAGATTTATCTTTCCGTAAAGGATTTCCCTGAGATGGAAGAATGCAAAGGCCAGCACCTTATCGTCACCGACGGCACAACCCTTCTCGGCGCTGATGACAAAAACGGCATTGCCGAAATCCTTACCGCCGCGGAAGAACTTCTTGCAAATCCTGAAATCAAACACGGCAAAATCATGATCGGCTTCACTCCCGACGAAGAAATCGGCAGAGGCGCAAACAGATTTGACCTCGAACGTTTCGGCGCGGATTATGCATATACCCTCGACGGCGGCGCATTCGGCGAAGTTGAATGCGAAACTTTCAACGCCGCACACGCACATATCGCTTTCAACGGCGTTTCCGTTCATCCCGGCAGCGCAAAGGACAAAATGGTTAACGCGGCCCTTGTTGCAATGGAATTTGATTCCCTTCTTCCGGAAGTTGAAAGACCCTGCCACACTTCCGGCTACGACGGTTTCTATCACCTCACCGGAATGAAAGGTACCTGCGACAACGCGGATCTTTATTATATCATCCGCGACCACGATTCCGAAAAACTCACCTACCGCGTTGAATATATCAAACGCGCCGCCGATGAAATCAACCGCCGTTACGGCGAAGGCACCGCTGTTGCGGAAACCGGTTATGATTACAAAAACATGAGCGTAATCATCAAGGACCATTGGCATCTTATCGAAAACGCCCAGAAAGCCATCCGTGAACTCGGCACAGAGCCTGTTACAAATCCCGTCCGCGGCGGCACCGACGGATGCGTTCTTTCCTTCATGGGACTTCCCTGCCCCAACCTTGGAACCGGCGGTTACAACTTCCACGGCAAATTTGAGTTTGCAAGCATTGAACAGATGGACAAAGCGGTAGAAATGATCAAGCTCATCGCAAAAATCTACAGCGAGCAGACAAAATGAGCACCGTGCTCAAAGATAAAAAATCCCGTGCTCAGAACAGCAGCTTTAAAAAGCTGCTGTTCGTTTTAACCGGGATTCTCGGATTTTGTTTTGCTGTTTTTACCGCTGTAAATGCTTTTTATAAAAGCGGTTTTCTCTATTCGGCGGCAATAACTTTTGGAGTTACGTTTTATCATTTTGCAATGCGGCTTGCTGTCGGATATTTTATTGATAAAATCTTGAAAAACCGCATTGATTATAACTCCGGATGGTTTGCTCCGAAAAAATTTGAAAAACAGCTTTATAAAAAACTGCGGGTACATAAATGGAAAGGAAAAGTTCCCACCTTTGACCCGGAGCAGTTTGATATTGAAAAGCATTCATTTGATGAGATAATCCGCTCCATGTGTGCTGCAGAAATTGTTCACGAAGTGATTTTTGTATTTGCGCTTCTTCCGGTTTTTCTTGCGATTCCGTTTGGGGATTTCTGGGTTTTCTTTATCACTTCCGTTCTTTCCGCCGCTTTTGACCTTATTTTTGTAATACTCCAGCGTTATAACCGTCCGCGCGTTATCCGCCTTATTAAACGAAAGACATAAAAACAGCCCCTCCTTCGGGGGGCTGTTTTGTTTCTGCAATTATACTCCGTAAATATCGCTGAATTTCTTTTCAAGATATTCGACGTAATATTTCGGGTCAAAGGGTGCGCCGCAGACCATTTCGAAAAGTTCGTTGGGGTCATACATGCTTGCGTGTTTATGAATCTTCTCTTTGAGCCAGTACGCAATGGGTTTAAGGCTGCCGGAAGAAATGACTTCCTCAACATCAAGATCCTCGCGCATTTTTGCAAGCATCTGTGCGCCGTAAGCGCTTCCCAGTGCGTAGGACGGGAAATAGCCAACGTTGCCGCCGGACCAATGGCTGTCCTGAAGGCATCCGTGTGCGTCGTCCGGAACATCAACGCCGAGATATTCCTTATAAAGTCTGTTCCATTCCGCAGGGATATCATCAACGGTGATTTCGCCCGCAAACATCTTCTTTTCAACCTCGTAACGAACCATTACGTGAAGGCAGTAACTGAGTTCGTCGGCTTCGATTCTGATGAGGGAAGGTTCGGCTTTGTTTATCATTTCATAAGCGGTTCTTGCGTCGATATCGCCGTACTGTTCCGGGAAAAGTTCCTTAACTTTCGGAAGAATTGCAGTGATGAAAGCTTCGCTTCTGCCGATGAGGTTTTCGAAGAATCTGGACTGGCTTTCGTGGATTCCCATGGAAACGCCGCCCGCAACAACGGTATATTTATGTTCGTCGTCGCCGCCGAGTTCATAAAGAGCGTGTCCGCCTTCGTGAATTACGGAATACATGGAGGATTCAAAGCTGTCCTCATAATAATGGGTGGTGATGCGGACGTCATCCTTTGTAAATTCAAGGGTAAACGGATGCTCGGTTTCACCGCAGACGCAGTGGTTCGGGTCGATGCTCATGAAATCCATGATATATTTTGTGAATTCCTTCTGCTTATCGATGGAAAAACCTTTGAGCTGGGGGAGTTTTTCGTTCTTGCCGGTGGCCATGATTTTCTTGAGAAGCGGAACGATATGTTCGCGGAGGGTTGCGAAAAATTCGTCGCATTTTTCCATGGTGAGTCCGCGCTCATACATATTGAGCTGGGTGTTGTAGGGTTCTTCGTCCGGTTTGTAATATTTCGCGAAGCGGATGTTGTAATCAAAAATCTCCTTGAGATAGGGCTTGAAAGATTCGAAATCGCTTTCGAGTTTTGCCTTATGCCAGACGTAATCCGCCTTGCTGAGGACTTTCTGATATCCGATATATTCTTCCGCCGGAATGGTTTTCATAAATTCGTTGTCCCGGAGAAGAAGTTCAACTTCCCTTGCCTGGTGGGGAGTGAGTTCATCGCTGTGCGCCTTGAGATATTCAAGAAGCTCGATGGTTTCCGCCTTTGTGGAAAGGTCGTACATATATCCGGTAAGGATTCCGAGAGCTTCGCCTCTGCCCTCTTCGGTATCTTTCGGAGCAACGGTTGCGCCGTCAAGATAGATGGAGGAGGTTGCGTATCTGAATGCATAGAGCTGTTTCTGAAGCTCCGCAAGTTTTTCGAGTTTTGCGGTCATTTCTTCCGTCATTTCTGCGTTCTCCTTTTCAATTGGAATAAATTGAGTATATCACATTATGTTCCGGTTTTCCAGTATCAGCCGATTATTCTTCCCTTATATTCAAGTTTTAATATTTCGGCCATTTCCTCCGGGGTTTCCCGGCAGCCGTTTGCAAGCCACATTTTTATAATTGCGTTCAATCCGTGGCGGAAAAACTCAATATGATATTCGACATTTTTATTGCCAAAAAAATGTTCCGCCATTTTTTCATCATATATCATTATTTTATGGCTTTCGTCATAACCGAGCTTGAAATATGTTTTATAGAAAATCTGGTTTTCCCTGATATGGCCGAACATTCTTTCCGCGCCGCTGTTTTCGTTTTCCGGGTCACCGAATCTGAAATGGGAAAAGAAGTCTGCTTCAAGTTTTTCCTTGAGTTTTATCGCAAGATCGTAAATATCAACGTAATTTGCATAAAAAGTACTTCTGTTAAGTCCGGTAGCTTTACAGATATCCGAAACCGTTATTTCCTTCAGTTCCTTCGTCTGGAGAAAATCCATAAACGCTTTTTCGATTTTTTCGACGGATTCTTTTCTTCTTTTGTTGTTGACTGTATTCATAAAACCCCTCTTTTTTATTATTACAACACCTGTTGCCAAATTGATGATTGTTTTTGACTTACAAACTGTATTATACTATATTCGCATTAAAAATACAACTGTTGTTTTATTAATAGGAGGTTTTTATATGAAAAAAAGCAGTTTTATCGCAATGATTCTCGGAACAGTAAGCGCTGTTCTCTTCTCTCTCGGAATGTGCATGGCTCTTCTTCCGGAATGGGATTGTTTCAAGGAAGGCATTATTTTCGGAGCAATCGGACTTGTTCTCGGTCTTGTGACTCTTCTCATCTGGCGCAGAATGGAAAACAAAGCGCCCATCAAAATCAACGGAAAATCCGTTCTTTTCACTCTTTTTGCAATTCTCGGTGCGCTTGTTCTCGGCCTTGGAATGTGCTTCTGCATGGTTTGGGAAAATATTGTTCTCGGAACAATAATCGGTCTTGTCGGAATAGTTATGCTTCTTTCCCTTATCCCTATTGTTAAAGGAATAAAATAAATAAATGGAACGCGTTGAAAAGCTCACTCTGCTCAGCCTTTTTATCAACCTTGCATACGCTGTTTATAATGCCGCAATCGGTTTTTATACCCATTCCTGGTGGTTTGTAACACTCTGCCTTTATTTTACGGTCCTTAGCATCACCCGGTTTTCCCTTTTGCGGATAAAAAGCAAAAGCTCCGGCGATCTTTCTCTTGAAATATTTGCCGAAAAATTCACCGGGGTTATGTTTATAATTCTCTCCGTTTCGCTCATCGGGACAGTTGTTCTTTCGGTAATTGATAACCACGGAACGGAATATCACGAAATTGTGATGATAACAATAGCTCTTTATGTTTTTGTCAAAATGACCCTTGCGGTGATTAATGTGATAAAAGCGAGGAAAAACGATTCTCCCGTTATAAAGGCGCTTCGGGGAATTTCCTTTGCGGATGCTTTTGTTTCCGTTTTTTCGCTCCAGCGTTCAATGCTTGTATCATTCGGAGAAATGGCCGAAAATGACATAAAGCTTTTCAATGTTCTGACCGGTTCCGGTGTTTGTATCATAATATTTTTACTTGGGCTAAGTTTAATTGAAGGAGAAAAATTCAGAATGGCAAAATCCAAAATTGTTGAAATCAATGAAAAAATTGCAGATGCCGCAGTGGGCGGCTATAAAAAAATCGAATCCGCCGTTGTTGACGGCTACACAAAAATCGAGGATAAATTCGTTGAAAAATATCTTCTTCACGACGGCGAAACCCTTGAGGAAGCAAAAGAAAGACTTAAAAACGAAGACAAATAAACAAAAAAGGATATTGCCGGAATGGCAATATCCTTTTTGTTTAAACCTTTTTTCTCCCGGATTCAACGAGTTCCTTTTCAAATTCCTCCGGGTGTTTTATGTAATAATTCTGGTGTTCTTCTTCGGCGGTATAAAAATCCGCAAAAGGTTCAATAGCAATAAAAACTTTTCTTCCGGAAGATTTTTCAAGTTCAGCTATCATTTCCTCCGCAGCCGATTTTTCTTCCGCATCGCTATAATATACCGCAAGAGTATAGGAATGTCCCCGGTCGATAAACTGACCGCCTTCATCAAAAGGATCTACTCCGTCGAGAAAAATTTCAAAAAGTTCCGCAAAAGAAATTTTTTCGGAATCATACTCAATTTTTATCGTTTCCCGGTGGCCGGTCTGCTGGCTTTTGACTTCGCTGTAGGTCGGATTTTTTTCAGTTCCGCCGCAATATCCGCTTGTTACATCAATAACGCCTTCGGTTTCTTTGAAAGTCGGAGTTATGCACCAGAAGCATCCACCGGCAAAATACGCAGTTTTCAATAAAATCACCAGCCTTTATTCCCTGCCGATGAATTTTTCAAATTCGCCGAGCAGATAATCAAAATCGCCTTTTTCATAATAATAATGTCCGGATTTTTTGAGCATGCTCACAAAAGCGCCGGTTTTGCTCCGGAGATAATCAACGGATTTTACCGAAACAAGCTCATCGTGTTCTGACTGATAAATCCGACAATCCGTTTTCAGATCGGATAAAATTTTCCGGGTTCCGGAAATTTTTCCGAAAAGTTCAAGAAATCTCGGAATCCAGCCAAAATATTTAAGCGGATTTTTGGAAAGACCGACTCCGCAGCAGTTTTTCATTGCAATCGTTTTTACGTCATCCGCCGGAACTTTTCCAAGATATATTTTAATCGCGGAAATTATTGCTTTCGGTTTTACAAAAAGCTTTATCGGAACGGCAAGAAGGAAAAGTTTTTCTACCCTGCTGTTTTTAACCGCCTGCTCAATCGCAAAAAGCGTTCCCATGGAATGGGCAGCGATATAAACTTTTTTGTGGGTTTCAAACAGCTCTTTTACGGTATTTTCGGTCTGTTTTTCCCATTTTTTCATGGAAGTATGGGAAAAATCCTCGGTTTTTCCGCCGTGACCGTCAAGAAGCAGGTTATAAACCGAATAATTTTCCGGAACAAGCGGAATAAATTTTTCAAAATGGTTCGGCGTTCCGGCGATTCCATGGATGAAAAGAACCGCCGTTTCCGAATCCGGAACAATGCGTCTGTATTCTTTATGCTCCATAAAATCACCCGCTTTCGGTTTTATTATATCACCCGGCATGGATTTTTCAATATAAATCAAAAAGCTCATTCCGAAGAATGAGCTTTTTGTTGGTGGGAGCGGGTGGGTTCGAACCACCGTAGTCACTGACAACAGATTTACAGTCTGCCCCCTTTGGCCGCTTGGGTACACTCCCATATAAA
>JAFQBT010000100.1 GCA_017399625.1 Oscillospiraceae bacterium
AAAATCGACTTTCATCATTGAAGAAAGGAGGAAACCCATGCCTACTTTTAACCAGCTCGTACACAACGGAAGAAAAGACCTTGAAGTTAAATCCACTGCTCCGGCACTTCTTAAAGGATGGAACTCCAAGAAAAAAGTTGCTATCGATCAGCACAGCCCCCAGAAACGTGGTGTCTGCACTGCTATCAGAACTGCAACTCCGAAGAAACCGAACTCTGCTCTTCGTAAAATCGCCAGAGTACGTCTTAGCAACGGAATGGAAGTTACTTCCTACATTCCCGGTATCGGCCACAACCTTCAGGAGCACAGCGTCGTTCTCATCAGAGGCGGACGTGTAAAAGACCTCCCTGGTGTTCGTTACCACATCATCCGCGGTACCCTCGATGCTCAGGGTGTTGCAAAAAGGATGCAGGCCCGTTCCAAATACGGTGCAAAACGTCCTAAAGCTGGTGCGAAGAAGTAAGAGCAAGCTCTCCGGTTTCCTAAGTTAAAACTTAAGAGAAAACCTGCGCCCTTAAAAGTGCAGATGAATATATTTCATCCTCTTTTATTGGGCACAACGGGAGTTTGTCGCTTTCGAGTACCTATGAATTCATTCTAAATTATGAAGGAGGGAAGAAAAGTGCCAAGAAGAGGAAAAATCGCAAAACGTGAAGTTTTGCCGGATCCTATGTACAATTCCATCATGGTAACCCGTCTTGTAAACAACATCATGCTCGACGGTAAAAAAGGCGTTGCCCAGAAAATTGTTTATGAAGCATTCGAAATCGTTGAAGCAAAAACCGGTAAAAACGGTCTTGAAGCTTTCGAGGAAGCTCTTGAAAACATCATGCCCGTTCTCGAATGCAAAACCCGCCGTGTAGGTGGTGCAAACTACCAGGTACCGCTCGAAGTTCGTCCGGAAAGACGTGAGACCCTCGGTCTCCGCTGGCTCACCGCTTATTCCAGAACCAGAAGCGAACGTACCATGAAAGAACGTCTTGCAGGCGAAATCATGGATGCTATCAACAGCACCGGCGGTGCCTTCAAGAAAAAAGAAGACGTTCACAAAATGGCAGAAGCAAACAAAGCTTTCGCACATTTCAGATGGTAATCATAAGCCCATTCTATTTTTATTCAGTTATTTAAGGAGTTTTTATGGCAAGAGATGTTTCACTTGAGATGACCCGTAATATCGGTATCATGGCTCACATCGACGCAGGAAAGACTACCACAACCGAACGTATCCTTTACTATACCGGTGTTAACTATAAAATCGGTGAAACCCACGATGGCAGCGCCACCATGGACTGGATGGTTCAGGAACAGGAGAGAGGTATTACCATCACTTCTGCTGCAACCACCGCTTACTGGAACGACCATCGTATCAACATCATCGATACTCCCGGACACGTAGACTTTACTGTTGAGGTTGAAAGATCTCTCCGCGTGCTCGACGGTTCCGTAACCGTTCTCTGCGCAAAAGGCGGCGTAGAACCCCAGTCTGAAACCGTATGGCGTCAGGCAAACAAATATAAAGTCCCGCGCATGATCTACGTTAACAAAATGGATATCATGGGCGCAGACTTCTTCCATGTCGTTGACATGATCAAAACCAGACTTAAAGCTACTCCTCTCGTAATTCAGCTTCCTATCGGCGCTGAAGCATTCTTCAGAGGTCTTGTTGACCTTCTCGAGATGAAAGCTTATATCTACAACGATGACCTCGGCAAAGATATCTCCGTTGAAGATATCCCCGAGAACATGATCGAAATCTGCGAAGAATATCGCGAAAAACTCATCGAAGGCGCTGTTGAAGCCGACGAAGAACTCATGGAAAAATACCTTGAAGGCGAAGAGCTCACCATTCCTGAACTCAAAGCCGCAATCAGAAAAGGTACCATCGAAAACACCTTCGTTCCCGTATGCTGCGGTACTTCCTACCGTAACAAAGGCGTACAGAAACTTCTCGACGCAATCGTTGATTATATGCCCTCTCCTCTTGATATCCCGCCTGTTAAAGGTATCGATGTCACCACCGGCGAAGAAACCATTCGCCATGCAGGAGACGAGGAACCTCTCTCTATCCTTGCATTCAAAGTTGCAGCAGACCCCTTCGTAGGTAAACTTTGCTTCTTCAGAGTTTATTCCGGTAAGGTAGAAGCAGGCTCCACCGTTCTCAACTCTTCCAAAGATAAGAACGAAAGAATGGGCCGTATTCTCCAGATGCACGCAAACCACAGAAAAGACCTTGATGTCTGCTATTGCGGCGATATCGCAGCAGCAGTAGGTCTTAAATATACCACCACTGGTGATACCCTTTGCGATCCGAAACACCCCATCGAACTCGAAAAGATGGAATTCCCGGAACCTGTTATCAGACTTGCAATCGAACCGAAAACCAAGGCCGGTCAGGAAAAATTGGCTATCGCCCTTGCAAAACTTGCTGAAGAGGACCCCACCTTCAGAGCTTACACCGATAAAGAAACCGGACAGACCATCATCGCTGGTATGGGTGAGCTTCACCTCGAAATCATCGTTGACCGTCTTCTCCGTGAGTTCAAAGTTGAAGCAAACGTTGGTAAACCTCAGGTTGCATACAAAGAAACCGTCACCAAACTTGTTGATCAGGAAACCAAGTATGCACGTCAGTCCGGTGGTAAAGGTCAGTATGGTCACGTTAAGATCAAACTTGAACCGAACGAAAGCGGCAAAGGTTATGAATTCATCAACGCAACCGTTGGTGGTTCCATCCCGAAAGAGTACATCGAGCCTGTTAACAAAGGTATCCAGGGTGCTCTCAACGCCGGCGTAGTTGCAGGATATCCTGTAGTTGACGTTAAAGTAACTCTTTATGATGGTTCTTATCATGAAGTTGACTCTTCCGAAATGGCATTCATGATTGCCGGTTCCATGGCATTCAAAGAGGCTATGAAGAAAGCAGCTCCTACTCTTCTTGAACCTATCATGAACGTAACCGTAACCTTCCCCGAAGAATACATGGGTGACGTTATGGGCGACCTTTCTTCCAGACGTGGTCAGATCCGCGGTATGGATGATAACTACGGCGCAAAAGAGATCAAAGCTTTTGTTCCGCTTTCCGAAATGTTCGGTTATGCAAGCGACCTCCGTTCCAAAACCCAGGGCCGCGGCAACTATGTAATGGAACCCAGCCACTATGTTGAAGTTCCGAAATCTATCGCTGAAGGCGTTATCAAAGAGCGTTCCTAAGCAATAGAAAAATTATTTTGTAAAAAACAGAAAATATATTCGCGAAAGCCTTGAAAATTTTCTGTTTTGGTATAAAATAGAATTAAGCCTATTTTTTAATAAAAACGAAGTTAACCAATTGTAAGGAGGACAATCCGAAATGGCAAAACAGCATTTTGAGAGAACTAAACCCCATGTAAACATTGGTACCATCGGCCACATCGACCATGGTAAGACCACCACTACTGCAGCTATCACCAAATACCTTTCTCTTAAAGGTCAGGCAGAGTATAACGCATACGACGCTATCGATAAAGCTCCTGAAGAAAAAGCTCGTGGTATCACGATCAACACCGCACACGTTGAATATGAAACCGACAACCGTCACTATGCACACGTTGACTGCCCCGGACATGCTGACTATATCAAAAACATGATCACCGGTGCAGCACAGATGGACGGTACCATCCTTGTTGTTTCCGCAGCAGATGGTCCTATGCCCCAGACCCGTGAGCACATCCTTCTTTCCCGTCAGGTAGGTGTTCCCTACATCGTAGTATTCCTCAACAAAGTTGACCAGCTCGGCGGCGATGAAGAAATGCTCGAACTCGTTGAAATGGAAGTTCGTGAACTCCTTTCCGAGTATGACTATCCCGGTGATGACATTCCTGTAATCGCTGGTTCTTCTCTCCAGGTTCTTGAAGATACCACCAACGATATCAACAACCCTGTTTACAAATGCATCGCAGATCTTATGGACGCTGTTGACAGCTACATCCCCACTCCTGAACGTAAAGCAGACCTTCCCTTCCTTATGCCTATCGAAGACATCTTCACCATCACTGGTCGTGGTACCGTTGTTACCGGCCGTGTAGAGCGTGGCCAGATCCATACCGGCGACGAAGTTGAAATCGTTGGTCTTACCGAAGAGAAAAAGAAAACTGTTGTTACCGGTGTTGAGATGTTCCACAAAATCCTCGACTACGGTGAAGCAGGCGATAACATCGGTGCTCTCCTTCGTGGTGTTCAGAGAACCGAAGTTAGACGTGGTCAGGTTCTTGCAAAACCCAACTCCATCCATCCTCACAAAGCATTCCGCGGCCAGGTTTACGTTCTTAAAAAGGACGAAGGCGGCCGTCATACTCCTTTCTTCAACAACTATCGTCCTCAGTTCTTCTTCAGAACCACTGACGTTACCGGCGTAATCACTCTTCCCGAAGGCGTAGAGATGTGCATGCCTGGCGATAACGTTGAAATGGATGTTGAGCTCATCGAACCTATCGCAATCGAAACCGGTCTCCGTTTCGCTATCCGTGAAGGCGGCCGTACCGTTGGTTCCGGTGTTGTAATCGCTATCAACGAATAATTTATTCGCGTAAGCAAAAAGATCTAAAGCCTTTCCCGAAAGGGAAAGGCTTTTCTTTTTATAATTAGAAAGTCTCCGTTTTGCGGAGGCTTTTTTATTATCCAAATTTGTGTTTAAAACACAAAAAATGGGGATAAACAGTTGTAAACAGCAATAAAACATGATAAAATAAATTATGTATGTTTTATTCCCTTTTGAGGAGGAAAAATAACCATGGATTATGAAAAACTTGCGGAACTTCTGTTCCCGAACGTGACCGAAACTGCCGATGAGGTAGAGGCACGCTATCCCCAAAGAGATCTTCCTGAAGGCGCAAAGGTAACCAGAATTGCACCCAGCCCCACCGGTTTTATGCATCTTGGTAACCTTTTCGGCGCAATCACCGATGAACGCCTTGCACATCAGAGCGGCGGCGTTTTCTTTCTCCGCATAGAAGATACCGACGCAAAACGCGCGGTT
>JAFQBT010000101.1 GCA_017399625.1 Oscillospiraceae bacterium
ACTATTTTGTTAAAATTTCAATGAGGGTAATTAATTTTAAGAAAGCTATTGATTTTAATTTTTAATTAAATTATGCTTATTTCAGGACGTCCGAAAACCTAAACGAAAGCGAGAAAGCATTTTATGAACAAAGAAGAACTTTATGATTTTATAGAAAAACATCAGCCTAATATCTGCCAGATTGCGGCATATAAAAACGGAAAATTTGTTTATTCGGATTGCTGGAACGGTTATAAAAAAGACGACTGTGTCCATATAATGTCCGCAACAAAGAGCGTTATAGCCTTGCTTATCGGAATCGCAATCGATAAAGGGCAAATCAAAAGCGTTGACGAAAAAGTTCTGGATTATTTTCCCGATTATAAAATTAAACGCGGCGAAAAAACGATTTACGATGTTACCATAAAACATCTTCTTACCATGAGAGCGCCTTACAAATGTAAAGGCGACCCCTGGTCAAAGGTTTGTTCAAGCGAGAACTGGACTTTTTCATCCCTCGATTTTCTCGGCGGAAGAAAAGGTCTTACCGATGAATTCAATTACCAGACCGTCTGCCTTCATATTCTTTCCGGAATTTTATACAGGGCAACCGGAATGAAAACCGTCGATTATGCCAATGAATATCTTTTTGAACCCCTCGGAATCAAACCGCACGAAAATTATTATGCCAAAACCGCCGAAGAACATAAGCAGTTCACCATAAGCAAAACGCCTAAAGAAAATATCTGGTTTGCCGACCCGGAAGGACTTGGAACTCCGGGATACGGGCTTTGTATGTCTGCGGAAGATATGTCAAAAATCGGTTTGCTCTGTCTGAATAAAGGCACATTTGACGGAAAACAAATCGTTTCTTCCGGTTGGATAGAAGAAATGACAAAACCGAAAGCCGTCGAAAGCAAATATTTCCGCGGAATGGATTACGGTTATCTTTGGTGGATAATTGACCGGGAAAAGAATATCTATGCCGCCATCGGAAACAGCGGAAACGTTATTTACGTTAATCCGGAAAAGGATATTGTAATCGCGGTATCTTCGTATTTCAAACCAACCGTTTTCGACCGGGTTGATTTCATAAGGGAATATATCGAACCGTTTATTGAAGAAATTTAAAAAAATTAAAGGAGGCTCAAAAAGCCTCCTTTTTCATACACCTCATCCGTCTGCTTCGCAGACACCTTCCCCTCAAGGGGAAGGCTTTTTAAATTGCGCCGATTCCGCCGATGAAATCGCGGACTCTTTCATGTTTCGGGTTTTCAAAAATATCTTCCGGCGAACCTTCCTCAAGGATTTTTCCTTCGTCCATGAAAATGATTTTGTTCGCAACGTCCCTTGCAAAAGTCATTTCGTGGGTGACAACTATCATGGTTGTACTGCTGTCCGCAAGGGATTTTATAACCTTCAGCACCTCGCCGGTAAGTTCCGGGTCAAGGGCGGAGGTGGGTTCATCAAAGCAAAGGATATCCGGTTTCAGCGCAAGTGCTCTTGCGATGGCAACGCGCTGCTGCTGTCCGCCGGAAAGCTGATGCGGATAATAATCAAGCTTATCCGAAAGCCCGACTTTTTCAAGAATTTCCCTTGCTTCCGCTTCGATTTCCGCCTTTATCTGCTTTTTGTTCTGTTTATAATCCGGGCGCTCCTTTTCAAGAAGCTCCTTAGCGAGCATCACGTTTCCGAGGACGGAATACTGCGGAAAAAGATTGAAGTTCTGGAAAACAAGCCCGAAATGGAGCCGCTTTTTCCGGATTTCACTTTCGCTTGCGCTGTTTTTCTGCGAAGCATCAAAAAGGGTTTCGCCGTTTACGATAATTTCCCCTTCGTTCGGGGTTTCAAGGAAATTTATGCAGCGGAGAAGGGTTGTTTTTCCGTTTCCGGAAGAACCGATAACCGCCATAACGTCCCCTTTTTCAAGGGAGAAATCTATTCCTTTCAAAACTTCGAGCTCGCCGAAGTTCTTTTTCAGGTTTTTTACTTCAAGAATTGCCATTTTTACACCTTAAAATAATCCATTTTCTTTTCGAGCCAGCCGAGGAAAATCGTGAGGATTCCGCTGAACAGAAGGTAATAAATACCGGTGAAGAAAAGCGGCCAGATGATTCCTTCGGATTTGATGAAATCCTGTCCGTTCCACATAAGCTCATAAACCGCGATTACGCGGACGAGGGAGGTATCCTTTACAAGAGTGATGACTTCGTTTCCCATGGGAGGGATAATGCGTTTTATAACCTGGAGAAGCACGACCTTGAAGAAAATCTGGCTTTTCGTCATGCCTAAAACTTCGCCGGCTTCATATTGCCCTTTCGGGATCCCTTCGATTCCGCCGCGGTAAATTTCGGAAAAATAGCAGGCATAGTTGAGAATAAAAGCGATCATCGCGGCGATGAAGCGTCCGAGAGCGCCGCTTCCCCACCAGTTGTTACCAAGGATTATTCCCGGTCCGTAATAGATGATCAGAAGCTGGAGCATAAGGGGAGTTCCCCGGACTATCCAGACCATGAATTTGTTGAACCAGCGGATTATTCCGACGCTGCTCATGGAACCGAAAGCAATAATAAGTCCAAGAGGAATCGCTCCGAGAAGGGTGAGAGCGAATATTTCGAGGGATTTTAAGAAGCCTTCGTTAAGCGAAAGCAGAACCGTTTTTATCTGCTCCCAGTCCAGCTGGAGAAAAAAAGAAAATTCAAACATTTTAACCTCGTCTTTTCACCAACGCAGGGAACGCCGCTTGCGGCGTTCCCTGCATCAGAAGTTATTTTAATTATAAGGGGATTTTATTTTATGATTACGGATTCCTGAACGCCGTAGATTTTTGCGGTTTCAAAAACGGTTCCCTCTGCGCAGGAATCTGCCCAGAACTGATTGAATTTTTCAACAAGGTCGCTGCCTTTTCTGAAACCGACAACGTAATCTTCGCTGGTGAGGGAAACGGTGTAGGTAAGGTCAGGATATGCGGTGCCTTCGCCGATCATTGCGCCGGCCATGAGAAGGTCGATTACGCATGCATCGGAGGTTCCTGCGGCAACTTCCATAAGAGCGTCGCTCTGATAGGCAACCTCGGTGAAGTTAAGGCCGAGGGATTCAACGATTTCCTTGCCTGCGGAACCTGCTTCAACTGCAAATGCAAGGTCTTTAAGGGAAGCTTCGTCCTGGTACTGATCCGCAACGTCTGCTTTAACTACAACGACCTGTGCGTTTTTGCAGTAAGGATCACTGCAGCCCATGGCGTTTTTTACTTTATCGGTAAGAGTCATGCCGTTCCATACAACGTCGATGCTCTTGTTTTCGAGTTCAAAAATTTTGTTATCCCAGTCGATTACGATAAATTCAGCTTCAACGCCGAGATATTCGGCAAATGCATTTGCCATATCCGCATCAAAACCGATCCATTCTCCGTTTTCGTCCTGGAAATCCATCGGAGTAAAATCGGTGATTCCGATTACGATCTTGCCGTTTTTGGTGATATATTCAAGGTCGGATGCGGGTTCTTCCGCGCCGCATGCGGTGAAAGAAAGGGTGAAGATAAGAGCAAGAATAAGAGCAATGAGTTTTTTCATTTTATGTTCCTCCAAAAATAAGTTTTTTTAAAATTGATGTGTTTTTTTGTTTTCGGTAAAAGCATCAATGTCGGTGTCGCTTTATTTCTGAAGGGATCTGCTTTATTTTTGCCATTTCATTTGCCTCCGTTGTTTTACTGTGCTACCATAGTAACACTTTACCACAATAAAGTCAATAGGCAAAATGAAATTTTTCCAAAAAAACAGAAAATGCCGCTTGCCTGAAGAAATACAGCGTTTCCAAAAGAAACAGAGGGGGTTATCCGCAGCAAAAATACAGAGTGCAAAGCCACCCTCCCGTCGTTGTTTCGCAATGCCGCCTCCAACGATATGGGGACCGAAAAGAATCCCCTGGTACGGAAATAATTTTTGGACTTAACATATTGTTTACCTCTGATTGATTGACAATGAAGGTGAATTTGTATTATATTATAAGGTAGAATATTATTTTTAAAAAGGGAGGTGCCCGTTTTTATGAAAAAACTGCTTTTTGTAATCGCGGCGATGATGGTCTGCCTCGGCTTTTCCGGCTGTACCGTTTTTGAAACGGACACCGAAGCTCTTATGAAGCCACCGGTTTTCAACGAGGAACAGGAAAAACTCAATTCCGCCCTTGCGAATATCCTCGGCGAAAGCTATGTTCTCCGTTATCCGGAAAGCGGCGAAACAAACTCCGCCTTTGTTTTCCATGATCTTGACGGCGACGGAACGGAAGAGGCAATGGCTTTTTATTCCATTCTTGATGACAACACAAGGATAAACGTCCTCAAAAAAGACGGAGAGGACTGGATTTCCGTCTGCGAAGCGCCGGGATTTTACGGCGAAATAAAAAAGGTCGATTTTGCCGAAACGGAAAAGAACCGCTGCTCCATTGTCGTAAGCTGGGAAAAGGAAGTCGGAATTTTCAGCTATAAAAGCCAGCGGCTTGAAACTTTATATAAAACCGACTGCGAAGGGGCATATATTGCGGATATCGACGGAAACGGTTTTTCCGAAATCGTTGTTTTCAGCGGAAACACCACCGGACGCAACGTCGTCAACATAGTTTACGGCGAAAAAGGCTCCGTTTCCACAACGGACGATACCTCCGTTCATGCGGGTTACGGAAAGATTTTTTCCGGAATCACCGGCGAACTTTATGAAGGAAAAAACATGATTTTTGTGGATTCCGAAATTTATGACGGGGTTTATCTTACGGAAATGCTTGCTCTTGAGGAAGGGGCGGCAAAAAGATATTTTATTTCGGATTTCGTTGAATCTGAACCGGAGGAAATTCCCGGTTATGAGGGCGTTGTTCCCGGCGGAATTTACGGAAAACGGAGGATCTTCCTTCGGAACACAAAGGTTTTCTGCATGGATACCAACCGGGACGGAATGATCGAAATGCCCGTTGAATACCGTGACGATTATGCCCACGAAGCAAGCGACGAACTTTTCTTCCTCCAGTACGTGCAGTATAACGGCGAAAAACCGGAGGTTGTATGGAACGGCGCCGCCAACACCGAAAGCGGATATCTCTTTTCCGTTCCGGAAAACTGGAACGAAAAATATACAATAAGCTTCGGCCCGGCGGGGGAATTTGTTTTCAGCGATAAAAAAAGCGGAAAACCGGTTTTTGAAATTTTTTCCGTAAGCAAAAACGATTATCAGGATAAATACGAAGATTACGTTCTTGCGGCGGAAGACGAAACAAATAATTATTACATAAAATCAGAAATAGCTCCGGAAAGCGCATTTTATATCGATCCGGAAAATTACAGAGAATGCTTTATTTTCTTTTGATACGGGAGGGAAACCGAAATGAAAAAAATCCTTGTTTGCGAAGATGAAGACGCCATCCGCGAATTTGAGGTCATAACCCTTCGCCGGGCAGGTTACGAAGTTGTTGATGCCTCCTGCGGCGAGGACGCAATAAAATATTTTGAAGCGGCGCCGAATGATTTCAGCGTTGTGCTTCTTGATATCATGATGCCCGGAATCGACGGCTTTGCCGTTTGCCAGCGCATCAGAAAACAGAGCAGCACCGTCGGAATCATAATGCTTTCCGCAAAATCCCAGGAAATGGATAAGGTAAACGGTCTTATGCTCGGCGCGGACGATTATGTTACAAAACCCTTCTCCCCAAGCGAACTTACCGCAAGGGTCGATGCAATCTGCAGAAGGATTTCCGTAACCCCGGAAAGCGCCCATAACGACGAACTTGTTTCCGGACCGTTCAACCTCAATATCCTCAGCCGCACACTTACAAAAAACGGAACTCCCATCGACCTTACCCAGGTTGAATTCCAGCTTATGGAGCTCTTTATGGGCAACGAGGGCACCGCTCTTGAAAGAAAAAATATTCTTGAGCGTATCTGGGGAGAAAGCTATAACGGCGACGATAAAATCGTTGACGTAAACATCAGAAGGCTCCGCATGAAAATTGAGGACGAACCTTCAAGCCCCGCCCATCTCCAGACTGTCTGGGGATTCGGCTATAAATGGATGGCATAACAATTTGTTCTTCTTGTAAAAGGGGAGAGGTCCGCATTGCTTAAGTGGCGGCAAGGGGATTCTTTAATAAAACCGATTTTTTTGAGGAACACCTCATCCGTCTTTTCGGCTGAAGCCGAAAATCCACCTTCCCCTCAAGGGGAAGGCTTTAAGAAAGGAGGACGCCGCAATGGCAGTTAAAAAGATTACAAAACGCTGGCTTTTCAACAGCCTCGGCGTCATTCTTGTAATTCTTATTGCAATGGAAGTTGTAATAGCCTTTTCCGTAAAGGATTATTATTACGGAAGCGTTGAAAGAGTTGTTTATTCCCAGGCGGAAACCGTTTCGGGACTTCTTTCAAAGCAATATTCCGAAGGAAACGGGGATTTTGAGGATTATTTCCGCGGAATCGTAACCTCCTTCGAAAAGCGCAACATAATGGAACTTATGGCCATTAACGAAAGGGGAGAGGTTATCCTCACCTCCAGCGGTTTCCTTCCGGAAAAGAGCATGCTCACTCCGGATTTTTATGAAGCGGCTGAAACAATTGAAAAAACCGCGGAATTTGTCGGCGAGGCAAACGGCGAAAATATTATGTCCGTGACGATTATTCCCGAAGGCAGCACCGAGGATTATTTCTGCTTCCGGCTTGTTACCTCACTCGAAAGCGTCGATTCCCAGATTATGACCGTTATAATCGGCGCAAGTATCATCGGAATGGCGATTCTTTTCTTCGTCGTTCTTTCCGGTTCCTATTTCATAAACTCCATAGTCAACCCGGTGGGACAGATAAGCGAAACCGCTAAAAAAATCGCCGAAGGGGACTTCAACGCAAAAATCGAAAAGAAAACCGATGACGAAATCGGCGAACTTTGCGAAACAATAAACTATATGGCGGATGAACTCGGCGCAACGGAAAGAATGAAAAACGATTTCATCTCCTCCGTTTCCCACGAACTGAGAACGCCCCTTACCGCAATAAAAGGCTGGGCGGAAATGCTCGAGGATTCCGCAAAGGACGAAAGCATTGATAAGCGCACCCTTGAAAGAGGAATGGGCGTTATTATCGGTGAAACGGAGCGACTTTCCGTAATGGTCGAAGAACTGCTGGATTTCTCCCGCCTCCAGAGCGGAAGAATGATTCTCCAGCCCATGAAGCTGGATATCATCGCGGAACTTTCCGAAGCGGTCCTCACCTTTGAACAAAGGGCCATCCGGGAAAAGAAAGCGCTGAACTATACCGAAAACGACGATATCATTGCAGTCACCGGCGATAAAAACAGGCTCCGCCAGGTTTTTGTAAACATAATTGATAACGCCATAAAATACAGCGACGAAGGCGGCAGCGTAACCGTTTCCGCCGAACGCGCCGAGGACGGATTCGTCGATATCGTAGTAAAGGATACCGGAATCGGAATCCCGGCGGACCAGCTTGAAAAAGTAAAGACGAAATTCTTCAAAGGCAATGCAACCCGCCGCGGAAGCGGAATCGGTCTTGCGGTTGCGGACGAAATCATAAGAATGCACGGCGGAGAAATTCTTCTCGACAGCATCGAAGGAGAGGGAACAACCGTTACCATCCGCCTTCCCATAGATAAATAAAATAAAGGAGATAATATGGAAAACAACGAAAAACAATCCTGCGCAATAAAAACTTCCGTCGGCGGACAGGCTCTTCTTGAGGGAATCATGATGAAAGGTCCCTTCAAAAGCGCAATGGCTGTCCGCAAGCCCAACGGAGAAATCGAAGTTTCCACCTGGGATACAAAACAGCTCACCGGAATCAGAAAGGTTCCTTTTATCCGCGGAACCTTCAATTTTATCGATACACTTATCCAGGGCTATGACTGCCTTATGAAATCCGCCGAGATTTCCGGACAGGAGGAAGAACCGGATAAGTTTGAACTCTGGCTCAACAAGGTTTTCGGAAAAGCCGCCGGCGCAGTTTTCAGCACCGTTATAACCGTTCTTGCGGCGGTTCTCGCAATCGGACTTTTCTTCGGAGTTCCTGCGCTCATCGGCGGTTTTGCGGGAAAATTCATCGAAAACACCGTTGCCCTTTCCGCAATCGAAGGCGTTGTAAAAATCGCAATATTCCTTGCCTATATAATCGGCGTTTCGAAAATGGAGGATATCCACCGCACTTTTATGTATCACGGCGCGGAGCATAAGACCATTTTCTGCTATGAGCAGGGGCTTGAGCTCACCGTTGAAAACGTAAGAAAACAAAAACGTTTCCACCCCAGATGCGGAACAAGCTTCCTCCTTATCGTTCTTGTTGTAAGCATTCTTGCTTCCTCCGTCATCACATGGGAAAGCGTGCTTATCCGCGTGGGTCTTAAAATCCTTATGCTTCCCGTTGTGGTCGGAATTTCCTATGAAATCATAAAATTTGCCGGAAGACATGACAACTGGTTCACAAGAATCATTTCTGCTCCCGGTCTCTGGTTCCAGAATTTCACAACTCAGGAACCGGACGACAGCATGATCGAAGTTGCAATTGCGGCAGTAACTCCCGTTCTGCCCGAAAACCCGGAGGACGCAGCATATTGATGAAAGTCAGAGAAGCTTTTGAAAAAATCGAAAAACGCTTTATTGAGGCAGGGGTGGATTCCCCTGCCTTTGAAGTATCCGTGCTCATGGAGGACCTCCTTGGCCTTCCGAAGATGCCGGAGGTTTCCGCAGCGGAAAAAATGCTCGATGAGGAGCAGGAAAAATTGATTTTTGCCGCGGCGAAAAAAAGAGAAAGCGGATATCCGCTCCAGTACATCATCGGAAACTGGGAGTTTTTCGGAAGAAAATTCTTCGTGGGCAAAGGCGTGCTCATTCCAAGACCGGAAACGGAACTTCTCTGCGAACTGGTGCTCAGATATTATTCCCGGAGCATGCCGCCTAAAGTAATAGATCTTTGTTCCGGCACCGGATGCATTGCAATTACCATTGCAAAGGAGCTTCCGGGTTCGGAAGTCACCGCAGTTGAACTTTATGAAAAGGCTTTTGAGCATCTTGAACGGAACAACGCTCTCCACGGAAACTGCGTGAGCACCATTAACGGCGACGCCCTTGTTCCTTTCGGAAAATTTGACTGCATCGTTTCAAATCCGCCCTATATTACCGGCAATGAGATGAAAGAACTTCAGACGGAAGTTACCTTTGAACCGGAAACCGCGCTTTACGGCGGTGAGGACGGGCTTTATTTTTACCGGGAAATATCGAAGAACTGGTTTGAGCATCTCAACGACGGCGGAATGATCGCTTTCGAAATCGGCGATACCCAGGGAGAGGAAGTTGTGAGCATCCTCACCGGAAACGGATATAAAAACGCCGCGGTCATGAAGGATTATGAAGGCCGGGACAGAGTTGTTACCGCGGTTAAAATGTGACTTTGAGCACGGAGGTTTTTCTTTGAAGAACAAGGCATTGATTTCGCTTTTGCTCTCGATGGTGATTTTCGGAACCGTCGGGATTTTCAGAAGATACATTCCGTTTCCCTCCGGATTCATCGCTTTTTTGAGGGGACTTATCGGTTTTATTTTCCTTTTTGCGGCGCTGAAAATCCGGAAAACGCCATTTTCAATTAATAAAACCGGCAAAAAAGGGCTTTTGCTCTGCCTTTCAGGCGCTTTGATGGGATTCAACTGGATTCTGCTTTTCGAAGCTTATAATTACACAAGCGTTGCGGCGGCAACCCTTTGCTATTATATGGCGCCGGTTTTTGTGATAATTGCTTCGCCGTTCATCTTCGGCGAAAAGCTTGGCGGAAAGAAAATTCTCTGCGTTTTTGCCGCGGTTATCGGAATGCTTTTCGTTTCCGGAATTTTTGAGCACGGGATTGATCCGGCGGGAGAAATGAAAGGGATTTTTCTTGCCCTCGGTGCGGCGCTGCTTTATGCGGCCGTTGTTATAATGAACAAAAAACTGCCGGAGGTTCCGGCTTTTGAAAAAACCGTTATCCAACTCGGAAGCGCGGCGGCGACGATTTTGCCATATACTCTTTTTGCGGAAGATCTGAGCACCACGGAAATCTCTCCGGTTTCCGTAGCAATGCTCATAACCGTCGGGATTTTGCATACCGGAATCGCCTATGCGCTCTATTTCGGCAGCATCGGGAATCTTCCGGCACAGACTGCCGCGATTTTTAGCTATATCGACCCGGTTACGGCGATTCTGCTTTCCGCATTCCTGCTTGGGGAAGAACTTTCCGCTTTCGGAATAATCGGTGCGGTGCTCATACTCGGCGGTGCGGTGCTCAGCGAAAGCAGGATTTTTGAAAAACAGGAAAAGGAGAATTGATAACATGCTCGAAAAAGGAACAAAAGCCCCGGATTTTACTCTTTCTGATAAGGACGGAAACGAAGTTTCCCTTTCCGATTTCCTCGGAAAGAAAGTTGTGCTCTATTTTTATCCCTGGGACAACACTCCCGGATGCACCCGCCAGGCCTGTGCCTTTGCGGAAAATTTTGAGGAGTTCCGGAACATCAATGCGGCGGTAATCGGAATCAGCAAGGATTCCGTTTCATCCCACGTTAAGTTTGCGGAAAAATATTCCCTTCCTTTCGTCCTTCTTTCCGACCCGGAACATAAGGTAATCGAAGCTTTCGGCGCCTGGCAGGAAAAGAAAAATTACGGAAAGGTTTCCTTCGGAACGGTCCGCTCCACCTTTGTAATCGACGAAAACGGAATTATCGAAAAGGTAATGCCGAAAGTTAAACCGGATACAAACGCGGCGGAAATTCTTGAATATCTCAAGTGTGCAGAATGAAGGAGAAATCTGTAAAATACGGGATTTTTCTTGCTCTTCTTTCCGCGGTTCTCTATGCTTTGAGCACTCCTTTTTCAAAGATTCTTCTTGAAAAAATTCCTTCGGCAATGATGGCCGGGCTTCTTTATATCGGCGCGGGATTCGGAATGGGTTTTATTGCTGTACTCAGAAAAAGCACAAACAGAAAAGCGGAGGACGGAAATTTTACAAAAACGGAAATCCCTTATGTTCTCGGAATGATAATCCTTGATATTGCTGCGCCCATAAGCCTTATGTTCGGGCTTCGGACGACTTCCGCAGCAAACGCTTCGCTTCTGAACAATTTTGAATATGCTGCAACGGCGCTTATTGCGTTTTTTGTTTTCGGCGAAAAAATCAGCAAAAGGCTTTTTGCGGGAATTATTTTTACCGTTTCCGCCTGTCTGCTTCTTTCTTTTGAAGGAATTTCCTCGCTTGATTTTTCAAAAGGTTCAGCGCTTGTTCTTCTTTCGGCGGTTTTCTGGGGAATTGAAAACAACTGCACAAAGGCGCTTTCGGAAAAAGACCCGATGATAATTGTTCTTCTGAAAGGAATTTTTTGCGGAGGAACAAGTTTTCTCATTGCGGTTTTCATGGGTGAAAAAACGGAAAGCATTCCGGCCGTTGTCTTTGCGCTTCTTCTTGGGGCGGTTTCCTATGGGCTCAGCATTTTTGTTTTTGTTTATGCCCAAAGATACCTTGGAGCGGCAAAAACAAGCGTTTATTCCGCGGCAACCCCCTTTATCGCGGCGGTGATTTCTCTTGTTATTTTCCGGGAAGTTCCGGGAACGCAGTTCCTCGGTGCGCTTGTTCTAATGATTTTTGGCGCATGGCTTTCCTCCAGCGACGAGCCCCTTTTAAAAAAGGAATAAATATGCGTTTTTTTTAGAAATATGTTGAATTTTTTGCGGTTTTGTGATATTATTATAAAAATTGATCTTTAAAGACGGTACAGAGAGACCGGCAAGATCCAGACCCCAAAATCTTTTTTGCAACAGGAGTTATAAGGTTCTGCCCTCTCGTGGGTGGAACCTTTTTTGTTTTTCCGAAAGGTGGTTTTCTGATGGAATTTAAGTCCGACCTCATGGATTCCGATACGCTTAAGCGCTGTCTTGTCCGCATTTCTCACCAGATTCTTGAACGCAACGGCGGAACGGAGAATCTTTGCCTTGTTGGCATAAAAACCCGCGGCGTTCCCATTGCGGAAATCATCCGGGACAACATCCTTTCCATCGAGGGAAAAGAGGTTCCGGTGGGTAATATCGACATCAGTTTTTACCGGGACGACATCGAACCGGTTGCATATTCCCCGAAGATTTCCGGTGCGGAGCTTCCTTTTGATATCAACGGAAAAACCATCGTCCTTGTTGACGACGTCATCCATACAGGAAGAACAACCCGCGCCGCCATCGACTGCCTTTTGAAGCACGGAAGACCGGCTTTTATCCAGCTTGCGGCAGTCATTGACCGTGGTCACAGGGAACTTCCCATCCGCCCGGATTTTGTGGGCAAAAACATTCCAACATCGCGTGAAGAGCTTGTTTCGGTTCGGATTCCTCCGGTTGACAGCGAATTCGGAGTAAAGCTTTTTACAAAATAAAAAATCTTTCTTTTTGAGGAGGAAAAAGAAAAAATGAAACTTATTTATGACATTGAAGACAAACCGAAATTCAGCCAGCTGATAGTCTTCGCATTCCAGCAGCTCCTTGCAATCATCACCGCAACCATAGTAGTTCCGATTCTTGTTAACGCATTCGGCGTTGTAAACCTTGAGATGGACCCTGTGGCAGCACTTTTCGGTGCCGGTGTCGGCACATTTGTTTACCAGTTCTTTACAAAGCAGAAAAGCCCCGTTTTCCTCGGAAGCTCCTTCGCTTTCCTTTCTTCCATGTATTCCGCAACCGTTTTCGGATATTTCGGAATCATCGTCGGCGCGGCTTTCGCCGGACTTGTTTATGTTGTAATCGCCCTTATTATCAAAGCTGTCGGTTCCGGCTGGCTCAATAAGCTTATGCCCACCGTTGTTATCGGACCCACCGTTGCCCTTATCGGACTTTCCCTTGCGGGAAATGCCGTTGCGGACCTTACAAAATCCTCTGCTTCCGGCGAAGCTTACAGCCTTGCGGCAATCGTCTGCGGACTTTTCACTTTCGGAGTCACCATCTGGGTTTCCGCAAAGGGAAAAGGCTTTGCAAAGCTTATCCCGTTCATCATCGGCGTTCTTTCCGGATATGCCCTTGCTTCCGTTTTCACCCTTATCGGAAACATTGCAGGAATCGATGCTCTCAAAATCGTCGACTACACTGCACTTATCAACAATTTCAGCACCATAAACCTCGGAACCTTCTTCCACATGCCCAAATTTGCATTTGTTGAGGCTTTCAGGGAAATCAGCGCAAACGGCATCGCAATGACCCTTGCGGATTTCGGAACTATCTGCCTTCTCTATGCTCCCGTTGCGCTTGTTGTTTTTGCGGAGCATGTTGCGGACCATAAGAACATCTCCTCCATTATCGAGCGCGACCTTCTTGAAAATCCCGGTCTTGATAAAACCCTTCTCGGCGACGGCGTCGGTTCCGTAGCAGGCGCATTCTTCGGATGCTGCCCCAACACCACCTACGGTGAATCCGTCGGATGTGTTGCAATCACCAGAAACGCTTCCGTTGTCACCATCAGAACCGCGGCGCTTCTTTCCATTCTTCTTGCGTTCTTCAGCCCCTTTGTTGCATTTGTAAACACCATTCCCAGCTGTGTTCTCGGCGGAATCTGCGTTGCGCTTTATGGCTTCATCGCTGTTTCCGGTCTTAAGATGATCCAGACCGTTGACCTTGGAAAAGAGCACAATCTTTTTGTTGTAAGCTCCATCCTCGTTCTCGGAATCGGCGGATTCATGCTTGATTTCGGAGCACTCCAGATCACTTCCATCGCCGCATCCCTCATCGTCGGCATTCTTGTCAACCAGCTTCTCAAGGAAAAAGCATAAAAATCCGTTCATAAAATCAGAACCGGCACAGGTCATTTTCTCGTGATCTGCGCCGGATTTTTTGTTTTTCAACAGCTGTTAACAAAAAATTTACGAAAAATATTCCAAAACAGACAGAATATTACGATATAATTGGAAAAAACATCTTGAAGTATTCCGTGATTTGTAATAAAATATTAAAGTATAAAATTATGCCTTTTTAATCTTAAAGGAGGATATTAAATGAAAAAAAGAATTTTCAGCGCTTTTCTTGCTGTTCTTATGATTGTACTTCTTGTTCCGGTACAGGCATTTGCGGCAAGCAAGGAAATCAAAGGCGCTTATGTTGACATGAACTATGAAACCGTTATCGATACCGTTGTTGGCGCAACCAAGTTTTCCAAAAGCGGAAACATCCCGGAGGGAATGAAACTTTCCGGAAGCTGGTCCTATAAAAACACCTACGGCGATTACGTTTTCCAGATGTCCATCACCGGCAAACCCACCAAAGCCGGAACTTACAACTTTTCCGTTTCCTACCTGAACGACGAAGGAAAAGCTGTTGAAAAATCCGATTACGTAATGGTTGTCGGCGAAAAAGCTCCCTTTGCTTTCATCACCGAAATCGATGTTGAAAGATGGCCCGACAAAACCGAATATTATCTCGGCGATACCGTTGACCTCACCGGCATGAAGGTTGTTGCAACCGCTTATATTTACAATGCCGAAAAGAAGCATTTTGAACCGAGCGTTGTTGACGTAACCAATATGTGCTGGGTCGAACCTGCTGTTTTCACCTTTGACGAAACCCAGAACGTAATGGTTTACGTAAAAGCTCCCGGCGACCAGCACGGCAACCTTGAGATTTTCGAGGACCATTTCCGCGTAACCTTCAAATATGCGGACGAAAAAGACATTCTCAGAATGGAAATTTATAAAAAGCCCGAAAAACTTACCTATGCCGTCGGCGAAACCCTTGATACCACCGGCATGGTTGTCCGTCTTCATAAAGGCGACGGCAGCGCAGAGGACGTTACCGAAGGATTCAAAACCGACGTTACAAAACTTGAGGAAGCGGGCACCAAAACCGTTACTGTAACCTATGGCGAAGGTGAAAAAGCCGTTACCGCAACTTTTGATGTAACCGTCAACGAAAAAGTTGAGGAACCGGTTTCCAGCTCCAGCTCCTCTTCCGAACCGGAAGTTGTTGAACCGGAACCCGAAGTTCCCGTTTCCTCCGAATCCGAACCGGAAGTTCCCTCCGAACCTTCCTCCGAATCCGAACCGGAGCTTCCCTCCGAATCCGAGCCGGAAGTTCCTTCCGAACCTTCCTCCGAATCTGAATCCGAACCGGAAGAAATCATCGTAATCGGCGGAGAAGAGGAACCGGATGACGACAAAGGCGGAATCCCGGTCTGGGTATGGATCATCATCGTTCTTCTTGTTGTTCTTGTCGGTGCGGCAGTCGGCCTTTTCATCATCGGCAGAAAACGCATTGAAGATTAATCAAGAATAAATACATAAAAAAGCGCTTCGTTCCGAAGCGCTTTTTTGTTTTATAAAGCCTCCCCTGAAAGGGGAGATGGATTTTTAGTTGGCAATTGATAATGTAGTGGCGGATATTATCCGCCCGGTTTTGCTGAAAGCCCCCCTTGTTAAAGGGGGATGGTTTTGGCTTTGCCAAAACCGGGGGGATTCTGTTGAAATTACCGACTGAATTTAACGGGATGGGATTTTCCCCTCATCCGTCACGCCTTTATTACCTGTGGCGTGCCACCTTCCCCCAAGGGAAGGCTGATTGCACCGCCGGAACGAAGCACATTTTTTGCTTTCCGGAATAATTTTCTTTACAGAACCCGCCCGGGAATGTATAATATGAAATATAAACTGAAAAACAGGAGGTCTTCAAATGGAATACGATAAAAAATCTCTTAAAATTGCCGCAAAAATAACCGCCGCAACTCTTTCCGAAAGCGGAGAGCTTGACCTTGAAAACGCGAAGAAAACAGTCTGCTTTCTGAAGACCGTTTATAAAGAAGCCGCTTCCATCCGCGAGGACGAAAACTGCGAAAAAGCCGTTCTCAAAGCCGCCGGAAAAATAACTGCCGCCGCCTGCGAGGAAATGGAAGATCCGGAAGGCGAAACCGCCGCAAAATTCCTCCGCATTGTTTACGATGGAATTTATCCCCTTGTCGCGGATGAGGATTTTGATGAGGACGTTTTCAAATGTGCTGCCAAAATAACCGCTGCAGCCTGTGAGGAAATGGAAGATCCCACCGAGGAAAAAGCCGCCGAAGCCGCAGAATTTCTCAAAGCGGTCTATTCCGGAATCCTTGAGGAGGAAAAACCGGTCTGCAACGGAAAATATGCCGTCAAGGAAACCGAAAGCGGCTGGAGCTTCCGCCTTCTTGCCGGAAACAACCAGGTAATCGGCGCTTCCGAAGTTTATTCCGGAAAAGCTGCCATGGAAAAAGGAATCGAATCCGTCCGCAAAAACGCACCCATCGCAAATCTCGAGGATCTTACCGCAGATCCGGTTGTTTCCGCGGTGAACCCGAAGTTCGAAATCTATACCGACAAAGCCGGCGAATTCCGCTTCCGTCTTAAGGCACGCAACGGCGAAATCATCCTTGCGTCCGAAGGATATAAAACAAAGGCTTCCTGCGAAAACGGAATCGAATCCGTCCGCAAAAATGCTCCCGCAGAAATTGCCGAATAACGGAGGAAATATGGCTGAAGAAAGACGCGACAAACATAATTATTACCTCGATATTGCGGAAATGGTGCTCGAAAGGGGAACATGCCTCCGCAGAAAATACGGAGCAATAATAGTCAAGAACGACCAGATTATTTCCACCGGTTATGCCGGCGCACCCAGAGGCCGCAAAAACTGCAGCGACCTCGGCTGGTGCAGAAGGGAAAAAATGAACGTTCCCCGGGGCGAGCGTTATGAACTTTGCAGAAGCGTCCATGCCGAAGCAAACGCAATCATCAGCGCCGCAAGGGAAAATATGATCGGCGCAACCCTTTATCTTGTCGGAAGGGAATGCGATACCGGCGAATACGTAAAAAACGGAAGCTGCTGCAGCATGTGCAAACGCCTTGTTATAAACGCCGGAATCGATACTGTTGTTGTGCGCGATGACAGCAAGAAATTCCGCATCATAAATGTGAACGACTGGATCTATAATGACGATTCCCTCGAGGACGAACTCGGATATTAAAAAAATAAAAGCCCCGGATTCCGGGGCTCTTTTTTTATTTGAATTCTGTTCCGCAGTAATCGCATTTTTCTGCATTTTCCTTAATCGGAGCTTTGCAGTAGGGACAGCGGCGTTCTTTCGGTTCTTCTTTTTTCTTTGCGCCGGAATTGGGTTTAAGAACAATTTTCCGAAGCGGTCTGAGAATATGGGGCAAAATTGTGCCGAAGATGAAAGCAATTATAATTCCGGCAACAATTCTCAAAACAAGGTCAATGAAAACAGCCGCATAATGATAACCCATAATCCATGCGTCAGCATAAAGAATTGCGGTATTGAGCGCGGTTACAACAAGAGCGGTGGAAATGGTGATGAATTGAGTTTGTCCGAAGCTCATATCGAAATTATGGTGCTTTGCGAAAAGACCGATGAGCAGTCCGCGAACTCCCGCAGGAATTATCCAGAGAAGAGTGGTCGGCCCAAGTCCCCAGGTTATAAGCTGGTTGATAAAGCTTCCGCAAAGTCCGATCAGCATTCCGTCAACCGGGCCGAACAAAGCGGCACCGACAATTATCGGAAGGCTGTCGAGGGTGAATTTCATGTTGCCAAGGTTAATTGTGGCAACAAGGCTGAGCACCACATACATTGCTATGAGCATTGCATTGGTAACAAGGCGTTTCGGTTTCATGGTATCTGCGCCTCCTTAGTGCGTTGAAAATATTGAATTTTATACATTAAACAGGAATTCGACGATGTCGCCGTCCTGCATAACATATTCTTTGCCTTCGCTCTTCATAAGGCCTTTTTCCTTTGCGGCGTTCCAGGAACCGAGAGCGATGAGGTCATCGTATTTTACGATTTCCGCGCGGATAAAGCCTTTTTCAAAGTCGGAATGGATTGCGCCTGCAGCTTTGGGAGCTTTTGTTCCTTTTTTGATAGTCCATGCACGGACTTCTTTTTTGCCTGCGGTAAGATAGCTCATAAGTCCGAGAAGGTCATAGCTTGCCTTGATCATACGGTCAAGTCCGGATTCCTCAAGGTTGATTTCCGCAAGGAACTCCTTCTTTTCGTCCGGTTCCATATCGGAAATTTCTTCCTCGAATCTTGCGCAGACGGGCATTACTGCGGAGTTTTCGGATTTTGCGATTTCCTCAACGGCTTTGTAGTTTTCGTTGTTTTCAACGCCTTCGACAAAATCGTCTTCACTCATATTTGCGGCATAGATGATGGGTTTGTTGGAAAGAAGGGGAAGAGCGTTGATGATCTCTTTTTCCTCATCATCGCAGGAGAAAGCTCTGGCGGATTTGCCTTCCTCAAGATGTTCTTTAAGGCGCTTGAGAAGTGCAAGTTCGTCAGCAAGGCTGCGGTCACCTTTCATATCCTTTTCAACCCTTGCGATTCTTCTGTCGAGGATTTCGATATCGGAGAAGATGAGTTCGAGGTTGATGACTTCGATATCTCTTCCGGCGTTGACGGAGCCGTCAACATGGATTACGTTGTCGTCGTTGAAGCAGCGGACAACGTGGATAAGGGCATCAACTTCGCGGATGTTTGCAAGGAATTTGTTGCCGAGACCTTCGCCTTTTGCGGCGCCTTTTACAAGACCTGCGATATCAACAAATTCAACTGTTGCGGGGGTATATTTTTCCGGCTGGTAAATTTCTGCAAGTTTATCAAGGCGGGGTTCCGGAACTGCAACAATGCCGACGTTGGGTTCGATGGTGCAGAAAGGATAGTTTGCCGCCTGGGCACCTGCGTTTGTGATTGCGTTAAAAAGGGTGGATTTTCCTACGTTAGGAAGTCCGATCATTCCGAGTTTCATAACTTAAAACGTCCTTTTCATAAAAATTTGATCTATCAAAAACGAGTTTCGATAATATAACATCATAATTATACAGCAATTTGGCGAATTAACAAGAGAAATTATGAAAAAATCCAAAAATTGTTCAAATAGTGTTAACTATTCCGACCGAAAATGCGCTATAATATATATAATAGCCTTCCTGTTGAGGGGAAGGCGTCATTTCCGCAAGGAAATGACGGATGAGGTGCAGCCGCGAAGCGGCGTTATATATTTGTTACATACGAATCCTATGATAAAGAGGAGGACAATATAAAATGACAAACGCAAAAATCCTTATTGCGGATGACGACAGAAACATCTGCGAACTTTTAAGAATGTATCTTGAAAAAGAAGGCTATGCCGTTGTTCTTGCGGGAAACGGCGAGGAGGCTCTTCAGAAATTTGATGAGGAAAATCCTGATATCCTTCTGCTCGACGTAATGATGCCACGTCTTGACGGATGGCAGGTCTGCCGCGAACTCCGTAAAAAATCCGAAGTCCCGATCATCATGATCACCGCAAAGGGCGAAACTTTTGATAAGGTTCTTGGTCTTGAACTGGGTGCGGACGATTACGTTGTAAAACCCTTCGAACCGAAGGAGATTGTTGCAAGGGTAAAAGCTGTTCTCCGCCGCACCGGAAAAGCAAATGCAGAAAACGATAAAAAGGAAGTCAACTTCGATAAGCTCACCGTCAACATGACAAAATATGAACTCAAGGTTGACGGAAAAGTCGTGGATACTCCCCCGAAGGAACTTGAACTTCTTTTCCACCTTGCTTCCAACCCCAACAGGGTTTATACCCGCGATCAGCTTCTTGATGAAGTATGGGGATTTGAATATTACGGCGATTCCCGAACCGTTGACGTTCATATAAAACGCCTCCGCGAAAAGCTTGAGGGTGTTTCCGAAAAATGGAGCCTTAAAACCGTCTGGGGCGTCGGATATAAATTTGAAACGAAAGACGACTGATTTATGTCAAAGATAAAACAAAGCCTTAAAAAATCGCTGTTCAACCGGTATTTTGCAATCTGCTCCGGGGTTATTCTTGCAACAATAACCCTTATGGGCGGGCTTGTAATCGGTTTTTCCGCAAGCTATTTCAGCGAAACAAGCCGGGATGCCCTCCGTAAAAATGCGGAGCAGGCCGCGCAGATAACCCTTATCGGAATGTCAGATTACGGTTACCAGAAAGTCCCGGTTTCAACGGTGCAGAACGGTTACAGAATCATTTCCGCAACAACGGAAACGGAGATTTTTCTCGTCAACCTTGACGGAAGAACCCTTATCTGTTCCGAAGGGGAAAACTGCAACCACAGAACATACAGCATTTCCGAAGAAGTTATGGAACAGGCCATTGCCGGGGAATACGACGGAACAGGAACCCTTGACGGAATTTATGAAAATTCCTATTATACCGTCGGAATCCCCATAAAGAACGGGGACGAAACCCTTGCGGTTCTTTTTGCATCCACGGAAGCGACGGACGTCTGGTTCTTCATAATGGACCTTATGGATATAATCTTTTTCTGCGCGCTTATTGCAACGGCCCTTGCGTCCATTGCGATTTATTTCGTAACCAACAGGATGACAAAACCCCTCCGGGAAATGGCGGCTGCCGCAAGAAGCTTTTCCACCGGGGATTTTACAGTGCGCGTTCATGCGGAAGGCGAAGATGAAATTGCCCAGCTTGCCCTTTCCTTCAACCATATGGCAGATTCGGTCGCGGACCTTGAATCTGTCCGAAGGAGCTTTATCGCAAACGTTTCCCACGAACTCAAAACCCCGATGATGACCATCGGCGGTTTCATCGACGGAATCCTTGACGGAACGGTTCCGGAGGAAAAACATAAGCAGTATCTCGAAATTGTTTCCGAAGAGGTAAAGCGCCTTTCCCGAATGGTAAAATCCATGCTCAGCATCGCAAGGATCGAAGCAGGGGATATGAAGCTGAACCCGGAAAATTTTGATATCAACGAGCTGGTCTGCAGAACGGTTTTTGCCTTCGAGCAGAAAATCGAGGAAAAGAATCTTGAAATAATGGGTCTTGAATCCGACGGGATTTTTGTAAATGCGGACAACGACCTTATACACCAGGTTGTTTATAACCTTATTGACAACGCCGTTAAATTCGTCAACGACGGCGGATGCATCTCCTTCGGTTATAAGGAACAGGACGGAAAGGTCTTTGTTTCTGTAAGGAACACCGGAGCGGGCATTGCCCAGCAGGAACTCCCGAGGCTTTTCGACAGGTTCTATAAAACCGATAAATCCCGTAGCCTTGATAAAACCGGTGTGGGTCTTGGGCTTTATATTGTCCAGACCATAGTCAACCAGCATAAGGGCGACCTTCTGGTCAAGAGCGTTGAGGGAGAATATACGGAATTCACTTTTTCCGTTCCCGCGGCGGCAAAAAAATCCATCAAAGAAAAGAACAAGCGCAGGATTCAGGAAGAAACCGACAAAAATCAAAAAAATTCATAAAATACCGAAGATTTTTCAAGCGTTGTTTATTTTTATTTAACAATTATCGGTTAGAATATAAAACGGCAAAAGAACTTTAAGTCCCCCAGAGAGGTGTTTCATAATGGATGAATTTGAAAGAAATGAAATAAACGAAAATCCCGCTGAGGAAACCGGAAGGGAACAAAAGCCCGAAGAATATATTCCGGAGGATTTCAGAGCGGAAGAATACAGACCCGCCGAATTCAGGGCGGAGGAACCGAAAGCTGAGGAACAGCCGAAGGAACGCAATACCGATGCTCCCACCGGCTGGACCTATTCCGCCAATACCAACCAGTACGTTGCATGGGAGGGAGGTTCCGGACAGAACAGTTCCCAATGGAACCAGGCGCAGCAGCAAAGACCGGAACAGCAGCCCCCCAGAAGGGAATACGGAACCCAGTACGGTTATTACGGCGGCCCCCAGCAGACAAATTATTACAGCAGCAACGGAAATTATCAGTGGGATTTCAATAAATACGAAAGCGCGGAAAAATCCGCCGCCACGAAGGCAAAAAAATCCTCCGGAAAAGGCTTCCGGGTATTCCTTGGAATAATCGCCGCGCTTCTCGGTGTCTGCGTTATTTCCATTTCCTCCATCGAGCTTTACCGCTGGCTTTCCGGCGAAAACAGAATCGCCCCAATTGTTCCGGAAACTCTTAATCCCGGTGCACAGCAGGAACAGAACTTCCCGACGGAAATTGATCCTCCGGAACTTGATCTTCAGGATATTCCCAAGGAAAACACCGTTTCCACCGAAGGAAAACTTTCCGCAACGGAAGTTTACAAGCTCACAAGCCCTTCCGTAGTCGGAATCGTCCAGTATCAGTACAGCTATTCCTTCGAAGCCGCAGGTTCCGGTTCCGGAATCATCCTCAGCGACGACGGATATATCGTGACCAATGCCCACGTTATTCAGGGCGCGGAAACGGTAAAAGTTGTTCTTTATAACGAAGAGGAATACGAAGCAAAAATCATCGGCGCCGATACCCAGACCGATATCGCCGTGCTCAAAATCGATGCTCACAACCTTGTTGAAGCGGAATTCGGCGATTCCTCCCAGGTCGAAATCGGCGAAACCGTTTATGCCCTCGGAAATCCCGGCGGACTGAGCCTTCAGTCCAGCTTCACCGACGGCATGATAAGCGGACTTAACCGCGTTATCACCACCGACGACAGCGTTTATTCCATGACCGTTCTCCAGACCAGCGCAGCAATCAATCCCGGCAACTCCGGCGGTGCGCTTATCAACGAATACGGTCAGGTAATCGGAATCACAAGCGCAAAAATCATTTCCACCGATTACGAAGGAATCGGTTTTGCGATTCCCACCCAGACTGCGAAACCCATCATTGAGGAAATCATCACCAACGGCTATGTTTCCGGAAGAGCAATGCTTGGCATAACCGGAACCACCATCGATTCCGTCACCGCAAGATATTACGACGTTCCGGAGGGCGTTCAGATCATCACCATCGAGGAATACGGCTGCCTTTACGGCACCGACGCAAAAGTTGGCGATATCATCATCGGTTTCAACGGCGAGGATATCACAAGAATGGAGGATCTCCAGTCCGCTCTTGCAAAAAGTTCCCCCGGCGATACCGCCGAACTTACCCTCTACCGCTATTCCGCAACCGGAATGAACGATATGACCTTTACGGTCACCGTAAAACTTGCCGAAAACAGAGGTTAATAAAAAAAGCCCTTTGCAGAAAATGCAGAGGGCTTTTTCAATGCGGAATTGCTGCGGAGCATAGGAATTCCACCCTCTTAAATTCAGCCGCTCCACTTCCGCCGAGGTAATCAGCCCCCCTTGAGGGGAGCTTTTAAGGATCATCGTCCAGACATCGGGAGCAAAGCGCATACTGGAGCTGGGCACATTCACCGGCTACTCCGCAATCAGCCTTCCCAGCGGGGAAGGTGGATTTTCTGCAACTTGTTGCAGAAAAGACGGAAGAGGGATTACCGGGCAACCCGGAGGGTAGCCTCCCTTGTGCAAAGGGAGGTGGCATTTGCGAAGCAAATGACGGAGGGATTGTAATCCCATCCCGTTAAATCCAGCCGGTAATTTCAACAGAATCCCCCCGGTTTTGGCAAAGCCAAAACCACCCCCCTTTAACAAGGGGGGCTTTTAGCAAAAACGGGCGGATAATATCCGCCCCTGCATTTTCAATTTTCCACTTTCAACTATCAATTTGAGAAGAATCCCCCCGCCACTTCGTGGCCCTACCTCCTTTAACAAGTGGGCTTTTTACCCATCTGAATATTTCCGGATTTTTTTCAAAAACTAACGGAAAACGGAAAAAGGAGAGTTCTTTTGAAAAAATATATTCTGGAAATTGACCCCGCCGCAGCGAAATTTTATGAAACCATCGCAAGAAGAACCGGCGCAACGACAGAAAAACTGATGGCGGAAACACTTTTTAAATTTGCGGGGGAACTTTCGGTAAAAGCGGTGCTTGAAAACCGGAAAAAGGAAAATTAAACCAAAATATTGTAAAAACCGCCGCCATGCGCTATAATTATCATAGAATAATATACATTGTAAGGCGATGAATAAATGAGAATTTTGGCTATTGAATCTTCCTGCGACGAAACCGCCGCCGCAGTGATCGAGGACGGAAGAAAAATCCTTTCCTCCGTAATAAACACCCAGGTTGCGGAACACGGTCTTTACGGCGGCGTAGTGCCGGAAATCGCTTCCCGCCGCCACACCGAAAATATAGTTGCCGTTGCGGAAAAAGCCCTTTCCGACGCCGGAATGACCCTTGAAGAGGTGGATTACCTTGCGGTGACCGCCGCTCCGGGTCTTATCGGCGCGCTCCTCGTCGGAGTTAACTTTGCAAAGGGTCTTTCCCTTGCAACCGGGAAAAAACTTATCCCGGTGCACCATCTTAAAGGACATATTGCGGCAAACTATCTTTCCCATCCGGAGCTGGAACCTCCCTTCCTCTGTCTTGTTGTTTCCGGCGGACACAGCCATATTGTTGAGGTTTCCGATTATACAAAATTCCGCATCCTCGGAAAAACCCGTGACGATGCGGCGGGCGAGGCTTTTGACAAAGCAGCAAGGGCAATGGGACTTCCGTATCCCGGCGGCGTTCATCTTGACCGGGTTTCGAAGGAAGGCAACCCCAAAGCATTCAAACTTCCGAAGCCGAAGGTCGAAGGATGCCCCCTTGATATGAGCTTTTCCGGGCTCAAAACCGCCGTCGTGAATATTCTCCATAATGCGGAGCAGCGTGGCGAGGAAATCAATATTCCGGATCTTTGCGCATCCTATCAGGATGTTATCTGTCATGCGCTGGTTGACAGAACAATGCTTGCGGCAAAGGAAGGCGGATATAAAAAAATCGTTGCCGCCGGCGGTGTTTCCGCAAACAGCGGTCTGCGCGCATTGCTTGAAAGGGAATGCAAACGCCGCCATCTGGAGCTTTTTGTTCCGGATCTTGAACTTTGCGGCGATAACGCGGCGATGATCGGTTCACAAGCTTATTATGAAGCATTGGCGGGAAAATTTGCGGACCTTACCCTTAATGCAAGACCCACCATGCCCATTGATGAGGATTTTGAATAATAAATGTTTTTCAAAAAGGACATTTGCAGGAAGTGATTCAGGTAATTGCAGATATCCTTTTTGTTTTTTACGTATTTTGTAAATTTTGCAGTTTTAAATAACAAAACTTGCAAAAAGCTATTGCAAAAAACGAAAAATCGTATATAATAAAAACATGAAATCTTTTCCGGAAAGGAGCTGTCACCCAATGACGCAGAACCCCTATGTTCTCAGATGGATCGAAGAAATGAAAGAACTTGTAAAACCCGAAAAAGTCGTCTGGGTAACCGAAGGCGAGGAACAGATAAAAGCGCTCCGGGCAGAAGCCGTTGCAACCGGGCTTATGGAGGAACTGAATCCGGAAAAACTTCCCGGATGCCTTCTCCACAGAACAAAGCCCAACGACGTTGCAAGAGTTGAAGCGCGGACTTTCATCTGCACAACCGAAAGGGAAATGGCGGGTCCCACCAATAACTGGGTTGAAAAGAACGAGATGTATGCCCGTCTGCGTCCTCTTGCGGACGGCGCAATGAAGGGCAGAACCATGTACGTTGTGCCCTATTCCATGGGTCAGCTGGGCTCGCCCTTCGCAAAAATCGGGATTGAACTCACCGACAGCATCTACGTTGTTCTCAATATGGAAATCATGACCAGAATGGGTCAGCCGGCGCTGGATCAGCTGGGCGATTCCTCCGATTTTGTAAAAGGACTTCATTGCTCCCTTGACGTTGATGAGGAACAGCGCTACATAGTCCAGTTCCCGGAGGACAACACCATCTGGTCCCTTAATTCCAACTACGGCGGCAACGTTCTCCAGGGCAAAAAATGCTTCGCCCTGCGAATCGCTTCCTGGCAGGGCTGGAAGGAAGGCTGGATGGCGGAGCATATGCTCATCCTCGGAATCGAAAATCCGGAAGGCGAGATAAAATACGTAACTGCGGCGTTCCCCTCTGCCTGCGGAAAAACAAACCTTGCAATGCTTATTCCGCCGGAGCTTTATCAGAAAAAAGGTTATAAAGTCTGGTGCGTGGGCGACGATATTGCGTGGCTCCGCATCGGAAAAGACGGACGCCTCTGGGCGGTGAACCCGGAAAACGGATTTTTCGGCGTAGCTCCCGGAACCAACAAAAAATCCAATCCCAATGCCCTTGCGGCAACCATGAAAAATACCATTTTCACCAACGTTGCACATAATCTTGATGACAACACCGTATGGTGGGAAGGACTTGATAAAAATCCGCCGGAAAACGCAATCGACTGGAAGGGCAACCCCTGGAGCGGTTCCACCGCAGCGGAAAAAGCCGCCCATCCCAACAGCCGCTTTACCGCTCCGGCGAAAAACTGCCCCTGCGTAAGCCCGGAATTTGATAATCCGGAGGGCGTTCCCATTTCCGCAATGATTTTCGGCGGAAGAAGAGCAAAAACAGCTCCGCTGGTATATCAGTCCCGTGACTGGAAGCACGGCGTTTTTGTAGGTTCCACCATGGCTTCCGAAACAACCGCTGCCGCCGCAGGTGCAGTGGGCGTTGTTCGCCGGGACCCTATGGCAATGCTTCCTTTCTGTGGATACCACATGGCGGATTATTTTCAGCATTGGCTCGATATGGGCGAAAAACTCGGCGATAAGGCGCCGAAAATCTTCAACGTAAACTGGTTCAGAACTGACGATGAAGGAAAATTCATCTGGCCCGGATTCGGCGATAATATGAGGGTTCTCATGTGGATTCTCGGAAGATGTGACGGAACTGCGGATGCTGTTGAAACCGAAATCGGCTTTGAACCGAAACCGGAGGATATCAATATCGAAGGACTTGATATCACGAAGGAAACTATTTCCGACCTTCTTTCCGTTGATAAGGAGCTTTGGAAAACGGAAGCGGAGGGAATCCGTGAGTTCTATAAAAAATTCGGCGAAAAGCTCCCGAAGGAACTTATGGCGGAACTTGAAAAACTTGAAAAGAATCTTGAGTAATCATTCTCCGTGCTCAAACAAAAAAACTCCCGTGCTCAAAACGAGCACGGGAGTTTTTGCTATAAACAAACGGTTTTATCAAAGAATTTTTTCTCCCGCAATGGCGGGAACTGCGCCGTCCTCGATGGGGCTTAAAAATCCGGATTTTGTTTTGAGGAGGAATTCTGCTTTTGCTTCCTCAAGAAGTTCCGGGTTTTCGAAAAGATCCACCGCTGTTGCGGCGATAACCTTTGCCGCAAGGTTCATGCCCTTTTTCGCAATGGTGGATTTTCCCATGGAAACAACCTGCCAGCTGTGGCCGGGGATTCCGCTGGTCCAGGTGGCGGTGTTTATCTGCGCTGTGGGTGTCTGCCAGCTTACGTCGCCCACATCGGTGGAACCGGGAAGGGTGACTTCGCTGTGGAAAAGCGGCATGAGGAAGTCGTTCTGCGCCTTTTCTCCGCCGTTTGTTTTTCCGTCAACAAAAGCCGCGATTTCCGGGCTGAAATTGGAAGCAAATCCCGGAAGCCCCTCGGTCATATAGGTCTTTTTGAGTTCGGAAGCGAAGGCAAGTTCCTCTTCGGTATATTCCGGAAGCTCGGTTTCCTCAAAGTTTCTGAACATCGCTTTTTCGAGAACGGAGTTCGGAACAACGTCTGCGGTGCCGTCGATGAATCTGCGCTTAAGGGTCGTTCCGGTCATAAGAGCGGCGCCTTTTGCAATATCCTCGACCCTTGAGAGAAGATTTTTTGCCTTTGCAACGGTGTCGGAACGGACCATATAAAGAACCTGGGCAGTGGGCTGAACAACGTTGGGCGAAATGCCGCCGGCATCGGTTATGGAATAATGGATTCTGTCGCTTACGGGCATGTGCTCACGAAGGAACTGGACGCCGATATTCATAAGCTCCACTGCATCAAGTGCGGAGCGTCCCATATGGGGACAGCCTGCGGCATGGGCGGCAACGCCTTCGAACTTATATTCAACCTGGATGCAGGCAAGATAGGAACCGCTTGTTACCTGGTTGGAATCGTCCGGGTGCCAGGTGAGAGCTGCATCAAGATCATAGAAAAGCCCCTGCTTTGCCATGAATGCTTTTCCTGCGCCGCCTTCCTCACCGGGACAGCCATAGAAAATAACGGTGCCGGAACCTTCGCCCTTTTCCTCAAGGTATTTTTTCACTGCGTAAGCGGCGGAAAGGGAACCTGCACCGAGAAGGTTGTGTCCGCAGCCGTGACCGCTTCCGCCGGTGATGAGTTCATCATGGACGGTGAGCCCGGCTTTTTGGGAAAGACCGGAAAGGGCATCAAATTCGCCGAGGATTCCGATAATCGGTCTTCCGCTTCCGAAAGTTCCGGAAAAAGCGGTTTCAACCCCTGCAAGACCGGTTTTGACCCTGAAGCCGAGCTTTTCGAGAAGATTTTTATATGCTTCGGCGGATTTGTGTTCCTTAAGGGAAATTTCCGCGCATTCCCAGATTTTGTCGGAAAGCTCCTCAAAAATCCCTTTGTTTCCGTCAATATATGCGTAAAGTCCTTTTTTATCCATGAGAAAATCGCTCCTTTTTTTAAAAAAGCCCCCTTGTTAAAGGGGGCTGGCATTTGCGAAGCAAATGACTGGGGGATTCTTTATATAATATCCTAAGACCGGTTGAATCCCGCCACCGTGCGTACCCGGGCGGTCCCCCTTGCTCAGTCGCAGACGGCAGACCCCACTGTCCTCTTCGAGGACATCTCCCCTAACAGGGGAGTCACCTTTGACAAGGGAGGTAAATATCAATACAAAACTTTGCTGAGGAAGTCCTTTGTTCTGGGGTTCTGGGGATGGTTGAAAACTTCGTCCGGAGTTCCTTCTTCGGCAACGATTCCGCCGTCCATAAAAACAACTCTGTCGCTGACTTCCTTCGCAAAGCCCATTTCGTGGGTTACGATTACGGAAGTCATGCCGTTTTTAACAAGTCCCTTGATAACGTCAAGAACCTCTCCGACCATTTCCGGGTCAAGAGCGGAAGTGGGTTCGTCAAAAAGCATTACGTCCGGTTCCATTGCAAGGGCGCGGACTATTGCAAGACGCTGCTTCTGACCGCCGGAAAGGCTTGTTGCGCTTTCACCTGCTTTATCCGCAAGACCTACGCGGTTGAGAAGTTCCATTGCCTGCTCGTTGGCTTCGTTCTTTGCGATTTTCTTTACAACGGTGGGGGCAAGGGTTACGTTTTCGAGGACAGAAAGATGGGGGAAAACGTTGAAATGCTGGAAAACCATTCCCATTTTCTGGCGGTGGAGGTCAATATCCACTTTTTCGCTTGTGATATCGACGCCTTCAAAAAGGATTTTGCCGGAATCCGGGGTTTCAAGCATATTGAGGCAGCGGAGGAAAGTTGATTTTCCGCCGCCGGAAGGTCCGATTATGGAGATAACCTCCTGGGGAGCAACGTGCTCGTTGATGCCTTTGAGGACCTGGAGGTCGCCGAAGCTTTTATAAAGATCAATGGTCTGGATCATTTGCTGTTGAGCCTCCTTTCATAGGCAAGAACAAGTTTGCTGAGGAAGAATGTTACCGCAAGATAAATTGCGCCGACGATGATGAGAATTTCAAGAGCAAGATATTCAACGCCGTTGACTTTAAGATAGGAAGTCATAAGATCGCCGACGAAGAAGGTGGAAGCCATGGAGGTTTCTTTTACGATTGCGATAAATTCATTACCGATTGCGGGAAGAATATTTTTGATAGCCTGGGGCATTACAACCTTTATCATGGTCTGGGCTTTGTTCATACCGAGGGAACGGGCCGCTTCGGTCTGGCCTTTGTCAACTGCCTGAATGCCGCTGCGGAAAAGTTCGGAAACATAAGCCGCGCTGTTGCAGGCAAGAGCAAGGGATACCCAGAAGAAATAATCCGCATCTATCGGAATTACTTTCGGAAGTCCGAAAACAAAAAGATAAAGCTGGAGAAGAAGAGGAGTTCCGCGGATGATTTCGGTATAAAGCGAACAGAACCAGCTTATGGGGTTGAAGTTTGCAAGCCAGCGGACAAATTTGAATTTTGATTTTCTGTAATATATATGTCTGAAAGGTTTGAAGTTCGACATTCTTCCGAGAGCTATAAAAGTACCAAGAATAACGCCGAAGAAAACCGCAATTGCGGAAAGAATGAGGGTATAGCGAAGACCCTCGAAAAGAAATACTTTCCAGTATTTCTCAATAAGCATGATAATGTTCTGGAACATCGGTTACCTCCGTGGCTGTGATTAAGCGTAAAAGCAGGGCGGGAAGTTTTTCTCGCCCTGCTGGTTTTTTAATTTTGGATTTTATCAGCCTGCAACGTTACCTTCGTCATCGTAAGTTACGTCTGCTGCGTTTTCGCCTTCTGCAAGTGCAAGAGCTTCTTCATACCAAACGTCATAGTAACCGTTTTCATAAGCTTTTGCAAGGATTTCATTTACTTTTGCAAGAAGTTCGTCATCTTCTTTGTTGAGAAGAATTACGTTTGCGGTATATTTGGGGTCAACTTCGAAAATGAAACCGGAAAGAGCAACATCTTCGGAGTTGTTGGAAATAAGAACGTCTGCGTTACCGGTTGCAACTGCAAGTGCGTCGATGTCGCCGCTCTTGAGCATGAGAAGTGCGGTGGTAAGGTCAACGATTTCAACGATTTCGCAATCTTCGGGGAGCTGGGATTTGCAAAGGTCATACTGGAGAGAAGCAACCTGTGCGCCAACTTTAAGTCCGGAATAATCAGCAGCGGCTGCAAGTTTTCCCTCAAGAGCTTTGCTGGTGATGATTACCTGCTCGGTTTCGTTGTCGCCTGCATAGTAATAATCGGAAAGGTTATAGTTTTCTGCACGGTCTTCAGTCCAGGAGAAACCGGAGATGGACATATCAACGGATTTGGTTTCAACAGCAACCTGGCAGGCGTTGAAGCTCATGGGTTCGATTTTGAGTTCCATGCCGAGTTCATCAGCGATGAAGTTTGCAAGAGTTACGTCGAAGCCAACATACTGATCCTGGCCGCTTTTGGTGATATCAACAAATTCCATGGGAGCGAAGTCCGGAGAAAGTGCAACTTTGAGAACAGGTTTGTCGGAAGCGCCGCAGCCGGCGAAAGCGAAGATCATGCTGAGTGCAAGGATAAGGGTTACGAGTTTTTTCATTTTTGTTACCTCACTAATTTAAAATAAATTTCTGAAGTCATTGATCATTGGCTATGTCCGTATTATACACGCATAAATATTCATTGTCAACCCTGTTTTGTGAATATTTATGCGTTTCTACTTTTTGACCATAACAATCAACACTTTGCCGGGTGTTTTGTGCAAAAAGCATATAAAAACCGCCGTTTTTATAATTTTACATTAAAAAAAGCCCTTTTCAGGGCTTTTTGAATATGCAAAACAAAATGTATAAATACACAAAGCCTGCATTTTCTGTGAAGGTTTTGAGGAGTTTACAATAAAATATGTTATAAATCTAAATGGGTCTATATGAAAATTCAGCCGAAAATCGCCATTGCAACAGTTGCAGCAGACATAAGAAAAAGTCCGGCTCCGCTTTTTCCGGAAAGTTTTTCGCCGAAAACAAAATAAGAAAAAGCTACAGCAACGAGAATACTGAGCTTATCAATGGGAACAACAATGCTCACAACGCCGTTTTGGATTGCATAATAATAGCAAAGCCACGAAGCGCCGGTTGCAATTCCGGAAAGGCAGATGAACCCAAGTTCTCTTTTATCGATGGATTTTATTTCTTTTTGCTTACCCTTCATAAAAACTATCGCCCAGGCCATTGCAAGAACAATAATTGTTCTGAGGGCAGTTCCAAGGTTGGATTCCACACCGTCAATTCCGATTTTTGCAAGAATTGAAGTTGCCGCAGCAAAAACCGCGGAAAGAACTGCATAAAACATCCAGCCTTTTTTGCTTTCTCCCGAATAATCTTTCTTTTCAACCATCATCAGTATTCCGAAGGCAAGAACAGCTGTGCAAACAAGCTTTATAAGAAGATTTTCCGTTTCGCCGAAGAAGATTATTGCAAGAATGACCGTAAGAACGGTGCTGGATTTATCGATCGGAACGACCTTGTTGACATCACCCATGGAAAGCGCCTTGAAATAGCAAATCCAGGAAGCACCTGTTGCAATTCCGGAAAGGGCAAGAAAAAGAAAAGATTTCGGGCTTATTTCAAAAATCGTTCCGAAGGAACCGGAAACAAAAACCATTATCCAGGAAAAAACAAGAACAACCCCGGTGCGGATAGCGGTGGCAATGTCGGAATCCGTTTTGCGGATGCCGCATTTTGCAAGGATCGAAGTGAGTCCGGCGAAAAAAGCCGAGCCGATCGCCGAAAAAATCCACATAACGAAATCCCTCCTTTGCCTACTGAAAATATCAGCTTTTATTATATCATTCTGAAACTGGCAGTCAATATGAATTTTGGACAAAAAAACGCCCGCTTTTGGCGGGCTTTTTTGTTTTTTTATTTTGCGGCTTCTTTCGGAATACAGCCGACATTTTCAAAAACCGCGGAAGGGCGGTAGCCATAGGTTTTCGGAGTTTCCGCATCGGAAGCGCCGGAAAGAACAAGAATTGTTTTCATGCCTGCTTCAAGACCGGAAATCACGTCGGTATCCATTCTGTCGCCGACCATTACCGCTTCGTTGGAATGGCAGTTGAGCATTTTAAGACCGGTGCGCATCATAAGCGGGTTCGGTTTTCCGCAGAAATAGGCTTTTTTGCCGGTTGCGATTTCGATGGGAGCAACAAGAGCGCCGCAGGCGGGCATTATTCCGTTTTCGATGGGAGCGGAAACGTCGGAGTTTGTTCCGATGAGCTTTGCGCCATTTCGCACAAGGTTGGTGGCTTTTGTGATGGTATCGAAGGAATAGGTTTTGCCTTCGCCGACCACAACGTAATCCGGGTTGATGTCGTTCATGGTGATGCCCGCATCATAAAGCGCATTGAAAAGAGCGGCTTCGCCGATGGCATAAACGCTGCAGCCCGGAGCCTGTTCCTTGAGGAAAGCAGCGGTTGCAAGGGCGCTTGTATAAAAATGGTCTTCGGAAACGTCAAGCCCCATTCTTGCAAGTTTCTGCTGAAGCTCCCGGGGAGTGTAGCAGCTGTTGTTGGTGAGGAAAAGGAATTTTTTGTTTTCCTTCTGAATCCAGTCGATGAATTCCCGGACTCCGGGGATAATCTGGTTTCCGCGATAGATAACTCCGTCCATATCGCAGATGAAACCTTTGATTTCATTGAAATTGATCATATATAACTCCTTATTATGAGATAAAATTCGCTGTCGGAATTATTATAAATGCGATTTTTTAAAAAATCAAGACATTCTGCACAAATTCTGCACCATATTTTTAGATAAAAGGACAGATTTTTTGAAAAATACAAAAGTTTTTGAAAATCCGGAGCTTTTTCTGTTGAATATAACAGTTTATAATATTATAATAAAGGCGAATGCACAGAAAAAACGGAGGGCGTATTATTATGCAGAATTATTCAGGTGAAGAGGGACTCCAGTATCATGTCCAGTTAAGACCCGGCGACGTTGGCCGCTATGTAATCCTTCCCGGTGACCCCAAAAGATGCGAGAAAATCGCAAAGCATTTTGATAATCCTGTTCTTGTTGCCGACAGCAGAGAATATGTTACATACACCGGATATCTCGACGGCGAAAAAGTAAGCGTAACCTCCACCGGTATCGGCGGACCTTCCGCTTCCATCGCAATGGAAGAACTTGCAAAATGCGGCGCGGATACTTTCGTCAGAATCGGTACCTGCGGCGGAATTGACCTTGACGTTATAGGCGGCGATGTTGTTATTGCAACCGGCGCTATCCGCATGGAAGGCACCAGCAAGGAATATGCCCCCATCGAATTCCCTGCAGTTGCAAACCTTGATGTTGTAAATGCTCTTGTTGCTTCCGCAAAAGAGCTTGGCTACAGACACCACACCGGCGTTGTTCAGTGTAAGGATGCTTTCTATGGTCAGCACGATCCGGAAATCATGCCGGTAAGCTATGAGCTTCTCAATAAATGGGAAGCGTGGAAACGCCTTGGTACAAAGGCTTCCGAAATGGAATCCGCCGCGCTCTTCATTGTTGCAAGCTTCCTCGGTGTACGCTGCGGCTCCTGCTTCCTTGTAATGGGCAACCAGGAACGCAACGCTCTCGGAATGGAAAACCCCATTATCCACGATACCGAATCCGCAATCACCGTTGCGGTCGAAGCTATCCGCAAGCTTATCAAACAGGACAAAGAATAATAATTAAACAAAAAAGGAACGGCAATGCCGTTCCTTTTTAATTGAAAAATTTATTTCCGTATTTTTTCATACGGTTATTTCAATCTGATTTCCCTCAATGCCGATGATGCAGCTCTCATAATATCCGTCGCCGGTTGTTCTTGGTCCGCTGATTACATCATAACCATCGTTCTTCAGCTTTTCTGTAAGGAAATCAACAGCTTCTTTGCTGCCAAGGCTGAAAGCAATATGCGCATAGCCCGTGCGGGTCAATGCCTTTTTGCTGTAATCCATCATCGGACTGCTCATGATTTCCAGCCGGGAACCGTCATCAAAACTCAGAAAATAAGAACGAAACCCCGTTGTTTTATTATAATAACCATCGTTGGATTTTGCATTGAAATATACGGCAAAAAAATCTTTTGCCGCTTCAAGGTCGCTGACATACATTGCAATGTGTTCAATATGCATGATTAACCTCCGCAGGATTCGGAATCATTAAGCTGAATATATCATAGATTGCGGTATTTTTCAATGCAAAGGCAAACATCATTAAAAAAAGCACTTTCGTCAAAGACGAAAGTGCTTTTTTGTGGTGCGCCTGACAGGGGTCGAACCCGCACGTGTTAACACCAGATCCTAAGTCTGGCGCGTCTGCCAATTCCGCCACAGGCGCAAAATAAATTGAAAGTTGACAGCTGAAAACGGAAAGTTAAATGTTCCGCTTAGAGGTTTTTATTATCGAAACAAGGATTTTTTCAAGCTCTGTGCAATCATTCAAAATGGAATTTGATTGTTTTTCGTTCAAATAACCTGTGGAAGAAAGCAGGCGAAGCCAATATTTTGTTTCCCTTGTTTCTTTTAATGCAATATTTAACTTTGAAATAAAATCAGCACGACTTTGTGCTTGTTCAGCTTCAGAGACATTTGCACCGATGCTTGTTCCGGAACGAATAAGCTGTTTTGAAATTATAAACTCCCTTTTTTGAATGTTAAGAAATTTATATAGTTTTACTATTCTTACCGAAAAATTAAAACTTTTTCTTTCGATTATGCTTTCCATAATAATCAACTTTCAGCTTTCAGCTATCAACTTTCAACTAAAAATTTTACTATATTTTTATATTATTGTCAAACAAAATTATAAATTAAGCAAACCTTCGTTCATCATGGACTGGGCTGCAAGCATAACGCCCATTTTTGCGGTGGGATAGGTGAGTCCGCCCTGCATCCATACGGAATAGGGTTCACGGAGCGGTGCGTCAGCGGAAAGTTCAACGGAAGCGCCAAGGTTGAATGCGCCTGCCGCCATGATGACCTGGCTGTCGTAACCGGGCATATCCCAGGGTTCCGGAGTTACATAGGCATCGATGGGCGAACCGCTCTGGATTCCGCGGCAGAAAGCGCAGAGCGCTTCCGGAGTTTTGAGAGCGATGGTTTCGATGATGTCGGTTCTGGGTTCGTCAAAATAAGGATCGGCTTCAAAACCGCAAAGTTCGAAGAAGCGGCTTGCGAAAACGGCGGTTTTTACTGCGGAAGCGGTAACGGTGGGGGAGAAAAAAAGTCCCTGATACATGGGTCGCAGTTCGTTAAGGGTGCAGCCGACTTCTCTTCCGACTCCGGGAGCGGAAAGACGGTGGGCGCAAAGTTCAACATATTCGTGTTTGCCGGTGATGTAACCGCCGGTGTGGGCAATTCCGGCGCCGGGGTTTTTGATAAGAGAACCGATGATAAGGTCGGCGCCCACTTCGGTGGGTTCGAGTTTATCAACAAATTCGCCGTAGCAGTTGTCGCAGACGCAGACTGCGGAAGGGTTGGATTCGTGGACGATATCAAAAATCTTTTTGATTACTTCGATTGTAAGGCTGGGTCTGGTGGAATATCCGCGGGAACGCTGGATATAAGCCATTTTTGCGCCTTTTACCGCTTCCGGAATGCCTTCGTAATCAACGGTTCCGTCTTCAAGGAGAGGAAGTTCGTCATAGATAACGCCGAATTCCTTGAGGGAGCCAACTCCTTCGCCGTGGATTACGCCGTTGAGGGTGTCATAGGGAGTTCCGGTGAGAGAAACCATTTTGTCGCCGGGGCGGAGAATTCCGAAAAGAGCGGTGGAAATTGCATGGGTGCCGCTCATGAAGTTGTGGCGGACCATGGAATCTTCGGTGCCGAAAATCTGGCTCCAAACTCTGTCAAGGATCTCGCGTCCCCGGTCATCGTAACCGTAGCCGGAGGAACCGGCAAAAAGGCTTTCGCTCACCCGGTTATCGATGAATGCCCGGAGGACTTTTTCGTTGTTATAGGTTTCGATTTCGCTTATTCTTGCAAAAGGTTTAAGGCAATCCGCTTCGGCTTTTTCTGCAATTTCCCGAAGGCGGCTGTCAATTCTGAAAAATTCGGTCATTTTCTGTCTTCCTTTTCCTTTATGTTGTATAAGTAATAATAATTTTTTGCGGCTTTATAGCCGAGTTTTTCGTACATTTTCCGGACTTTTTCGTTCGCCGGAACAAGCCAGGGAACACGGTGCTCGTCAATGAGCATGTTGGTGCAAAGGGCGGTGAGATATGATGCATATCCCTTTTTCCGGTGTTCAGGAAGGGTCACAACGGAGGTTATGGCGCCGGCTTTTTCGGTTCTTCCGCGGATGCATGCGGTGGTAACCGCCGCTCCATCATGGAGAGTCAGAAGGGTGCTTTGCTTTCTGAGCACGCCGCGCACCATCTTCAGCTTCCAGAAATCTTTTACGGAATCTTCCTCTTCGCCGAAAAGGAATTTTGTAACTTCCCATGCATCGTCAAAATTTCCGGAATCATGCACACTGAATGCGCTTTTTGGCATATCCATGCGCTTTTCCGCAAACATCTGCACAGCGTTTTCGATATCGAAATCAAAAAGATTTCTGAGCACGCCGAAGGAATTTTCGTCGCATTCGATATTCTTTATCGTCCCGCCGGAAACAAGATTCGTAACAAAAAGAACCATTTCGAACCCCGGAACGCCATAGGGCGAAAAGAGCATCAGGGAATCGGTGCTCGCATTGAGGAAGGAATGAGCATCGCCGTGCTCATCAGTTTCCACCCATATGCTCAGAAGCTCCGGATCATCCATGAACGAAACCGCCGCCGCATTGAAAAGGCTTCCGAAATAAGGTTCCTTTTCCGAAAGTCTTTCAAGAAGCCTTATGTCATCAATGAGCTTTATCATATTTCACAAAGCTCCCTGCTCAGGATTCTGATGAGGAAAACCGTGTTTTCCGCGTCGGAAAGATTGATTGTCGCATAGGGGCTGTGGATATATCTTGCAGGAAGGGAAACCGCAACAGGACGGATTCCTCCTCTTGCCTGGTGGATGAATTTTGCGTCGTTGAAACCGCAGATTCCGTGTTTGGTCTGGGCGGGAATGTTCTTTTCTTCGCAAAGTTCCATGATATGATGATAGAGTTCCATATCATAGAGAGTTCCGTTATCGCGGAAGGAAACAACCGGACCTTTGCCCTGTTTGCAGACAAATTTATCACCGGGAACGCAGGGAACGTCCGCTGCGGTGGTCGCTTCAACAACAACTGCGATATCCGGATCGACGGTGAAAGCGGCATTTCCTGCGCTGTTTCCGCCAACTTCCTCCCTTGTTGTGAAGCAGACGGTAAAGCTGTATTCCGCTTCGTCCTTGAGGAGTTCCATAAGGATTGCGCAGCCGGCTCTGTCATCAAGGGCTTTTCCCATTACGCAGTTATCGCCGAATTTTTCAAAATCGGAATCAAAAACTGCTCTGTCCCCAAGACGGACGAGTTTTTCGGCTTCATCTTTGCTGTCTGCGCCGATGTCGATATAAAGGTCGTTTGTTTTGGTGGGGTTATCAAATTCCTCTTTTTTGACAAGGTGGATGGCCTTGCTTCCGAGAAGGCCGGGAATTTTGTTTTCGCCGACAACAAGGCGTTTTCCGACAATAACGCGGCTGTCGATTCCGCCGACGTTGCTGAACTTAAGGAATCCGTTTTCGTCGATATGGGTGATGATAAAGCCAACTTCGTCCATGTGTGCGGAGAACATAAGCCTGTTTTTCGGTTCGTTTCTGCCTTTTTTGGAAACGATGAGGTTTCCGGCGTTATCGGTTTTTGCGGTACAGTCCGGATAGGCGGTAACTTCGTCGAGGATGATTTTTCTGACTGCGGCTTCATCGCCGGAAGTTCCCATGGCGAGGGAAAGTGCCTCAAGATTTTCGAGGAAGGTTTTCATATCAGTTTTCTCCTCCTTCCATTACGAATGCGGCAAGAAGTCTGCCGACATTTTTTACGTCATCAACGGAAACTTTTTCAATAATGCTGTGCATATACTGCTGAGGAATGGAAATGAGTCCGGTGCGGACTCCTGCGCCTGCGGAAGCAATGTCATCCGCATTTGTTCCGGTGGAGGAACCGCCGTAGGCTTCCACCTGGAAGGGGATCTCGTTCTTTTCCGCAAGGGCAATGAGCTTCCGGGAAATTTCAATATCAAGGGTCGGATGGAAAGCCACAACCGGTCCTTTTTTCATTGCCTTGGAGTTGAGGTCGGTGGTGTCCGGGGTTTTTCCGAATCCGACATCGATTTCAATCGCTTCCGTCGGAGCAACGGCAAAAGCAGCGGCTCCTGCGCCCTGTCCGCCGGTTTCCTCTCTGGTGGAAAAAACAGCGGTGAGCCCGCAGGGGAGTTTCTTATCCTTAAGGATTTCGAGGGCTTCGAGAATGGTGACACAGCCGCTTCTGTCGTCGAGAGCCGGACCAGTGACATAGCCGTTTCCGATGTCGCTCCATTTTCCGCAAAGCATAACTCTGTCGCCGAGGCGGACGAGTTTTTCGGTTTTTTCCTTATCAAAGCCGATATCAATGAAAATTTCGTCCCTTTCGGGATTTTTCTCGTTAACATCTTTAAGATGGGGCGGAACGTTGCAGACGATTCCGGGATATTCCCCTTCTTTTCCGAGAACCCGGACTTTTGTTCCGTAGATTCCTCTGCGGTCGATTCCGCCGCAGGGATATGTTCTGAGGAATCCGTTTTCCTCGATGTTGATAACAAGAAGAGCGATCTGGTCAAGATGCGCGTCGAGCATAACTTTGCGTCCGTTTTTCTCCGGAGCAACCTCGCAGATTACGCTTCCGAGGTTATCGATATATGTTTTTCCGTATGGGGAAAGAAGTTCAACCGCGGCTTTTGCCGCAAGTTTTTCGTTGCCGGAGTTTCCGTCAACGGAAGAAAATTTTAAAAGCAAATCTCTGGTGTCCATAATTTTCTCCTTTTATTATTGGCTCCCTTGTGCAAAGGGAGCTGTCTGCGCAGCAGACTGAGGGATTGTAACCCTGTTTCGTTTTTGGCGGGCGGATAATATCCGCCCCTACGTTTAAAATTATTTATATTCCGGCCAGAGTTCTTCGGCGGAAATTCCGTCCACCTGACCGATTTTTGAAACAAGTTCCTTGAAATGTTTTCCGCGGATTTCGAAGTTTTTATATCGGTCAAAACTTGCGGAAGCGGGGGAAAGAGCGACAATGTCGCCTTCCTCGGAGTAAGCATAGGCGGTGGAAACCGCTTCTTCCATATCCCCGACAAAAATCATTTCGGGAGAGCCGTTATAATCCGGATGATTTTGGAGAGCTTCCGCAATTTTCGGCGCGGTGGCTCCGCAAAGGATGAGGAGCTTTACTTTTTCAATAAGGCTTGGCGCAAGGGGAGCATAGGGAATGTTTTTGTCGTAACCGCCGGCAAGAAGGATTATCTTCTGGTCAAAACAGGAAAGACCTGCAATGGTTCTGGTGGGGCTGGTTGCAATGGAATCGTTGTACCATTTAACGCCCTCGAATTCCCGGCAGAGTTCGATTCTGTGCTCAACGCCGCCGAAATTCTTCGCGATGGAACGCATTGTTTCAACGGAAACTTCGCCCCAGGTCGCCGCAATTGCGGTAAGGTAGTTTTCGACGTTATGGAGTCCGGGAATTTTTATTTCGCTCCGGAGGAAAAGTTCGGTGATTTTTCCGTGTTCGGAATAGCAGAGCATTCCGTCCTCACGAAGGAAAGCACCGTTTTGAACGGGGTTCAGGTGGCTGAACCAGCGGAGTTCGCCGCGGACAAGTTCCGACATGCTTTTAGTGATGACGTTGTCCGCGTTGAGAACAGCGACGGAAAAAGCATTCTGGTGGCGTAGAACGTTGCGCTTCGCTTCGATATATTCCTCCATGTCCTTATGAACGTCAAGGTGGTTCGGCGCAACGTTTGTAACAACCGCAACATCCGGGGAAGTTCTCATGGAGATGAGCTGGAAGGAGGAAAGTTCCACAACCGCGCAGTCTTCGTCTTTGATTTCCTCGATGATGGGGAGGAGAGCCCTTCCGATGTTTCCGCCTTTATGAACGGTTTTTCCTTCCGCCGCAAGAAATTCGGAAATAAGGGTTGTGGTGGTGGTTTTTCCGTCGGAACCGGTCACTGCATATTTTTTGCAGGGGCAGAGATCGAAGAAAACCTCCATCTCGCTGGTGACGGCTTTTCCGTTTCTGCGAAGTTCGCAAAGGGTCGGGTTCCACCAGTTCATTCCGGGAGTGCGGAAAACGATATCCGCGTCCATATCGTCAAGATAGCCTTCGCCGAGTTTCAGCACCGCACCGGATTTTTCAAGAAGCTCCGCCGTTTCGCCGAGTTTTTCCCGGTCGGTTTTGTCCCTTGCTTCGGTGGCAATGCCTTTTTCCGCAAACTGGCGGATAACGTCCGTATGGGAAACGCCGATTCCGATGAAGGCGACCTTTTTATCCTTTATTTTTTCAAAGAATTTTTCTGCGTTTGTCATTATTATCTGACCTCCGTTTTTATGGAGAATGATTTTTACCTAAATATATAGTATATCACATAATATAATAAATTTAAACACATGAAACCACATTTTATTTGCTGTTGCGTAAGAACATGTTTAATGCTATAATTATCTTAAAAGGACAAAGTTTGATTTATCGGAGTGACTGTTATGAATTATAAAAAAGCGCAGATTTTAAGAGATACGCTCATGCTTATCGGCTTTATTGCCATGTTTGCGGGCTATTTATGGAATCCGCTTGTAATAATCGGTTTCGTTGTGGCTCTTTCATGCCTGATTCCGGATTATCTTTATAACAGATGTCCTCATTGCGGAAAAAGGCTTGGAAGAAACGCAGGAAAGTTCTGTCAGCATTGCGGAAAAGAAATTGACTGATATAGACAGAGAGATAAACTTGAATTTAATGGGTGGGAATACAAAAATGAACTTGGAAGAGTTAAGAAATGATATAACATTTAAACAGAAAAAAGGATTGCCGTTCATTTGTGCATCTGTTGTTATTTGGTCTTTGATTTTAATTGTAGTAGCACTGGATTTGCCGCAACAGCAAGAGAATATGCTTGTGTTTTGCTGCTCATGTCCATTGATGCCAATTGCCTGGTTGATAGGCAAATTATTAAAAGTAGATATTTTTGAAAAAAGCAATCCGCTTGGCAACGTGGGATTTTTGTTTACCTGTAATCAATTTTTGTATCTGTTGATTGTAATGTGGGTATTTAATGCTGTACCGGATAAGATGGTAATGGTATATGCAATGGTTTTTGGTGCACATTTACTTCCATATTCGTGGCTGTATAAGTCAATCAGTTACCGCATTTTTTCCATCATCATCCCAGTCGTTTCTTTGATGTTAGGATGTATGTTTTCGGCACTTGCTGTTGCTATCACACTTTTAACAATAGAAATAGTATTTGCTGTTGCATTGTTTATTGAGTTACATAGGTTCAATAGTAAATAGAAAAATCCCTTCCTTTGGCATACTGACAAATTCCAATATGTCTGACAGAAAAAGAGGCTCCCCAAAGAGCCTTTTTTTATTTTCCGCATATTATGCAAAAGAAATTTTATATGCAATAAAAAAATCATTGATTATATCGCTTTAATGTGTTAAAATATTAAACGTGATTTTTCGAAGAAGGAGGGTTTTCCGTGAATATGGAAGAAAGAGAGGCGACTTTCGGTAATTTCAATATCCTTGAAACCGAAGTTGCGATCAAATTCATAAAGGACAGCTTTGAGCGCGAACTTGCGGATGCCCTTAACCTCACCCGTGTTTCCGCACCGCTTTTTGTCTTTCCGGAAACCGGTCTTAACGATAACCTGAGCGGCGTTGAACGCCCGGTTGAATTCGATATCCTCGATATCGGAAAGCGGAACGTCCAGGTGGTCCAGTCTCTTGCAAAATGGAAGCGTCTTGCGCTCAAAAAATACGGTTTCACCATCGGAACCGGTCTTTATACCGATATGAACGCAATCCGCAGGGACGAAACCCTTGATGCGCTTCATTCGATTTACGTTGACCAGTGGGACTGGGAAAAAGTCATCAACCCGGAGGAGCGCAACCTCCATACCCTCAAAAACGCGGTAAAGGATATTTACGAAGCCCTTCGGGAAACCCAGTTCAAGCTCTGCGGAAGATTCCCGGGTTTTCGTCCCTTCCTTACGGAGGAGATAACTTTTATTTCAACTCAGGATCTTGAGGATTTTTATCCCGGAATGACCCCGAAGGAAAGGGAAGACGCCGTCACCGAAAAATACGGCGCGGTTTTCCTTATGCAGATAGGTCTTCCGCTTAAAAGCGGAAAACCCCATGACGGAAGAGCCCCGGACTATGACGACTGGATGCTCAACGGCGATATCCTTGTCTGGAACCCGGTTCTTGAGCGGGCTTTTGAAATTTCATCCATGGGAATCCGCGTTGACGCAAAGGCGCTTGATGCCCAGCTCCAGATTTCCGGCTGCAGCGAAAGAGCAAAGCTTCCTTTCCATAAAGCGCTCCTTAATAACGAACTTCCCCAGACCATGGGCGGCGGCTTGGGTCAGTCCCGAATCTGCATGCTCCTCCTTGGAAAACGCCATATAGGCGAGGTCCAATCCTCCATCTGGTCGGAGGAAATGATCGCGGAATGCGAAGCGGAAGGTATCCACCTTCTTTAAAACCGATACTCCTTATAATAACTTTCAATTTATTGCAGAAAAAAGAGGCAGAGCAAAAAGCTCTGCCTCTTTTTTCGTTATAATTTAATAAAGATTTTTCTGTATTCTTCGGCGAATCCGGTTTCCTCCGGGGTGAACTCACGGAACTCGCCGGGTCTGAGCACCGGGTCGAGCACGAATTTTCCCATGGAGAGCCGCTGGAGATAAAAAATCCGGCAGCCGATGGATTTGAGCAAAAGTTTCACCTCGTGGCGCTTGCCTTCGGTAACGGTTATCACTGCGGAAAAGGTTTTTCCTTTAGGATTTTTTGCACAATGAGCACGGATCTTTTCGGGGATATGCTCAAGGTCCTGCTCAACGGTGCTCAAAGAAATTTCTTCAAGAAAAGCCGGTCTTGCGGCTTCGCCGTTTCCGTAAAGAGTTCCCCCTTCTTCGAGATTTTTTGTTTTTTCTTCGGTGATTTCTCCGAAGGCACGGAAGAAATACCGCTTTGTTATGCCGAATTCCGGCCTGAGCATCCGGAAGGTGAAATCCCCGTCATCGGTGATAAGGAGCAGACCTTCCGTATCTTTATCAAGCCTTCCCACGGGGAAAAGTCCTTCCCGAAGTTCCTTTGGGAAGCAGTCCATAACCGTTTTGTCTTTGGAATCGGAAACGGCGGTAACAACGCCGCTTGGTTTGTTGAGCATGTAATATCGCATTTTTTTCAAAATCCTTCGCAATCAGAATCTGAATTTTTTGAAAATTGCGGGCCAGAGGGCGGTTGCGGCAACGGGAATCAGCAGATAGCGGATAAGGGAATAAACCGGTCCCACCGGAAGAAGCGCCTTCGGCACAAGATAAACGATGAGCACGAGCACGATTCCGCCGATATATCGGAGAACCCTTTTCTTAACCGGAACGCCTTCGGTTTCAAAATTGATGAATTTTGTTTCGATGAATGCGCCGATGGCAACGCCGAGAGCGAATCCAAAACTTTTCCAGAAACTTGTATCGTCCCATGCCACCGCGAAGAACGGCAGATAAACAAGGGTGCTTATGAGGAAAAGAAGGGCTTTTTTCTCCCCGAATTTCTTGAAAAGTTTCCAGAGCAGGAGCGGAATCCCCATTCCGATAATGTATCCTGCGCCGACATCCATGGGCCAGTGAACTCCGAGATAGAGCCTTGAAAGTCCGACGAAAGCCGGAACAATAAGGGCAACGCACCAGAACCATTTTTTGTCAAGGTATCTTGCGGCGGAACCGAAAAAGTTTGCGGAAGCATGGGTGTGTCCGCTTGGGAAGGAATATCCCGGTGCGGTGTGTTCCCGAAGAGTACGGATTCCTTCATAACCGATGGGGCGGGGAATTTTGAAAACGCATTTTACCGAACTGACCAGCAGATTTCCGAAGGAAAGGCACCAGCAAAGCCAATAGCCCATATCCTTTTTATAACACCAATAGACAAAGGTTGCGACGAAAATAATAAAAAAATCTTCGCCGAGCATTGTTATCGCCTCAAAAATAAAATCCAGCGCCGGGTTTGCAGCAGACTGTATTGCGCGGATTATTTCTGCCTGAAATTCCATTCAATCACCTTCTTTCATAAAAATATAACATAAACGGCGGGATAATAAAAGCATATTTTTTTCAACAAAAGTTAATATTAAAAAATAATTAATGGATTTTGGATGTATTATATGTTATTATAAGAAAAAAGAGGCAAAAAGGGGAGAAATCGGAAGATGAAAATCGAATGGACCCGTTCAATGACAAGAAAAGCCGTAACATATATCGCCGCCGGCGCCGGAATAATCCTTGTTTATTTCATGATGAGCAATTTCGGCGAAGTGAAAAACCTTTGGAGCTCCGCAATGGATATTCTCCGTCCGTTTATCTTCGGCATTATTTTTGCCTATCTCCTCAACGGACCGCTTATGTTTTTCGAAAAGCAGTTCGCTTTTGTTGAAAAAGAAAAACCGCGGAAGGCCCTCCGGCGTGTTCTTGCAATAATCGTCACATGGATTGCGACAATCGCTGTTCTGGGCGCATTTTTCTATATCGTAATGCCGGACGTCACTAAGAGTATAAACGTCCTCATAAATAATATCCCGAGCTATCTTTCAAACCTCCAGTCCCTTGTTGGCGGTCTTGCGGAAACATATAAAATCGAAACGCCTTTCATCGATTATTTCCTTGAATTTGAAATCAGCTCCGAAGTTTTTGCAACCCTCCTTAAGGAATACGGTGAGGAACTTCTTCCCCAGCTTGCAAACATCGCGAACCTTTCCGTCCAGATCGGCGGAGTTGTTTTTGATATCGTTATCGCAATAGTCCTTTCCATTTATATTATGTACAGCAAGGAAACCCTTATTGCCCAGCTCAAAAAAGGACTTTATGCGGTTCTTAAAAAGGAAACTTCCGCAAATCTTGTCAGATTTGCAAGGGAATCACACCGGATTTTCAGCGGATTCATCAACGGAAAGCTCCTTGATTCCCTCATAATCGGAATCCTCTGCTTCATCGGAATGAGCATAATCGGATTTGAGTTTACGATGCTCATAAGCTTCATCGTCGGCTGCACAAACGTAATTCCCTTCTTCGGACCCTTCCTCGGAGCAATCCCTTCGGTTCTCATCCTTCTGATGGTGGATCCCTGGCAGGCGCTCTGGTTCGGAATTTTTGTTCTGGTTCTCCAGCAGCTTGACGGAAACGTCATCGGACCGAAGATCCTCGGGGACAGCACCGGTCTTCCCGCGCTCTGGGTAATGTTTGCGATCCTCGTGGGCGGCGGAATTTTCGGAGTTATCGGAATGTTCATCGGCGTTCCCGCTTTTGCGGTAATTTATAAATTCACAAAAGAATATCTTGAAAACAGGCTCCGGGAAAAGAATCTTCCGGAGCATACAGAAAATTATAAAGTCATAAAAGGAACAAAGGACCTTGACGACGTTGAGAAAGGGGCAGAAAAATGAAAACAAAACGCGTTTTCTGGATTGTACTTGATTCGTTCGGAGTTGGCGAACTTCCGGATGCGGCGGCATTCGGTGATGAAGGCAGCAACACTCTTGCAGCCTGCGCAGCCAGCGGAAAACTTAATATTCCCAATATGATAAGCCTCGGTCTCGGAAATATCGAAGGCGTTTCCTCCATTGAAAAGGCGGAAAAACCCCTTGGCGCTTTCTGCAGACTCAACGAAGTGAGCATGGGAAAAGATACCACCACCGGACATTGGGAACTTGCGGGACTTGTTTCCGAAAAAGCTTTCCCGACCTATCCGGAAGGCTTTCCGGAGGAAGTTATCAACATGTTCAGGGAAGCGACAGGTCTTGACGTTCTTTGCAACAAACCCTGCAGCGGAACCCAGGTAATTGCCGATTTCGGCAGGGAGCATGTTGAAACCGGAAAGCCTATCGTTTATACCTCCGCGGACAGCGTTTTCCAGATTGCCGCGCATGAGGACGTTATCCCCCTTGAAAAACTCTATGAACTCTGTGAAAAATCCCGCGCTTTCCTCCAGGGCGAGCACGGAGTGGGAAGAGTTATTGCAAGACCTTTCAAAGGCGAATATCCGGATTTTTACCGCACCAGCGGACGCCACGATTATTCCCTTGTTCCGCCGAAGGATTCCGCGCTTGATATCCTTATGAAAAAGGGTTTTGCGACCATCGGCGTCGGAAAGATTTTTGATATCTTTGCCGGAAAAGGCGTTTCCGAAACATACCGCACCGGTCCCAACAACATCGGAATGGAAAAAACCTCCGAACTCCAGGAGAAGGATTTTGAAGGCCTTTGCTTCGTCAATCTTGTGGATTTTGATATGGTTTACGGTCACAGGAACGATGCGGAAGGATATGCAAACGCCCTTTCCGAATTTGATGAATGGCTCGGCGGATTTATGGCAAAAATGAAAGAGGACGACGTGCTCATGATCACCGCCGACCATGGCTGCGATCCTTCAACTCCTTCCACCGACCATTCCAGAGAATACATACCGCTTCTTGTTTATGGCGCGGGAATCAAAGCCGGAACCGACCTTGGCACCAGAAAATGCTATGCTGACCAGTCGAAGACCATCCTTGAGATGTTCGGCATTACCGAAGGCGAAACCGCCGGCGAAAGCTTCTGGAAAGAAATCAAAGCATAACAAAAAAACCGGGGGCGAAGGATCACTTTCGCCCCTGTTTTGTCTATGATTATTTAAAATTATAATACTTTTGATTATATAAAGAACGGAGGAATGGTATTCTGTGAAATTTATAAAAACCGCTTTTTGCTTTATTTTATGCGCTTTTTTGCTTGTGGGATGCTCTTTTGATATGAACGGAATCAACGATGTTGTTGAGGCTGTAAAACCGATAAACCTTTCCGGTGCGCTTAAATCCGAAGCGTTCACTCCGGAAGACGGAATTCCCGCATCGGAGCTCCATTTTGAAAAAATCAGCTTTACAAACACGAAGGAGGCAAAGATCCGCATTGTTCCTTCTGAGGAAACAAGGGTGGAAGTTACCTGCCCTTCCGATATGGCGGAACACGGATTCAGGGTTTTAATCCGGGAAGGGGAAATTGAAATTTCCGTACCGAAGCAGACCAATTTCATAGCGGAAAAATTTGAAGTCACCGTTTTTGCGAACATTGAGGAAATCGAAATTTCCGGCGGAATCGCCCTGGAAATGGACGCGGCAGAATCCCGGAAAATCGATCTTGATATAGCCGGCGGAGCGGACGTTTATATCTATAACATTGCCGCGGCGGAGACGGATATCTATGTTGCGGGCGCCGCTTCCATGAACCTTTCCGGAAAAACCGAACTTCTTGAAGTTGAACTTGCCGGAGCCGGTTCCATCGACGCAAAAAGCCTTGTTTCCGGAAAAGCCGAAGTTAAAATAAGCGGCGCGGGAAGCGCGGAGCTTTCCGTAACCGATGAACTTCTTGCGGATGTTGACGGCGTCGGAAACCTCACCTATTACGGCGACCCGGTGCTCAAGAATATTTCCGGCGGACTTACGGACGTTGAACAGGCTTCGAAGGAAATTTACGGAGGCATCTGAAATGCTCTTTTTCAGAAAGAAAACGCCTTATGAAAAGGAAATGGCGGCAGTCCTCAGAAAGGAACGCCGCTTTCTGGAAAGCCGGGAAAACCGTAAGGAAAGCTTTGTCAACCGGAAGCTTGCGGAAGTTGTTCCGGCAAAACTGCAGGGAACGCTGGATTCCGCCTTTGCAAAAGCCTTCGGTCTGATTTTTGAAAAAGGCACGAAGGTCATAGAAAAGACATACAGCCGCAAAAATCTCGAAATCGATTTTTACGAAAATCAGTATATGAACGCGGTTCTTGAAAACAAAAAGACCCTCCGTGCTTTTTCAAAAAAAGCAAAGGGCGCCGGAACCAAAAATATCCTCCTTTCCGGAACCGCGGGAGTCGGAATGGGAATCCTTGGAATCGGGATTCCGGATATCCCGGTTTTCACAGCCATTTTGCTGAAAAGCGTTTATGAAATCGCGCTGGACTACGGATTTGATTACGATTCGGAAAAAGAGCGCGCTTTTATACTCTGGGTAATAGAAACTGCCGTTTCCTGCGGCGAAAAAACCGCCGAAACCAACGGAAAAATCGAAAAATTCATAAAAACCGGCGAGCTCCCGGAAGATTATAACCGTGAGGAAGCCATAAAATCCGCCGCGGCAACCCTTTCGAAGGAACTTCTCTATATGAAATTTGTCCAGGGAATCCCGATAATCGGTGCAGTGGGCGGTTTTTATGATGCGGTCTATATGAAGCGCATCAACGAATTTGCGAACATAAAATACCGCAAGCGCATGCTTTTAAAAATGAAAAGGGGTGCTGAAAAATGAAAGTTTACGAAGGTGCAGTTCTGACCTGCAATGCAGAAAATAAGGTCTGCCGCTATCTTGTGGAGGAAGGCGGAAAAATCGTTTATGTCGGAGATGAGCTTCCGGAAAAATATGCGGGTGCCGAAAAAACCGAACTGGGCGAAAAGGCTTTGATTCCGTCTTTCACCGACAGCCATATTCATTTTGCAAGCTACGCAACTTTTCTTGCGGGGCTGAACGTTGCGGATGCAAAAAGCAACGGTGAAATTCTTGAAAATATCCGGGAATTTGTAAAAAGATGCGACGATAAGCTGATAATTGCCTTCGGCGCTTCACCCCATTCCGTTGAGGAAAAGCGCTTTGTAACAAGGGAACAGCTTGACGAAGTCTGTCCGGAAAAACCTCTTTTCATGGTAAAATATGACGGTCACACCTGCGTTGTCAACACAAAACTTCTGGAACTCGTCCGGAAAAAGGCGGAAAATCTCCGGGGATACCATCCGGAAACCGGCGAGATGAACCAGGAGGCTTTCTTTGCCGTTTCCGACTTTGTCACAAATTCCGTTTCGATTCCGAAGCTTCTCAGAAATATGCAGAAAGCCGCGGACCATATGGCTTCCCGGGGAATCGGAATGATACATACCGTCAGCGGAGTGGGTTTTCCCCTTGATATGGACGTCGATATGGAAAACTGGTTCGGAAAGGGACTTCCCAACGGGCTCCAGCTCCGGGTTTTCTTCCAGACCATGGACGTCGAAAAAGCAAAAAGGCGTAAACTTCCGCGAATCGGCGGATGTTTTGCAACCGCTCTTGACGGATGCTTCGGTTCCGAAGATGCGGGAATGCTCGAACCTTATGAAGGAACGGATAATAAAGGCGTAATTTATTATTCCGATGAAAAGGTTGCGGATTTCTGCAAAAAGGCAAACCGCGCCGGACTTCAGATTGAAATGCACGCCATCGGCGACGCGGCTTTTGACCAGGCAACAAAAGCGCTTAAAGCCGCTCTTGATGATTTTCCAAGGGAGGACCACCGCCACACCATAATCCACGCCTGCCTTCCGACGGAAGAGGGAATCCGCATCTGCGGGGAATATAAAATCGGTCTTGCGGTGCAAAGCGCCTTTATTGACTGGCCTCAGGAACCCAACGATTATCTTGAGCGCATCCTCGGCGAAAGGGCGAAAAAGCTCAATCCTTTCAGAACCTATGCGGAAAACGGCATAGTGATGAGCGTCGGTTCCGACGGACCCTGCACCGACCCGGACCCCATCAACTGGATCTATAAAATCTGCAACAATGGCGATGAATCACTTCCCGTTCAGGAAGCTCTGAGGATGTGCACCTATAACGGTTACCGCCAGACCTTTGACGAAAAAGAACGCGGAAGCCTTGAACCGGGAAAAATCGCCGATATGGTAATTCTTTCGAAGAATCCACTTGAGATGGAACCGGAAAAACTCTGTGACCTCAAGGTCGAAAAACTCATCCTACGCGGCGAGGATTATAAATCCCTTACCGAAAACCCCATAAAACAGGTCATCCGCGGAATATTCAGATAAACAAAAAACTCCCTGCCGAGGCGGGGAGTTTTTTTAAAAGCCTTCCCAGAGGGGAAGGTGGCATTTGCAAAGCAAATGACGGAAGAGGGATTCGGGTAACGCGGAGCGCTTATTGGAATTAGTCGGGGATATCCCTCCTCTGAGGAGCCGTTAAACTTTAATGATTCTTCCTTCTTTTCTGGGTTTTTCCGCAGGTACTTCAGCTTCAAAGCCAAGGATGCAGTTTCCGATTCCGATAAGATTTTCCGGAAGGCCCCATTTTGCAAGGAGCTCTTTTCCGGCAGGAAGTTCAAAGGTCTGCTTCGCTCTGTGAATCCAGCAGGAACCGAGACCAAGAGCATGAGCCGCATTCATAAGGTTTCCCATAACAAGGCTTCCGTCCTCAAGATAGGTGGGGTCCGGAGCGGCAAGAACAACGATTACGCAGGGAGCGCCATAAAAAGGATCATTCGTGCTGTTCATAACGCCTGCGTTGATTTTTGAAAGAAGGTCGCGGGTTTCTTTGTCACGAACAGCAACGAGATAGGTGCTCTGGCGGTTCATTCCGCTTGCGGCAAAAGTTCCGGCCTCAAGAACCTTATCAAGAAGTTCGTCCGGGACCTGTTTTTCGGTATAATTTCTGCAGCTTCTTCTGGTCAAAAGGTTTTCCATTGCTTCCATAAAATTACCTCCTGAAATAATGTAGGGCGGGGGCTTGCTCCCGCCGTTTTTAAGATATACAAAAAAGGCGGAGCAAAGCTCCGCCTTTTGGTTTATCAGCTTCTGAGTTCTGCGCCGATGTTTGCGAGTTCTTTAAGAACTTTGTTGACTGCGCGGTCGCATTCTTCAACGGTAAGGGTGCGGTCTGCGGCACGAAGGGTCATGGTATAAGCAACGCTCTTTTTGCCTTCGGCAATGGAAGAACCTTTGTAAACATCGAAAAGTTCAACCTTTTCAAGAAGTTTTCCTGCGCCGGCGCGGATTGCTTTTTCAAGAGATGCTGCGGGAAGTTCATCGTCGCAGATGATTGCAAGGTCGCGGGTGGAAGCGGGGAACTTGGGAGTGGGTCTGAATTTCTTTTCAACAATTCTTGCGTCGAAGATATCCGCGATATCAAGAGTTGCAACGTAAGCGCGGGTTCCGATTCCGTAGTTATCGAGAACAGCCGGAGCAATTTCGCCGATTTCGCCGATTTTCTTTTCGCCGATGGAAATATCCGCGCATCTTCCGCGGTGGAAAGAGGGGTTCTCTTTGTTTGCGGTAAATTCAACGCCGTAAACGCCGAGTTTATCGAGAGCTTCGAGGATAATTCCTTTCATTGCAAAGAAGTCTTCTTTTTCTCCGTAGGAACCGATAACTGCAACGCCTCTTTCTTCGGGAAGAATGTCGGCGGATTCTTTGGGAAGATAGATGGTTCCGAGTTCAAAGAAGCGTCCGGAAACATTGCGGTTGTTATAGTTTCTTGCAACAACTTCGAGCATGGAGGGAATGCAGGTGGTTCTCATAACGGAAGTATCTTCGCCAAGAGGGTTAGTGATTACAACGCTTCTGCGGAGGTCGGAATCTTCCGGAAGACCGATTTTATCATAATATTTAGGGCTGATGAAGGAATAGGTCTGTACTTCATAGCAGCCGTTTGCCATAAGAAGGCGGGAAAGTTTTTTCTCGAACTGCTGGCGAAGGGTAAGAGCACCCTGGGATGCGCCCTGAACAGCGGTGTTCGGGATTACGTCATAACCGTAGAAACGTGCGATTTCTTCGGCGATGTCTGCTTTGTGGCGGGTATCTCCTGCGCGGAAGGAAGGAACGGTGATTACGCCGTTTTCAACTTTATAGCCGATTTTTTCAAGGATTTCGACCATTTTTTCTGCGGGAAGATCGATTCCGAGGAATTTGTTGGTCCATTCGGGGCAGAATTCGATGGTATAGGGTTCGTCGCCTTCGTTGTCGATATCGATATATCCGCCGATAACTTCGCCTGCGCCGAGCATTTCAACAAGCTGGCATGCGCGGTTGACTGCTTCCATGCACATTCTGGAATCAAGGTTTTTCTCAAAACGGCCGGAAGATTCGGTTCTCATGCCGAGTTTTTTTGCGGTGGTTCTGACGGAAGAACCAAGGAAGGAAGCGGATTCGAAAACAACCATATCGGTGTCGTCCTGGATTCCGCTGTATTCGCCGCCCATAACGCCTGCTACGCAGGAAGGTTTTTCGGCGTCGCAGATGCAGAGCATTTCGGGGGAAAGTTTTCTTTCAACGCCGTCAAGGGTCATAATGGTTTCGCCCTCTTCTGCGTTGCGGACAACAATTTTGTTGCCTGCAAGATATTTATAGTCGAAAGCATGCATGGGCTGACCGTATTCGAGCATTACGTAGTTGGTGATATCAACAAGGTTGTTGATGGGGCGGACGCCGCTTGCGCGGAGTCTTTCTCTCATCCATCTGGGGGAGGGAGCAATCTTGATATTTTTGATCATTCTTGCAACGTAGCGGCGGCAGAGGGTGGGGTTTTTTACTTCAACGGAAAGGAGTTCATTGATGTCGCCGGTTTCGTTTTCGATTTTAACTTCGGGCATGTGGAGTTCCTTGCCGAAAGTTGCTGCTGCTTCTCTTGCAAGGCCGAGGACGGAAAGGCAGTCCGGACGGTTGGAAGTGATTTCGAATTCAACGCAGACGTCGTCAAGACCGAGAGCGGTTCTGATATCGTCGCCGGGTTTGCAGTCTTCCTGGATATCCATAATGCCGTCTTCGATTGCATAGGGGAAATCATGAACGGTTACGCCGAGTTCCGCAACAGAGCACATCATTCCGTTGGAGGGAACGCCGCGGAGTTTGCCTTTCTTGATTTTGATTCCGCCCGCAAGGGTGGAGTTATCGAGTGCTGCGGGAACGAGCATTCCTTCGTAAACGTTCTGTGCGGCGGTTACGATCTGGATGGGTTCTTCGCGGCCGATATCGATCTGGCAGATCTGAAGTTTATCGGCATCAGGGTGTTTTTCAATTTTGAGAATTTTACCGACAACAACGTTGGAGATATAGTCGGCTTCGGTATTATAACATTCGACTTTGGAGCCGGACATGGTCATTGCGTCACAGAACTGTTTGGGAGTGACGCCGGTTTCGACATAGTCGGCAAGCCATCTGAGAGATAAATCCATTGTTTAACCTTCTTTACATTTAGTAGGCCCCCTTGCCTAAAGGGGGCTGTCAGCGAAGCTGACTGGGGGATTCTTCAAAGAGATATCCGCCTGTTTTATAAAGGGACTGTTTTTTCGGTAAAGGAATCCCTCCACCGTGCCATACGGCAACGGTCCCCCTCCCTTTAGGCAAGGGAGGCAATTTTTTATTTTTCACCGCCGGGAATGTATTTTCTTACAACCCTGGGGATATCTTCAACAGGAATGATTTCCGGTTCCGGGTCGGGACCGATTTCGCCGTTTATCGCTTCTTCGATAGTTGCGGAAAGGGTAAGTCCGTCAACGGCAAGTCCCTGATAAACGGTCGGAAGAATGAGATTTGCCTGGAAGCAAAGTTTGAAAAGATAGGTGATGTTATCGGCCTGGCTTTTTGCTTCGGGATAATCTTCATCTTTAATTGCTTTTGCAAGCTTTGCGGCTCTGTCCCGGAGTTCGACGGAATATTCGCGCTCCTGAAGATCGAAGAAAAGCTTGCGGTAAATGTTAAGAGTTCTTGCCTGGAAACGGAGGGTAAGCTCGGAAAGTTCTTTTTTGCTGGTCATTTCAAAGCTCCTCCTTCAATTAAAACTGGTCAAGGAAGCGAAGGTCGTTTTCATAAAGAAGACGAAGGTCGTTGATTGCGAATCTTCTCATAACGATACGTTCAAGACCGATTCCGAATGCAAAACCGCTGTATTCTTCCGGGTCGATGTTGCAGTTG
>JAFQBT010000102.1 GCA_017399625.1 Oscillospiraceae bacterium
AGTTGGCGTTTGCCACCTACCCATTTCACAATAGGCGCAACTAATTTGTTCTTTGCCATTATGAAACACCTCCCCCATTTTTATAAAGTAATTGTATCAAAAAGGTATCTTAAAATCAACAACCAATTAAATTGTTGTCCCAAAAAAGTCAAGCTATAGCACAAAAATACCCACTCTTTCGAGTGGGTATTTTAAGATTAACCTTTAAGACCTCTGGACTGGCGGTCCATATCTTCAACAACAATGTCGAAAATCTCGCCTTTGGTGGCGCAGTATTCAAGGACTTTCCAGGGGGTGTTGGTATGGTAATGAAGCTTGATAAGCTCTTCGTCGCCGACTACGATAAGGCAGTCACCGGGGATTTCGTTCATGAGATAATCGTGGATTTCGTCTTCGTCAAGGTCGGTTCCTTCGATGAGAAGCTGGGTGTCATACCTGTACTCGGTTTCTTCCATTGATTAGTCCTCCTTTGCTTCTTCGGCGGCTTTTGCGGCTGCCTTCTGTGCTTCGTATTCATCGCGCTCACGGCAGATCTGTGCCATAACTTCCTTGATAGCTTCTTTTCTTGCTTCGTCGGTTACGGTGCGCTGAACTCTGCCTTTGGATTCATCGATTTCTCTGCCGCGGCTTTCGCTGTAAACTTCGCCGGGAAGACCCATTCCGCAGGTGAGAGCGGTGAGAAGCGCGTTGCCTTCGGCTCTTGCGGCATCCACAAATCCGGATTCAAATCCGACCTCATCCCTTTCAACGATAGGGGTATAGACATGGGGAGAAACGGTTGCGTCTTCGCTTACTGCGCCTTTTGTAACCATCTGGAGAAGAACAACACGGATCGCATCGGTTCTGTTGGGGGTAACGGCATTTCCGAGAGCCGCTTTGGTGAGGGCATGGAGAGTCATATGCTCGTTTTCCCAAAGAATTTCCATGAGTTCGCGCTGAGTACCTGTAAGTCTGATCATTTATAATTCCTCCGTGAGTAAATTAAAAAACTGGTTTAAAAAATCTTTCGATTAAATTATATTATAGCACGATTTTTCTGCTTTGCCAACAATTATATTACAAAGCCGCCGTTGATATTTAAAACGGCGCCGGTCATATAGGAGGCTTTTTCGCTTGCGGCAAAGAAAACCGCTTCGGCAATTTCCTCCGGCTTTCCGATATAGCCGAGAGCGGATTCCTCCGCAACGGCCTGCATATCCTCCCTGCTGAATCGGGCATTCATTTCCGTTTCGACTGCGCCGGGTGCAACGCAGTTGACCCGGATTCCGGAAGGACCGAATTCCTTCGCCATGGCCTTTGTATAGCCGATTACAGCCGCTTTTGTTGCGGAATAATGGCATTCGCAGCTTCCGCCGGTGACGCCCCATATCGAGGAAATATTGACGATGGAACCGCTTTGGTTCCTTATCATATTTCCGAGGGCGCGTTTTGAACAATTGAAAACGCCTTTTACGTTGACGCCGAAAATCCGCTCCCATTCCTCATCGGTGCAGTCCTGGAAAAGACCGAAGGTTGAAATTCCGGCGTTATTAATAAGAACGGAAACTTCGCCCATTTCCCTTTCGATTTCATCGAACATTCCACAGACCGCGTTATAATCGGAAACATCCGCGCAGAAGGCTTTTCCGCCGATTTTTTCCGCAAGAGCTTTTGCCTGCTCTTCGCTTTTTTCATAGTTTACAGCAACGGAATATCCTTCCGCGGCAAATTTTTCGCAAATTGCTTTTCCGATTCCGCGGCTTCCGCCGGTTACAAGCACGACTTTCTGCAAAGAAACGCCTCCCACCCAGTTTATATTAGATATAATATCACACCCCGCTTTTTTTAGCAATTGCCATTTTTGCAAAAGGGTGATATACTGACCATATAAGCCTCAAAAAGGATTCCTTATGTTATTACAACCCCATTTCTTTTAAAAAAGAAACCGGGTTGTGCCTGAAAGAAAAATCACCCCTGCAGTTTGCTCCCGCAAACGCTGTCCCCTCAAGGGGACCAAAACGCTCCACCAGACGAAAGGTGATTCCGATTTCCGACCGTCGCCGTTCAGGAACGGCAACGGTTTTCATCCCGGCTTTATTGCCCGACCTTTTATATTCCATCGGTTTTAAAAGGAGGTGTCCTTTATGGAACCCACAAAGCGTCTTTTTGACGAAAACGCATATATGACCGAATTTTCCGCGACGGTTCTTTCCTGTTCCGAATCGGAAAAGGGGTTTGATATTGTTCTTGATAAAACCGCTTTTTTCCCGGAAGGCGGCGGACAGTTTCCGGATTCGGGAACTCTGAACGGAACAGAAATTCTTGACGTTCAGGAGGACAAGGAAGGCGTTATCCACCATTTTGCCGAAAAACCGATTTCCGAAGGCGAAACCGTTTTCGGAAAAATCGATTGGCGCCGCCGTTTTGATTTTATGCAGCAGCACAGCGGCGAACATATTTTTTCCGGAATCGCCCATTCAAAATTCGGCGCGACGAACGTTGGCTTCCATCTCGGTCTTGAGGAAACGACCATCGACCTTGACATTCCGCTGAACGATGAACAGGTTTCCGAAATCGAAACTGCCGCTAACAACGCGGTTTTTGAAAACGTACCTTTCGAAATCAGCTATCCTTCCGGGGAGGAACTGGAGGTTCTTCCCTACCGCAGCAAAAAGAAGCTTTCCGGAAAAATCCGCATTGTCACCGTTCCCGGTTACGATATCTGCGCCTGCTGCGGAACACATGTCCGGACCGCCGGCGAAATCGGAATAATAAAGGTGACTTCGTTCCAGAATTATAAAGGCGGAACAAGACTTTTTATGCTTTGCGGAAAGCGAGCCTTCCTGGATTACCGGAGCAAGAACCGGGACGTTGTTAAGGTCACAAATTCCCTTTCGGTAAAGCCGAACGAACTCTGCCTTGCGGTAAAGCGCCTTGAAAACGAAATTACCGAACACAAAATTTATGAGGCCGGTCTTAAAAAAGAACTTTTTGCCCTTAAAGCGGAAAAACTTGGAACCGGCGAAAAAATCTGCGTTTTTGAAAGCGGAATGACCCCGGACGAGCTCCGGAGATTCTGCCTTACCATTTCGGAAAACTTTAAAACCGCGGCGGTTTTTAACGGAACCGACGGGGATTATAAATATGCGGTTTCCTCAAAAAGCGAAAACTGCGCGCCCATTGCGAAGGAAATAAATTCAAAATTCAGCGGCCGCGGCGGCGGAAAACCGGAACTTGTTCAGGGAAGCTGCTCCGGAAACAGGGCTGAAATTGAAGAATTTTTCAACAATCTGTAATTTATAACAATCTTTTTACTTTTTGTAAAACAAAACAGGAGGTTTTTATGGATAATTATGATGTTGCCGGAATCGTAAAAAAACATCTTGCGGCGGAATTCAACTGCGCCGAAAAGGATTTTGATTCCTATAAGCTTGTTGTCACCGAACTTAAAGAAAGCGGAAACTGCGCCATGAAAGCCGCCTGCTACGGCGGTTCGGCGGTCTTTTCCGTTCTTCCGAAAATGATCCCGGATTTCCGCAGAATTTTTGAGGGCAAGGATCCGGACTGGATTTTTGAAACAAAAACCCTGATCATGCTCAGCGAGATTCTCTATCTCCACGGACACACCATCGACGATATGTATCAGTACAGCATTCCGGATTTCAATCTTCCGAAAACCGAGTCAAAATACGATATCGAAATCGCAAAATCCGGTTTTGACCGTTTCAGCTCCGAGCCCCTTGCGAAGGAAGTTTTTGACCTTGAGAGCCACGGACCGGTTTCTCTTCTCCTCACCGCAAAGAAAAACGGAAAGGTCATCGGAATGGCGGCGGCGTTCGACGAAGGCGATTTCCTCTGGCAGCTGAACCTTGCGGTTGCTCCGGAAGAGCGCTTTGGATTTGCGGCGGAAAATATCCTTGCCTGCATGAAAGATGCGGTTATCGATTGCGGAAAAATCCCCTTCTTCGGCGGTGCTTCCTGCAAGATTTCCCCCAACACCGGCGCAAATGCCGGATTCTATCCCTGCTGGACCAGAATTGTTTCCCGCCCGAGAAACGACGAATTCCTCAACCTCCACGGCACAAGATAAAATAGAAAAAAGCAAAGACGGCTTCCGGTTTTTCCGGAGGCCGTTTTTTAAGCCTTCCCTATAAGGGAAGACTGTTCAACCCGGCGCTTTCCGCAGCAAAATTTTATATATTTTCTGTTAATATATTGACAACAGCACAATAATATTGTATCATTTGATACAGAAAAGGAGGGATTCCATGACTGCAAAGGACAGAGAAGCTTTTTTGGAAAGCAAGCTCTTTTCAAAATTCGATATTGACCGCTTCGGCGAAAAAATAGAATTTGTTACCGCAAAAAAAGGCGAAGCCCTTATGACCCAAAAGCATTTCAGCCGCTGCCTTGCGCTTATAATCAAAGGCTGCGCTTCCGTAGCAAAAATCTCCCTTGACGGACGCAGAACGGTTATCAACCGGCTTTCCGAAGGGGACGTTTTCGGAATGGCGACCCTTTTTTATGAGGAAGCGGAATTCCCTTCCGAAATTATCGCCGGAAATTCCCTTCGTCTTGCGGTTCTGCCGAAGGAGGTTGTTGAGGAGGCTTTTGAAACCTCGCCGGAATTTGCAAAGGCTTACGTCACCCTGCTTTCCGAAAAAATCATCTTCCTCAACAAAAAAATCTCCGCTTATTCCGAAGGGGATGCTTCCGAAAAAGTTCTGCGCTGGATTCTTACCATGGCTAACGGCGAAAGCGAACTTGTTCTCCCCTGCTCCGTTTCAAAACTTGCCCAGATGCTCGGAATCGGGCGTGCTTCCGTTTACCGCGCTTTCGATGCCCTTCAGGAACAGGGAATCATCGGTCGGATCGGCAAAAAAATTGTTTTATTAAAGCCTTGAAAAAGGCGTTTTATCGGAGGAAATAAAAATGAAAAAAGTTCTTTCTCTTATTCTTGCGCTTATCATGCTCATGAGCACCGCCGCGTGCTCAACCGAACCGGAATCCGTTCCGGAAAACGAACCCGAAATCGAAACTCCAGTTTCCGATGAATTTGTCGGCGCGGAAGTAAAAATCGGCATGCTCAAAGGTCCCACCGGAATGGGTGCCGCATGGCTTATGGATCAGAACGAACAGGGACTTACCCGCAACAGCTATGAATTCACCGTTGCCGGCGCAGCAGATGAACTTACCGGTCAGCTTGTTCAGGGCGGACTTGATATTGCCGCCCTTCCCACAAACGCAATTTCCTCGCTTTATAATAAAACCGAGGGCAAAATAGTCTGCCTCGGCGTCAACACCCTTGGCGTTCTCTATATTCTTGAGCGCGGCGACAGCATTTCCGGCATCGCCGATCTTGACGGAAAGACTATTCTTGCTTCCGGAAAAGGCAGCACCGCCGAAGCTGTGCTCGTCCACCTCATCGCCGAAAGCGGAATCGGAGCGGACATCCATTTTGCGAGCGAACATACCGAAGCCGCAACCCTTGCCATGACCGGCGAATACGATATCGTGATGCTTCCGGAGCCCTTTGTCACCAACGTTATGACCAAAAGCGAGGATTTCCGGGTTGCGCTTAACCTTTCAGAGGAATGGAAAAAGCTCACCGGCGAAGTTCTCACCATGGGCGGAATCGCAGTCCGCAGGGAATTTCTTGAACAGAACCCCGCCGCCGTTGCCGAATTCATCAAGGATTACGGCGTGAGCATCGAGTTCACCAATTCCGAACCCGCGGAAGCCGGAATCCTCATCGAAAAATACGGAATTGCCGCCGCGGCCGTTGCGGAAAACGCCATTCCGAGATGCAATATCGTATGGCTTTACGGCGATGAATATAAGACCGTGCTCGAAAATTTCCTCACCGTTCTTTATAACGGAAACCCCGCAAGCATCGGCGGAGCAATTCCCGGAGAGGACTTTTTCGGCTGATATTTAAACTTTGATTTTTAACGGAAGGAGTGATCCGGAACATGAAAAAATGGCTTTCCAACGCGGTTTCCGCCGTTTTCTGGATTGCATTATGGGAATGCGTGCATCTTGCAGTCGGCGAAAACATTCTTGTTCCGTCGCCCCTTTCGGTTCTTGAAAGGCTTGGCGGATTCTGCACCGAAGGTTCCTTCTGGATCTCGCTTTTTGTTTCCCTTTTCCGGGTTCTTTCCGGACTCGTGCTCGGAACGGTGCTCGGTGCGGTGCTTGCGGTGCTCACAGCAAAATCAAACCTTTTCCGGAGCCTTTTTTCGCCCGCTCTGCACGTTATAAAAGCAACTCCGGTGGCTTCATTCATCATCCTTGCGATACTCTGGCTCAGCGTTGAGAACGTTCCGGTTTTCACCGCCATGCTCATAGTTCTTCCGACGGTCTGGGCGAACACCGAAAAAGGGATTCTTTCCGTTGATAAGGATCTTCTGCAGATGGGGCGGGCTTTCCGGCTTTCGGAAAAGGAGATTTTCTTCCGCATAACCCTTCCGACCGTAAAACCATTTTTTGCCGCTGCACTAAACAGCGCCGTCGGTATGGCATGGAAAGCGGGAATCGCTGCGGAGGTCATCTGCCCGAAGGGAAATTCCATCGGCTCCGCCCTCCACGATTCAAAAATATATTTTGAAACCGTCGATACCTTCGCATGGACCGCGGCGGTTGTTATCCTGAGCGTTCTGCTTGAAAAAGCGGTTCTTTGGCTTACGGCGAAGGGAGGCCTGAAAAATGGCAGAATTTAAAAACGTCGGCTTTTCCTACGGCGAAAAAACGGTTCTTGAAGATTTTTCCTTTGCGATAAACAGCGGCGAAACAACGGCGGTTCTCGGTCCTTCCGGATTCGGAAAAACGACCCTTCTGGAACTTGCCGCCGGTTTTCTGAAGCCGCAGGAAGGCGAAATAACGCCTTTTGAAGGTTCCGCTTCCTTTGTTTTTCAGGAGGACCGGCTTCTTCCCTGGTGCAATGCGCTCGAAAATCTCACCGCGGTGAACATAGAAAAAAGCCGCGGGCTGGAATATCTTGAAAAAGTCGGGCTTTCGGATTCCGCGGATAAATATCCGGAGGAACTTTCCGGCGGAATGTGCCGCCGCCTTGCTATTGCAAGAGCCCTTGCATTCGGCGGAGAGGTTTTCTTCTTTGATGAGCCGCTCCGGGGGCTTGATATCCGAACTTCCGCGGAGATTCTTGAACTTATCCGAAAGGAAATTTCCGGAAAAACCGCGCTGATAATCACCCATAATCCGGCGGAGGCTTTCGGTCTTTGCGAAAGGATCGTTGTTGCCGGCGGGGAACCTTTCGCTGTTCTTGCGGACCGGAGGAAAAGCGATTTTCCGGACGAAAACGCCTTTTCCGATTTCCTGAAAACTGTTATATAAACAAAAAACGGCGGATTGAAAAATCCGCCGTTTTTTTATTTGACTGATACCCCCCAAGGGCAGATATTATTTTCCGAGTCCGGAAAGCATGATATAGACCGGCGAAAGTTTTCCGCCGAGGATATCCGGAACCGTTGCGGAAGCGGAAAGTTCCATTGAACCCGCCGCCATGATCGGAAGGAGCATTTCCGCGGTTGTTCCCTTTCCCTTTTCGCTTTTTATGTTCATTCTTCCGCCGCTTTCCGCAAGGAAATGGTGCGCAAGAGTAAGACCGAGACCGGTCTTTTTTCTTCTTCCTGCGGAGGCAGTGAAGAAAGGTTCGGTGCAACGGGCAAGGGTTTCCTCATCCATTCCGCAGCCGTTATCGCCGATTATCACCTTTACGAATTTTTTTGTTGTCTGGACGGACATTCTTATCCTTCCGCCGGGAGCAGTGTTTTCCGCTGCATTCAGAAGAATATCCAGCACCGCATAGCAGAATTTTTCCCTGTCAATATTCACAAAAATATTTTCCGCCGGGAATCTTGAAAGAAATGTGATATCCCTTTTCCGGATTATAGGTTCCGCTTTTTCATAGATGGCTTTCAGCATCAACCCGATTTCGGTCATTTTGCAGTCGAAAGAATCCTTTCCGGAAACCGCCTCGTAATATTCGTTGAGGTCGTGACCCATACGAAGGATAAGATAGCCGTTTATGTTGATTTCTTCGGAAATTCCGGTGTATTCCGGAGGGAGTTTCATGGTTTCGACGAACTGACCGCGCACCGCTTCGAAAAGCTGTTCCTTTGCGCAAAGAGAAAGTTCCGCAGCCTTTTCGCTGCTTACGTTTTTTCCGCTTTTAAGCCTTTTATATGCCATACATTTACCTTCCTGTATATTTTATACAAATATAATATCTTGATTCGGAAAAATAAACAAGCCTTTTTGTCAACTTAACCAAAAGAAACCTTTTTCCGGCGAAATTTTAGTGAATGAATGCAGAATAATAATAAAATCTCTTGTTAATATAACAAAAATATTATAAAATGGTAGCTGTAAAAAATTGATTTTATGGAGGTAATCCCAAATGATCAGAATTGGCATCAACGGCTTCGGCCGTATCGGCAGACTTGTTTTCCGCATTGCGGCAGCACAGCCCGAAAAATTTGAAATTGTAGCTGTAAACGATCCTTTCATCGATCCCGACTACATGGCCTATATGGCAAAATACGACACTGCACAGGGCAGATTCAACGGCGAAATTTCCGAAAAAGACGGCAAACTTGTTGTCAACGGAAGAGAAGTCAAAGTTTACGGTTTCAAAAACCCTGAAGAAATTCCCTGGGGCGAAGACGGCGTTGAATACGTTATCGAAGCAACCGGCGTTTTCAAGGAAGTTGACACCTGCCAGGCTCACCTTAAAGCAGGCGCAAGAAAAGTTGTTATCACCGCTCCTTCCAAAACCGCTCCCATGTTCGTAATGGGCGTTAACAACACCACTTACACCACCGATATGGAAGTTGTTTCCAACGCATCCTGCACCACCAACTGCCTTGCTCCTCTTGCAAAAGTTATCAACGATAACTTCGGCATCAAAGACGGCCTTATGACCACCGTTCACGCAGTTACCGCAACCCAGAAAACCGTTGACGGTCCTTCCAAAAAAGACTGGAGAGGCGGCCGTGCTTCCTGCGGAAACATCATTCCTTCCTCCACCGGCGCTGCAAAAGCTGTTGGCAAAGTTATCCCTGCTCTTAACGGCAAACTTACCGGTATGGCATTCCGCGTTCCCACCATCGACGTTTCCGTTGTTGACCTTACCGTCAACCTTGAAAAACCCGCATCCTATGACGAAATCTGTGCTGCAGTAAAAGCTGCTTCCGAAGGCGAACTCAAAGGTCTTCTTGCATATACCGAAGACGCTGTTGTTTCTTCCGACTTCCTCGGCGATCCTCACGGTTCCACCTTCGACGCAAAAGCAGGTATCGCTCTTACCGATACTTTCGTAAAACTTGTTGCATGGTACGATAACGAATGGGGTTATTCCAACAACGTTCTCAAACTTACCGAATACATCGATTCCGTCGATAAAGCATAAGTTTAAAAAAACCAAAAACGCAGGCCGCTCAGATGCCTGCGTGTTTTTATTTTATCAGTTTTATTGCGGAATTTTTGTTTTCTATAAAAATTCCGTCGGCGCCTTCTTCAAATTCTCCGTCAAGGCTCCAGCCGCCGGAAGGATTTTTTAGCACCGCCAGCCTTTCACAGGAGAAAAACTCGATCATTTCGCATTCCGCATATTGCTTTGAAAGGACCGCCTGGACGATTTTTGAAAGCTGCTGGGCGTTTTCCGGATATTTTATAAGCATAACTTCAAACCGTCCGTCGTTCATATCCACAATATCGGTCGAAATGCTTAAAATCCCGCCAAGGGATGTTGAATTGCTGACCGCTCCGAAAATATAGTTTCCTTCGTGTATCTCACCGTTTACTTCAAAAGATACAAATTCCGGCTTCAGGTTTTTAAGGTCAAGCCCGCCTTCCACGATATATGCAAGATGTCCCACGATGTTTTTGAAACTTTGGGAAGTTGTGTAGCTTGTTCTTGTAAATGCGCCGAAAGACGCAACATAGGTAAAAGGTCTTCCGCCAAAAGAACCCGCATCAAAAACATTTTCGGAACCTCTGACAATATTATGTGCCGCTGTGGGAATATCGCTTGAAAGGCCGATGCTTGCGGCAAAATCGGTGGTGCTTCCGCATGGGATATATCCAAGTGGTCTGTTTGCTCCGGAAAGGTTTCCGGAAACAACTTCGTTAAAGGTTCCGTCGCCGCCGCAGGCAACGATAAGGTCAAAATCCTTTCCGTAAGTTTCTGCCCAGGTTTTTGCGTCGCCCCTTTTTGATGTCATCATAAGAAAAACGTCATATCCGCCGTCGGAAAGGGTTGAAACGATTTTGGGAGTATAAATTGCCCCAAGCCGCATTCCGGAAACCGGATTTATTATCAGCAAAAGTTTTTTTGGCATTTTTTATACCTTCTTTACAAATCTTTCGGAACATTTCGGACAGCGGATCTCAACTTTTCCGCGTCCTCTCGGAATTCGGATCTTTTGTCCGCATTTCGGGCATTTAAAACGTTTATAGGTTTTTCTTTCCTCAAAATCCGCACGGAAACCAACCCACCAATTTTTGGCTTTATACCAAAAAGTCATGAACTTCTGATTTTCCGCTCTGCGTTTTACGTGATTTTTTGAAAGCGTTCTGAAAATCGCAATTCCGTAAAGAATAAGCGAAACAAGATAAAGAAGGCGGGAACGGGTGAAAACATACAGAACATAAAAAACAAATCCTCCGGCAACAAGCGCTATGGAAAGCTGGTCGGTCCCGTATCTTCCGTACATAAACTCCCTTAATTTCTGCATTATCATAATGAATATCTTCCTTTATAGTATTATATAATTATTTTACCATGGATATTTTTTACAATGGTTAACGAATTATAAATTTTTTGGACTGTGATTATGGACAGAAGTTCAATTAAGTGATATAATATTTTCTGCAAAATTTATGCCCGGAGGCATAGCTCAGCTGGTCAGAGCGTTCGCCTCACACGCGAGAGGTCCACGGTTCGAGCCCGTGTGTCTCCACCAAAATACGGAAAAAGCTGATAATCATGCGGATTATCAGCTTTTTTCTTTCAGGTAATTGAACACAAAGCAAAGCAGTGCTATACTTGAAGCAGAATTTTTTAAAGGAGATGACGCAATGCCGCCTGTGAATCCGCGCGGATTTCTTACCGAAGAAGAAAAAGAAAATATGCCTAAAGTAACTCCCGCGCTTTTAAAACGAATTCTCGGATATCTTACGCCCTATTGGTCAAAATTCCTGCTTGTCTTTGCGACCATTCTTGTTTCCTCGGTTCTCGGTCTTTTGCCAAGCATAATCACCGGCCGCATAGTTGATGAAGCTCTTGTCGGAAAAGATATGGCGCTTCTCATAAATCTTCTCTTGCTTGCGCTTGCAACGCTGATTTCTTCCCAGCTTGTAACGGTTCTTACCAATTATCTCAACGCCTGGATAAGCCAGC